>NZ_CP194010.1:630833-946250 GCF_042055075.2 Roseobacter phycocola | reverse complement strand
GAAGGCCGCAAATGCCTCTGCGATCAGCAGATTGTCGTCTGCATCATCCTGAAGGGTACGTGCCACTTCACGGGTTTCGCCACCAGCTGAGGACACAAGCCATTTGGTGTTGATATCGGTCAGCGTTGCCACGAGGTTGCCGTCAACATCGCGCAGCTCAACACGGCCCACACTGCCATCCGGGTCGCGCGTCAGTGTCACGGAACTGGTTACAACACCACCGTCCGCGGTCACTTCAACCAGAACCGTTGTGCCCCGGATGCCCATGGTGGAGGACGGTGTACTGACCTCCATGCCGCCGGTTTTTGCAACCTGTCCGGCAATAAAAACAAAACTGCCCTGCAACAGGCTGAAACCGCCGGAATTCGACGCGGACCCGGGATCATAGATCAGCTCGTCGATGACCATGCGTGACGCAGAGGCCAGCGTGAAAATTGTGCCGTCCACAAAGGTGATGGAGACAGATCCGCCATCAGCTGTCTGCACCACATCCTGCTGGTAGATCTGCGACCCCACCTGCAGGGTTTCGACAGAACCGTCGGTACGCTGGACGGTCGTGGCGCCTTCTAGCGTTTCGACCTGCCCCACAGGGCTCGCGCCCGGCGTCGTCGTTCCACCTGTCTGGGCATACTGAGCCGGCGCTTCCGGTCCTGCCAGCTGCGCGACAACCGGCCCCCGGACCACGGCGCCGCTGGCATCCATGATGTCAGCCGGAGCGCCCCTGAAGTATCCCGGGATATAGAGGTCCGGCAGGCCGTCTGCAGAGACATAGAGATCGTTGCCCGAGCGCGTGTAGTCTCCGCCAAACAGCTGTTCGCTGTCCGGCGCAACGAGGCGTCCGTCACCATCCGCACTCAGTACATGTGTACCGGTCAGCGGCTGACTTATGTCAGTGACGCGCAACGACACATCTGAAATCCCCGCATTAATAAATCAGTTAAACTTTTACCAATACCCCCGTGATCCGTATGTGAACCACAACACATTCCCACCAGACAATTGCCTGAATGCTGCCACAAAACGCATAACCGGCAAGGTTTTTTGGGTCTTTGGTAACATTTTGGAAACAATTTCACGAATCCCGCAGGGTTGATCCGTTGCGGAAATTCGTCAAAATCATCAGTAGCTAAGCAAAAATTCAGCCTGTGCGCTGATTTCATTAAGAAAATTACGGTCAGGGTCCAGCCGGGTATGAAAGAGTGGTTTTCAAAGTGGCTGGGCTGGATCAGGGTCATCTCTTTTCTGGGGCTCCTGTGCGGTCTGGCGATTCGCATCGGTGACCCGCTGCCGGTTGAAACGCTGCGACACACCGCTTTTGATCTCTACCACCAGTCCAAACCCCGCGATATCACCCCTCTGCCGGTGACGATCCTGGATGTTGATGACAGCAGTATCGAGGAGATTGGCCAATGGCCCTGGCCCCGCACGCGCGTGGCCGAGATGGTGGATCGCGCGACAGCCGACGGTGCCGTGGCCATCGGGTTCGATATCGTCTTTGCCGAACCGGACCGCCTGTCGCCGCCGCAGATCGCACGGGACAATCCGGACATGCCCCCGGAGCTCGCAGAGCAGCTTTCCGGCATGCCCGAGAACGACGATCTGCTGGCGCAGGCCTTTGCCCGGTCGCGGGTCATTGTCGGGCAGGCCACCGTGCGTTCGCTGGCAGGAAACCGTGCCGAAAAGCGTGAAATGGTTGATATGCCCCCTGCACTGATCGGGCCTGACCCGACGCCCTTCCTGCTCCGGTTTCCCGACATTCTGCAGAACCTTCCCGCACTTGAGGCCAACGCCGCCGGCCGCGGCATGTTCGCGACAAGGCCGGATGCCGATGGCGTCTACCGCCGCGTCCCGCTGGTGATGATGGTGCAGGATAAGATCCGGCTGGGGCTGACACCGGAACTGCTGCGGGTGGCGACCGGCGGCGGGACCTATGCAATCCGCACAAACGACGCGGGTATCGAGGGGGTGGTCCTTGCCCGCCAGCTTGTGCCCACCGCGCGGGATGGCACAGTCTGGCCCTATCTCACGCCCTCTTCGCAGAGCCGTTACGTGCGGGCGGCTGACCTGATCGGGGGGCGCATGCCGCCTGGTCGCATGGCGGGGCATCTGGTCCTTGTGGGCACCTCCGCCATCGGGCTGGAAGATTTCCGCGCGACACCGCTTGGCATCCCGATGGCCGGGGTGGAAATCCACGCACAGGTGCTCGAAAACATCATGGCACAGACGCTGCTCAGCCGACCGAATTATGCCATCGCCGTTGAACTGGTCCTGACACTTGTGCTCTGCACGCTGGTGATCATTTTTGCCCCAAGCCTTTCTGCCCGGCTGCTGATTTCGTCTTCTGTTGTGCTGCTCTCAGGATATGTCGCCTGGTCCTATTTCATGTTCCACGAGCACCGCGTGCTGATTGATCCGACCTTTCCGGTGCTGGCAACGGCGACCGCGATCATGCTGATCTCGACGGTGAACTACCTGCGCGAGGAACGGCAAAGGCGCGAAATCCGCAGCGCGTTCGGGCAATATGTCTCGCCGGACCTTGTGGATCAGCTGAGCCGCAACCAAGGCAAACTCACTCTGGGCGGGGAATCACGGCAGCTTACGCTTCTGTTCAGCGATGTCCGTGGCTTCACCGCCATCGCCGAAGAATACCGCGATGACCCGCAGGCGCTGACCGTTCTGATGAACCGGTTCCTGACGATCCTGTCCGAGGCGATCATGGACAACCAGGGGACCATCGATAAATTCATGGGTGACGCTGTGATGGCTTTCTGGAACGCGCCGCTGGATCACCAGGAACACGCGCATGCCGCCTGCCATGCCGCCCTGCGCATGATCTCCGATGTGGAGGCTTTCAATGCAAAGCGTCTGCGTTCCGGCACACGGACCACGGGCCGCGACGGACACCGGGTACACCCGCTGAAGGTTGGAATCGGCATCAACACCGGCCAGTGCGTCGTGGGCAACATGGGCAGCGACACACGCTTTGACTACACTGCACTGGGCGATCCGGTGAATGTCGCCTCGCGGCTTGAGGGTCAGTCCCGCTATTACGGGTGCGCCATTATTCTCGGACAGGCGACCGCCGCGCGTGTTTCGCAGGACATGGCCGTCATGGAACTGGACAGGATCCGCGTTGTTGGTAAAGAAGTGCCGGAGACTGTCTTTTCCCTCTTCGGTCATGATGGCCTGCGCTCACAAACCGCCTTTCAAGGGCTCATCCTCAGAAACGCTGAGATGCTGGATGCCTACCGGGCGCAGGACTGGGACGGGGCCGATGCTGCTCTCTCTGCCCTGCCGGCGCTGGCGGCCGAAGCCGGTCAGGATCTGGACGCCTATGTTACACTTTATGCCACGCGCATCGCTCAGCTGCGCTCTGACCCGCCGGCCGGCGACTGGGATGGGGTCTATGCCTCAACCGGAAAATAGTAGGTCACCGCTCCCGCAAGGCCTCTGAGCGGGCGCGCAGAATAGGCCGCGCAAGATAGGAGAGCACGGTTTTCTCGCCGGTCTGGATATCCACTGACGCGATCATTCCCGGCGTGATGGGCAATGGATTGTCGTCCGTGCCCAGCCAGGATTTGTCCGTCCGCACGATCACGCGGAAAAACTCTGTCCCGCCCTCGGCGGTGATCGTATCCGCTCCGATCCGCAGAACTTCCCCCGCAAGCGCCCCGTACACGAGGTAATCGTAGGCAGAGATTTTGACGGATGCGGGCTCGCCGGTGCGCACAAAGGCAATATCGCGGGGTCCGAGGTCCGCCTCGATCAGAAGGCTGTCATCAGAGGGCACAATTTCGATCAGCGCAGCGCCCGGCTGCACCACCGCGCCGATGGTTGTCGTGTTCACCCGGTTGATTGTCCCGCGCACCGGCGCACGCAATTGCGCACGGGTCACCCGGTCATTGGCGCTGCGCAGGGTTTCCTGAACCACGGCAAGCTCCAGCTGCAGTCGTGCCAGCCGTTGACGGGCGGTCAGAATGTAAGCAGAGCGGGCCGCATTGATCTGGTTTTCGGCCTCACCTATGGCCGCCTGCAGACGCGGTTCACTGGCTTCGCTGACGGCAATGTCACCGCTCAGCTCAGCAAATCTGGACTGCAGGCGCAGCAGTTCGATCTGCGGCACCAGCCCCCGGTCAAACATGTCCTGCGTCAGTGCGATCTCTTCGGACAGTGGCGCGATGACCGCCCGGGTGCGGGCCCTGATCGCACGCATTTCGTCCAGCTCGCTGCGGCGCTGGGTCAGCTGGGCCTGCAGCACTTCCAATTCGCGTGTCAGCTGCTCGCGGCGGCTGTCAAACAGACGCCCCTCGGCTGCCGTCGCCAGCGGCGCACGCGCCTCCAGTGCGACCGGAAAATCAGGCTCCGACGCCAGCGCGGCCTCAGCCTCCAGCCGGATGGATTCCGCCAGAATGGCGGCCTCACGTTCCAGCAGCTGGCCCCGTTCGGCGTCTGACCGGATGTCGTCGATCTGCATCAGCACATCTCCGGCTTCGACCAGATCCCCCTCGCGCACGGCGATATCGCGCACAATGCCTCCTTCCGCACTCTGCACGACCTGCACCTGCTGCGAGGGGATCACCCGACCGACCGCGCGCGCGGTTTCCTCGATCCGGTGCGTGGTAGCCCAAGAGACAAACAACCCGATGCCAAGCGCCACAACCAGCAACAGACGCAGCGGTCCGCGGTCCCGCCCCGCTCCGGACACGGACCGGACATCGTTCACGAAAACATCCTCGTCCCGGTTACCGAACACCGCTGGTCTCCTGCTCTTTTGCAGCACCCATGTCCTTCAGACGTGTCATCACATCGCCGGGTGCACCGTCCAGAACAACACGGCCCGCATCCATCACAATCAGACGGCCCGCCAGCGCGGCCAGGGACTGTCTGTGCGTGGAGATCAGCAAACCCATTCCGCTGCGGTTCAGCTCTTTCAGACGTTCGGTGATCTGCTGCTGCATACGGTGGTCCATCGCATTGGTCGGCTCATCAAGGAACAGAACACGCGGGCGGCGCAGCAACAGACGGGCAAGAGCAATCCCCTGGCGCTGACCACCGGAAAGGCGCGTACCCTGTTCACCGACAAAGAGGTCCAGCCCTTCCGGCAGACCGGCCACAAATTCATCCATCGCCGCAAAGTAGAGCGCGCGGCTGATATCTGCGTCCGTTGCATCGGGAGCGCCGATCACAAGGTTTTCGCGCAGCGTTCCGGTAAAAAGCTCCGGTGACTGCGGCAGATAACCAACGCCACGCCGCAGCTCGGCGGTATCGTACTGATCCAGTGCGATGCCATCGACGAGAACAGTACCGGATGACGGCCGGATCAGCCCCGCCAGCACCTTGCCGGTTGTCGTTTTGCCGGACCCTACCCGCCCCAGCAAGGCAATGCTTTCTCCCGGTGCCATGTCGAATGTGAGCCCTGAGAGAGCCGCATTCTGCGCACCGGGATAGGTAAATGTTACGTCATCCAATGACAGCGCGCCGCGTCTGACGACCGCATCCGATCTGACAGCCCCTGCTTCCTCCGTTTCAAGTTTCATGAACCTGTTCAGGGCCCCGAGCGCACGAAAGGCATATTGCGCCCGGAAAATTGTCTGCGCGATAGTCCCCAGCGGGGCCAGCACACGACCCGCGAGGATATTAGCCGCGATCAGCCCGCCAATGGAAATCCGCCCTTCGGCGACCAGAAAAACACCCCAGACAATGATCAGAACGCTCACAGCCTGCTGGACCAGCATGGTGCCGTTTGCCGCGACGTTGGACCAGAACCGGGTCCGCCCGTTCACGCGCGAGGAGGCCGTGACGGCGGCCTCCCATTCACGCTGCATCAGCGGCTCTGCGTTCAGGCTTTTGATGGTTTCAATGCCGCCGAGGGATTCCACCAGCACGACATGCCGTTTTGTTGCCATCTGCTGGGCGCGCGCCGCAGCCCTGCCAAGCGGTAGCTGTGCGAGAAGTGCCAGAACCAGCACAACCGGCACAGCACACAAAGGAACCAGCGCGACCGGGCCGACGATGAAATAGAGCGCTGCAATAAAGATCCCGATAAAGGCCAGATCAATCACCGCCACAAAGGTTGCGGAGGCGAAAAACTCCCGTACGACCTCAAAATCACGGATGGTGCTGACAATACCGGCCGCCCCGCCGGGACGTTCCAGAAGCCTTGCCTGCATGGCCTGGCGAAAGAGAGCCGCTGCGACTTTAAGGTCGACCCGGCGGCTGATCGCTTCGAGGATGTTTGCGCGGACCGTACGCATCACAAGATCGAGTGCCAGCGCTATGCCAACGCCGACCGCAAGCGTCCAGAGCGTTACATAGGCGAGATTCGGGATCACTTTGTCATAGACGTTCATCACAAAAAGCGGCAGTGCCAGTGTGAGAAGATTGAGCAGAAAGGCAGCCAGCAGAACCTGCATCCAGCCGGACCAGCTGGCCCGGACAGGTGCCCAGAACCAGTGGCCCTTTAATGGCGTTTCAGCCGCAGCCTCCGGCGACAACCGGCCGGTCGCGGCATCATCCGCCGGCGTCACCAGCAGAACGCCCGGGAGCAGGGACCGGCGCAGATCGCGGAGCTTCTGTTCTGCCTCCAGCCCGCCCGCCACCGGATCGACAGTCTGCACGATGCCGCGGTCGGGCAATCCGGTGACCACCAGCGGATCGCCTGATTTGCGGAAGACAACACAGGGAAGCGACGCCGGATCAATGCGCCGGATGTCCCGCGGGATCAGGCGGCTGCGCAGACCGATGGTTTCCAGCGCACGGGACAACATTTCCGGATTGTCCGGATCAGCATTTTCCGGCAGACGCGCAGAGACGGCGGCTGCAGTAAAGGTCCGTCCGAAATGTCCGGCCATCCAGGCCACAAGCCGCAGCCGGTCCGGCACAGGCTCGTTCCCCGCTGGCACAGCCTTGGGGGCGGTGCCGTCTTCGGGCGTCACTTCAGCGGCTCTATGTTGACGTTAAAGACATTCTCCGGGGCGGTTTTCGCCCGATCGCGGAAAACAGGCTCCAGGGCCAGTTCGCTCGCCGGCAGATCAAAGTACCCGGCCAGCAGGCTTTGTGCAGCGAGCGCACGATAGGTGCTGAACACCAGACCGGACTGCGCACCGACGGTTTCAAATTCAACAGTAAAGCGCGCGCGTTCTACCTCCAGCAGATCCAGCAGCGTGCGCTTGGCCGCTCTGAACTCATCGCCGTAAACCTCTACAATTGAACGGTTAATACGCAACTGGTCAGAGAGCTGCGCCGCGCGCTGACGGTCCGTCACATAGGTATTCCACGTTCTGGCGGCCAGTTCACGCACGTCACGCACGGCGACCTCCTGAGCGGCAATGGCCCTGCTGTTCATCGCGGCAAGCGCGTTGCGCTCTGCCTTCCTGCCGCCCTGATAGATGGTCCAGCGCAGGCCAAGGCCGATGCTTTCATCCGTCCGGTTGCCCCGCACACCGTTGCGGTTGATGTCTCGCACAACCCCGGCCCCGAGAGTGAAGCGGGGGTATCTGTCGGCCAGTGCAACTTCTGTTTCTGACCGTGTCTGGTCGATCTGCGATCTTGCAAAAAGCAGACGGTAGCTGTTGTCCAGTGCGTTCTGTGTGAGGGCCTCCAGAGACTGCGGTGCTGTTGCTGCACTGACGGTCATGTTGCCGGACGGTGGCCGGCCGATGACACGCTCATAGCGGGCACCGGCGTCACGCAACGCACGTTCAACTTCGAGCTGAGCCAGCTTTGCAGAACGGATCCGGTCTTCGATGGTAAGCTGATCGCTGAACGGCAGCCTCCCCCCCTCGACCAGGTCCGTCACCTGGCGTCCGATTTCCTCGTGCTTGGTGACATTGCGGCGTGCCACCTCAAGCAGCCGGCGGTGCCGGACGACGTCGATGTAGGCTTCAGTGGCATTGAGCGCCATGGTCTCAGATGCATCGAGCAGACGGAAAATGCTCCCATCCACCCGGGCTGCATTCGCGTAGACCAGGTTAGACCGGCGGAAGCCATCGAACAGCACGATTTCGGCCCGAACGCCCAGCTGATGCCGCGGTTTCGTCTCGCGGTTATCCGCCTCGGACAGTGAATTCACGTCGTCGACGCGCTGGTATCCCGTTTCCCCGGTGATGGTGACCGTCGGCAGATATTCACCGCGCAACTGCATCAGCTCGAAAGCTGCGGTTCGCATTTCCGCGTCGCTGGCCCGTACGGATGGGTTGGTCGTAACAGCAAAACGAACGGCATCGCGCAGGGTCTCCGCAGACGCGTTCCCCGCCAGAACCAGCGCCAGAAAACCGGCACAGCACACCCAGCTCAGCTTCTTCAACCAATTTCCCCCGAAGGGCAGAAATGCCCGGACACTAAAACAATGCCCTAACGTTAACCAACTGCCTGAAAAAAGCAATCTGCTGAAAATTCTGCTACTTAAGGTGGAAATCCGGACGCATCAGTCCGGACAAATCAGCCAGCACCCATCGTGAGCCAGATCCAGATCATGGCGATATAGGTCAGTTGATGCAGGGCCTGGTCCACACCGGATGCCCGCCAGTATCCGGCATCAGCCGGTGTCAGGTTCTGGTCAGAGGTATGACGCCCCTTCCACCAGTCGATGTGAAAATGTACAGCCCATTCGGCAAGCACCAGCGGCACAATGAAAGCAACCGGCGCGCCGATCAGCAGAAAAGCGATGAAGGATCCGGTGGCATGAACGCCCGCATGCAGAAACCGCCCCAGGTGCGCGTACTGGTCGCGCCCGTCCAGCATCATCCGCGTCTGGAGGAAGTAATCACCCAGCATGTGTTTGATCTGCAGCAAACACAGCAGCACCAGTAACACACCGTACGTTTCGCCCAAGACACGTCCTTCCACACACCAGATCGTTAACGGAGGTTAAATCCAGCGGACCCGACCTGTCTATCCGCCGTACACGCAATTTTACCTGTAACCGCTAATTTATCGTTATGGTGTGCCCGCCATGCACGTTTAAGGGGAAAACCGGCAAATGGCTCCCACCCGCCGGTTTCGGTCAGTCGCGGTAGAGAAGCGAATGGCCGTTCGAGAAAAGATGGACCTTTTCCGGCACTGCCGTCATGTGCAGCACCTTGCCCCGCACATCCGAATGGATACCCGGCAGTTTGCCGATAACGGCAGCCGCCTCCGGTCCCGCTTTGGCGAAATAGATCTGTGTCACCTCGCCCAGGGCTTCGACAATTTCAACCGTGCCGGAGAACGCATAATTGTCATCATCTGTCGGCACCATATCCTCGGGCCGGATACCAACGTTCACCTTCATGCCCTTGTCGCTGTCGCGTGTGGGAATTGCCGCTGCAATCGTACCCTGCCCTGCATCAAGACGCACCTGCGTGGTTGCACCGGTTTCCACAATTTCACCCGACAACAGGTTCATGGCCGGCGAGCCGATAAACTGTGCCACAAATTCATTTTCCGGCTTCTCGTAGAGCTCCAGTGGCGTCCCGACCTGGGCAATACCTTTGTTGGCAAGCACCACAATCCGGCTCGCCAGGGTCATCGCCTCGACCTGATCGTGCGTCACGTAGATCATGGTCGAGTTCGGCATGCTTTCCTTGAGCTGCGCAATCTCAATCCGCGTGGCGACACGCAGGGACGCATCGAGGTTGGAAAGCGGTTCATCAAAGAGATAAACCTTCGGATCGCGAACAATCGAGCGTCCGATGGCCACCCTCTGTCTTTGCCCCCCCGACAGTGCTTTGGGCAGTCGGTCCAGGTACTGGTCGAGCTGCAGCACTTTGGCCGCGCGGCTGACTGCCTCGTCGATCTCCTGCGGCGACTTCTTGGCGAGCTTGAGCGCAAAGGCCATGTTCTCGCGCACCGTCATGTGCGGGTAAAGCGCGTAGGACTGGAACACCATCGCGATCCCCCGCTGCGCCGGCGGCACATCGTTCATCCGGTCACCATCGATCAGCAGCTCTCCCGAGGTGATCTTCTCAAGCCCCGCGATCATGCGCAACAGGGTTGACTTACCGCAGCCGGACGGGCCAACGAACACGATCAGTTCACCGGTCTGAATATCCAGATTGATGTTCTTGAGTACCTCGACGGTCCCACCGTAGGCTTTGCCCACATCCGTCAGATTAAGATTTGCCATTGCTGTCCCTCCCGTTTCAGGCCTGCGCGTCCGACGCGATTGCAAACAGCGCCTGGTGCGGCGGCAGAATGATACCGTCCGCTGTCTCTGTGATTGAAAATGGTGCTCCGCGGTCCACGCTCCAGCTGCCCGCCGGCAGTGTCACGGGCTGTTCCTCGTCCGACAGATTAAAGCAGCAGAAGATGCGCGCGCCCTCATGTGTCCTCAGGAAACTCAGACGATTCTCGTCTGCATCGATCAGTTCGATGCTACCTTTCAGGATTGCAGGATGCGCTTTGCGGAATGCGAGCATGTCTTTGTAGAACTGCAGCGTAGATCCCTGGTCTGTCGCCTGTTCCTGTGCTGCTCGCTGCACGTGTTCCATCGCGACCGGCAACCACGGTTTTTCATCCGAAAAGCCGCCGTTGCGGTTGTCGCGCGTCCAGGGGAATGGTGTGCGCGCCCCGTCGCGTCCTTTGAATTTGGGCCAGAAACGTTTGCCGTAAGGATCCTGCAGATCCTCGTAGGCCACATATGCCTCTGTCAGGCCAAGTTCCTCACCCTGATACAGACAGACAGACCCCTTCAGGCTCATCAGCAGACCGGCATAAAGGCGCAGACGTGCCTCATCCATGTTCCAGCGTGTCGCGTGGCGCACAACGTCGTGGTTTGAATAGGCCCAGCAGGCCCAGCCCTCGGTCACGATACGGTTGAACCGTTCCAGAATGTCGCCGACATGCTCTCCGGTCGGATAGGCGTTGGCCAGAAACGCGAAGTCATAACACATGTGCAGCAGGTCATCGCCAGCGGTATAAGCCGCCTGAACTTCCATCCCGCGCTGGCTCTCGCCGACCTCCCCCACGGCCGTTGAGCCAGGGTATTCATCCAGCAGCGCCCGGAACCGACGCAGGAAGTCCAGGTTTTCGGGCTGCGACTTGTCGTAGAGATGGTCCTGGAAGTTATACGGGTTTACAGACGGTGCCGTATTGTCGTTACGCTCTTCCTCGGGCAGCGGCGGGTTATCCCGCAGCTCCCGGTCATGCACGTAGAAGTTCACGGTATCGAGCCGGAAACCATCGACGCCCCGTTCCAGCCAGAACCGCGTGATATCCAGCAGTTCGTCCTGCACTTCCGGGTTGTGGAAGTTCAGATCCGGCTGTTCGGACAGGAAGTTGTGCAGGTAGTACTGCATCCGTTCGCCGTCCCATTCCCAGGCGGAGCCGCCGAAGATCGACAACCAGTTGTTGGGCGGAGAGCCATCTGGTTTCGGATCGGCCCAGACATACCAGTCCGATTTCGCATTGTCGCGGGACGTGCGGCTCTCGCGGAACCAGGGATGCTGGTCACTGGTGTGGCTCAGCACCAGATCGATAATCACCCGAACACCCAGCTGGTGTGCCCGTTCGATCAGCGCATCAAAGTCCCCCAGCGTGCCGAACATAGGATCCACGTCGCGGTAATCGGATACGTCATATCCGAAATCCAGCATCGGAGACCGGAAGAACGGCGAAATCCAGATCGCATCGACGCCCAGCTCCGCCACATAGGGCAGCCGGTGGATGATGCCCGACAGATCGCCGATGCCATCGCCGTTGCTGTCCTGAAAGCTGCGCGGATAGATCTGGTAAATCGCAGCCCCACGCCACCAGTCGGTGTCATCAGAGAGCGCGTTTGCAGGCATGGCCACAGTGTCCATCTTACTCATTTAAAGAGACTTTCATTACTTGACGGAGCCGGCCAGAAGACCGCGCACCAGATAGCGTTGCATCGTGAAGAAAACGGCCAGAGGCACGGCGATAGAGATAAACGCCGCCCCGGCAAGGATACCCCAGTCACCGCCTCTTGAGCCCAGCAGGTCATCGGCAATTTTTACCGTCATAACCCAGGATTCAGAGTTGGACGGCAGGAATACCTTGGCCACCAGAAGGTCGTTCCACACCCAAAGGAACTGGAAGATGGCAAAGGAGGCCAGCGCCGGGAAGCTCAGGGGCAGCACGATCTTGGTGAAGACCTGGAAATCCGTGGCCCCGTCGACTTTGGCGGATTCGATGATATCCCGCGGCAGCCCCACCATGTAGTTGCGCAAAAGGTAAATCGCGAGCGGCAGCCCGAAGCCGGTGTGTGCCAGCCAGATGCCCAGAAAGCTCTGCCCGATGCCAACCTTGTTGTGCAGCTGCAGCAGCGGCACGAGCGCCAGCTGCAGAGGCACAACGAGCAGCCCAACCACCATCGCAATCAGGAAACCGCGCCCCCGGAAGTCCATCCACGCAAGCGCATAGGCCGCAAAAGCCGCAATCAGGATCGGAATGATGGTCGCGGGGATCGTCACCGTGAACGTGTTGATAAAGGCGACGTCCATCCCATTGGAAAAGAGAATGGTGCGGTAATTGTTGAGGGAAAAGTCGGGCGGTGTCGCACTCGAGTAATAAACGTTCGGATCGCGTTTGATTTCTTTTGGGTTCTTGTAGATGAAGTCGCCGTTGGATTGCACAACAAGTGTGCGGTCGCGCCGCAGATCGGCTGTTTCGCCCGGCTCATAGGCCGTGGGTGCTGACCGCATGCCGCCAAAGCGCAGAACTTCGCCCTCGCCGCCCGAGAAGATGTTCCCTTCAATGACGAAGAAATCGCCGTCTTTGCGGGCTTCTTCGGCCGGGATACTGGCCTGAAAGTTCTGCTCTACGGCAAAGGGCGACAGCCACCAGCCGGACGCCGAAATCTGATCCCGGTCACGGAAGGATGACACCAGCAGACCGACAGTCGGGATAAGCCAGAGCACCACGAGCAGCACAACAGAGATCTGAACCGCCCAGGTGAGAGATGATTTTGTTCCTGCAATATTGTCCATTGTTGCCTCTCCTCTCAGCGCATCTCAGCGCGGGCCTGGCGGATGTTCCAGATCATCACGGGCAGGACGATTATCATGATCACGAAGGCCACCGCTGTGGCGCGGCCATCGTCGCGGAACATGTAGGACATCATGTAGCTGGGCAGGATTTCAGTGCCGAAGTTGCCGCCGGTCATCGTGTAGACAATGTCGAAAACCTTGAGCACGAGAATGGTGATCGTCGTCCAGACAACCACGATTGTTCCCATGATCTGCGGCACCTTGATTTTGAAGAAGACCTGGAAAGGGTTCGCGCCGTCGATGATAGCGGCCTCGACCGTTTCCTCGGGAATGCCGCGCAGCGCCGCAGACAGGATCACCATGGCGAAGCCCGTCTGAATCCAGATCAGGATAAACATCAGGAAAAAGTTGTTCCAGAAACGGACCTGAAGCACATCCAGCGGCTCGTCAGCACCGAAAAAGTCCCGCAGCGCATTGATCAGACCGATATCTGCGTTGTTGGCATAAACGAATTTCCAGATCAGCGACGCGCCCACAAAAGAGATCGCCATGGGCATGAAAATCAGTGACTTGGCGATGTTGCCCCACTTCAGCCGGTCGGTCAGCTGTGCGACCAGAAGACCGAGGAAGGTGGCCGAGGCCGGCACGAAGAGCACCCAGAGGAAATTGTTGAACAGCGCAATCTGAAAGCCATCGTCCGAGAACATAACGGCGTAGTTACCAAATCCGATGAACTCTTCGCCGGAACGGTTGTAAAGCGACCGCCAGAAAGAGCCTACAACCGGATAGACCAGATAGAGACCCAGGGCAGCCATCGCCGGAAACAGAAAGAGCCAGGGACGCACAAGGTTTGCACGATTGATATTCTGCCCGGGGTTTTCCGCACGTGGCGGGAAAATCACCTTGTCCAGAATAAGATTGGACAGAAAAAAGTACCCGACGCAGCCGCCGACACCAATGAAAATTGTCAGAATACCCTGAACCAGCGGCGACATAGCATCCCTCCCAAGACGGAATGTACCCTGTTGAAAATGCCCCGGCGCATCATGCGCCGGGGATGTTGGCGTCAGCCGGAATTACTGGATTGCGTCCCAGCGTTCCTGGATGCCTTTGGCCACATCTTCGGCGCTCGCACCGGTGGTGTAATCCACCATGCCTGTCCAGAATGCGCCCGCGCCGATTTCGCCCGGCATCAGATCAGATGCATCGAAGCGGAACGTGGTGGCGTTCAGCAGGATTTCACCCTGAGCGCGCAGGCTGTCGCTTGCGTATGTGGCAGGGTTCACACCCTTGTGCGGCGTCAGGAAACCACCCTGTGCCATCCAGAGTTCATGGCTGACGGGCAGCTGCAGGAACTCGACCATGGCGTTAGTTGCCTCAGACGGGTTGGTGATCGCAAAGAGCGCACCAGCGCCGAGAACCGGCTTGCCCAGATCCTTGCCTTCGTAGGCCGGGAAGTAGAAGAAATCCACGTCCTCACCGACTTCGGTTCCTTCCGGGAAGAAGGCCGGGATGAAGGATGCCTGACGGTGCATGTAGCAGCTGGGCGGGATCGCAAAGAGACCAGCCGGGCTGTCGCGGAAGTCAGTGTTGGCAACTGCCGAAGCACCACCGTCCACATAGTCGTCATTCAGCGCAAAGTAGCCGAACTCTTCCATCGCCGCGATGATCGCAGGATCGTCGAACTTCATCTCGTTGGACACCCATTGGTCATAGACCGCCGGCGGTTGCGTCCGCAGCATCATTTCCTCGACCCAGTCGGTTGCCGGCCAGCCGGTCGCCGCACCGGAACCCAGACCAATACACCACGGTGTACCTCCGTCCTCGACGATCAGGTCGGTCAGCTCCTTGAGCTCTTCCATTGTCTCCGGGATGTCGTACCCCGCCTCGTCAAAGGCGATCGGCGAGTACCAGACGAGTGACTTCACATCGACGCGGTAGAACAGGCCGTACGTCTGATCATTGCCGTCTGCATCTGCGTATGTGCCCAGGTCAACCCAGGACTGGCCGGCAGCGTAGTTGTCCGCGATCCATTCGGCGGAGCCTTCAGGCAGCGGGCTCAGCAGGCCCTGGCTTGCCAGGTCAGCGGCAAGACCCGGCTGCGGGAAAGCTGCAAGGTTAGGGGCCGATCCGGAGCGGGCCGAGATCACAATGTCCTGCTCGAAGCTGTCAGAGCCCGAATAGTTCACAGTCGCGCCAGTGGCGGACTCGAAGTATGAGAAGACCGCGTCGACTTTTTCTTTTTCGTTACCGGTCCATGCGCCGGTGATCTCGACGGTTTGCCCGGACAGATCGTATTTTTCAGCAAACGCGGTGTAGCTGTCCCACGTGAAATCGCCTTCGCCCACTGCGAATGGCTGATGCCCGTCCGCATGCGCCATTCCTGCGAAAAGAGCCAGCGCTGCTGCGCCGGCGTAATAGCGTGCCGTCATGATTTTCTCCCGTTGCAGCGCCCTTCAGGCGGCGCCTTAGTGCTCATTATTTAGGCGCTCAGAATCACCTCAAAGCGCTTTGAATAGCGAAAACGTGCAGCAACTGGTCCGGTCTGTCAACTCAGGGATGAAAAAACAGAAGGTTTTGAATCTCGATTGAGTTTAGGCGCTAACATATGTTGGATTCTTCTTTGACGTGGCCCGGCTCTCTGCCTAGGGTCGGTCGGAAATTGCGTCCAGAAGCGGGATACCGGGGATGAATCTCAAGGAACTGTCAGAGCGGCTCGATCTGTCGCCGACCACGGTCAGCCGTGCGCTGAACGGGTACCCGGAGGTCAACGAAGCGACGCGGCGCCGGGTGACAGAGGCTGCCAAACGCTACAACTACCGCCCCAGCGCACGCGCTCTGTCGCTTGCGACGGGCCGGTCAATGTCCATCGGGCACATCGTTCCGTTCTCAAAGCAGAACGAGATCGTGAACATCGTTTTTGCGGATTTTATTGCCGGTGCCGGCGAAGTCTATTCCCTTAATGGCTACGACATGACCCTGTCGGTTGTGCGGGACGAGGATGAGTTTGAAACCTACCGCAGGCTCGCGGAGACCGGCAGCGTGGACGGCATGATCGTTCAGTCGCCGGTGTGTGATGACCCGCGCATTCCGCATCTGGCGCAGCTGAATGTGCCATTTCTGGTGCACGGCCGGGCCTCAGATGTAGAGACCCCCTATTCATGGATGGACGTGAACAACACACGTGCGCTGGACGTGCTGACAGAGCATCTGCTGGATCTTGGCCACCGCCGCATCGGTTTCATCAACGGACAGGAAAAGATGGACTTCGCACAACGCCGCCGCAAAGGGTACCTGCGCGCGCTGGAAAAAGCCGGCATCCGGCCGGACCCGGAACTGATGCACTCCGGTGAGATGAGCGAGCAGAACGGGCATGCGTCGGCAAGTGCGATGCTGGATCTTGATGCACCCCCCACGGCCTTTGTCACCTCTTCTGTCGTACCCGCCCTCGGGATCAGACGGGCGGTCACCGCGCGTGGTATGCAGCTTGGGTGTGACATTTCAGTCGCCTGTTTTGACGACGATATTTCCTATCTCACCAACGGTGGTGACCGACCTGAATTTACTGCGGTGCGGTCTTCTGTGCGGGATGCGGGCCGCCGCTGTGCCCAGATGCTGATTGATCAGATACGTGCGCCTGACGCGCCACCGACCCACGACCTGTGGGAAGCAGAACTGGTCATTGGCCAGTCGACCGGCCCCTGCCCTGAAAGGCACAGTTCATGAAATTCAGCCGTTCCGACTTTCCGCCCGGCTTCCGGTTTGCGGCGGCCACATCGAGCTATCAGATTGAAGGCCATGGATTTGGTGGCGCCGGCCGGACGCACTGGGACACCTTTGCTGCGACACCGGGGAATGTTGTCCGCGCGGAACATGGCATGACAGCCTGCGACCACTACCACCGCTGGGAAGAAGATCTGGACCTGATGCAGGCGATGGGCCTTGACGCCTATCGGTTTTCGACCAGCTGGGCCCGTGTGATGCCCGAAGGCCGGGGCCCGGTGAACGCTGAAGGCCTCGATTTCTACGACCGGCTTGTGGACGGGATGCTGGACCGTGGTCTGGCGCCTATGGCAACGCTCTATCACTGGGAACTGCCTGCGGCGCTGGCTGATCTGGGCGGATGGCGCAATCCCGATATCAGCCACTGGCTGGCTGATTTCGCGACTGTCGTCATGGAGCGGATCGGCGATCGGGTGTTCAGTGTCGCCCCGATCAATGAACCCTGGTGCGTCGCCTGGCTGTCGCATTTTCTGGGACTGCAGGCACCCGGTCTGCGGGACATCAGCGCGGCTGCCCATGCGATGCACCATGTGCTGACCGCGCACGGACGCTGCGTGCAGGCCATGCGCGCGCTTGATGTAAAAAACATCGGAGCGGTATGCAACTTCGAGCATGTGCATGCCGCGGATGACAGCCCCGAGGCACAGCGTGCCGCCGCGACCTATGAGGCGACCTACAACCGGTTTTTCGTGGGCGGTCTGTTTCGCGGAAGCTACCCGGATGAGGTCATGGAAGGCATCGAGCCCTACATGCCGAAAGGCTGGCAGAACGATTTTGACCTGATCGGGCAACCGCTCGACTGGTTTGGGGTAAACTATTACACCTGCAAGAGAATTGCTCCCGACAGCGGCGCCTGGCCCTCGCTGCAGGAGGTGCCGGGGCCGCTGCCAAAAACCCAGATGGGCTGGGAGATCGAACCTGATGGACTGGAATATATCCTGACCTGGTTGCAGCAGAATTACACCGGCGCACTGCCCGTTTACATTACGGAAAACGGTATGGCGAACGCCGATACTCCGGGCCGCCCGGATACCGAACGGATGGATTATCTGGACAGCCACCTGGCCGCTGCCCGCAGGGCCATTGACCGGGGCGTTCCGCTGGCCGGGTACACATTCTGGTCACTCATGGACAATTATGAATGGTCGCTTGGGTACGAAAAACGTTTTGGCATGGTGCATGTGGATTTTGAAACGCTGGAACGCACGCCCAAGGCGTCTTACCACGCCGTGGCCGAAGCACTGCGCCGCTGATCAGGGTGTAAACCATGCCGGTACGCCAAAGGGCGGTGTGTCGACGGATGCGCCGGTAAGGCTTTCCAGAAACGCCACGATTTCACGGATCTGCTGATCTTCAAGGGTCACCTTCGCTTCGGGAACAACCGCCGCCTGACGCGCCATTTCGAGACGGTCGTTCTGGATCACGAAATCCACAGATGCCAGCCACGGAATCGCTGGCAGCGCCGCATCTTCGCGCGTCCAGCGGGCGCGCGCGGCCTGTGGGTCAATATGGTGCCGTATCGCGGCTTCCAGCGTCGGCCAGGCACCGTTGTGACCATAAGGAGCGGTCAGCGCGACGTTGCGCAGCATCGGCGTGCGGAAGGCGTATGCGTCTTCCAGCCGGTTGCTTTCGCCCATCCGGCCCACGTCACGGGCATAGGGGTCAAACACCCGCGTCCGGCCCGGCCCGAAGGCGGGCAACCCGAGGGCGTGGAACGCCTGGTCCGACATCAGCGCTCCGGAATGACAGGTGCTGCATCCGGCCTCGCCATAAAACAGCACCAAGCCGGCCTGCTGGCCGGGCGTCAGTGCCTCGGTGTCTCCTGCCAGGTACCTGTCAAAGGGACTGTCATAGCTGGTCCACTCAAGGGCCATGAACGCCGCCAGCGCATTGGCGATCTCTACGATGGTGACGTCTTCAGGGGCATCAATATGATCAAAGGCCGCCACGAAACGCGCACCGTAGTCGTCTTTGGTGCGGACGCGTTTGGCCAGGATCGGCCATGCGTAATCAATCCGGTCATGCACGGCCCCGATGACCTCGTTTTCGCCAGGATTGCCGGCCATTTCGAACTGTGCCACCAGCGGAAACACCGCCTGAGCGGCGAGCAGCGAATTAAACCCGGTGGGCAGCCATTCCTCGGCCGGGGAATTGAAACCGTTGCCATAGATGTCCGAAATGCTGAGACGGCCATCGTGGAACATCACCGTCAGATCGCGCGCACCGAGGTTCCACAGGCCAGGTGCGTTGCGGGGGATACGCTTGCGGACGCGGTCCGCACCGGTGCCCGGCGTGCGGTCAGGCCCCAGTCCCTGGCCACCCTCGCCGATACCAAGGCTCAGTCCGTCGCCCGTCCCGAGGTCAGGGTGATGACAATGCGCGCAGGAGATATTGCGGTTGCCGGAAAGCACCGTATCGTAAAAAAGAGAATGACCAAGCGCTGCCTGCTCCGGGTCGAACCGGATGAAGTCAGCCTCGGTCAGCGGTGGCGGCAGGTCGCCTGCAAAGGCCGCTGAAGCAAACAGGGAGAACACCAGACCATGCGCGCAATGCTTTTTGCCCTGAGCCTTCTGGCCACGCCTGTGCTGGCCGAGATCGAGGGCGCGCGGGATATGATGGAGGAAGGCCGCTTTGAGGAGGCTTACGAGGCACTGTGGCCTGCGGCGCGCTCGGGCAACGCGGATGCCGAGGAGCTGATCGGCGTGATGTATGCGATGGGCCTTGGCGTGCCGCGCGACGACCAGCGGGCCTTTGAGTGGTACCTGCGGTCCGCGATGAAAGGGCACCCCGGCGCGCAGTCCGGCATCGGCTGGTACTATGAGATCGGTCGTGGCATGCCGGCGCCGGATCTGGTCCGCGCCTACATGTGGTACACGCTCAGCGCAATTGGCGGTGACCCGGACGCAGCGATCAGCCTGGAAGAGGTCGTGAAAAAGATGACGTCGGAAGAGATTGAGAAGGCGCATATTCTCGTCGCAGATTACAAAGTCTGGATGTACCCGTTCCGGTAAGGCAGGTGGGGCGGCCCGTGACCGCCCCGACCGTTATCAGTTCAGGTCAGCGTCGCGCGCTGCGTTCACGTCGGCTTCCGCCTCAGCTACAGCTGCGGTCAGCGCGTCAAAGATCTCTTCGCCGCGGCCAACGTTGCCTTTGAACCAGTCAAACACCGGTGCCGCACCTTCTTTGAAGGCCGCCTTCTGCTCAGGTGTCGGCACATAGAGGTCACCGCCTTCGGCCACGAACTGCTCGTAAGCTGCAATGGATTTACGCTTCGGGCTGGCGAATGTTGCCTGCTGCAGTGCGTAGAAACCATCCACAACGACGCGGCGCATGTCTTCGGGCATGGAGGCGAACTTTTCGTTGTTCATCCACCACAGTGCCCCCATGTAGGCATGGCCGTCCAGCGTGACATACTTCAGACCCGCATCCGGGAATTTCATGCCCATGATGTCGGTGATGCCGTTCTTGGATCCCTCAACAACTCCTGTCTGGAACGAGGTGAAGAGCTCAGGCCACGGGATCGGCGTCGGAGCAGCACCCAGCGCCTTGACCAGTTCCTGCGGCAGGTCGGCCACAACAGTACGGATCTTCAGACCTTCCATATCCGCTGGCTCCGCCACGCGGCGCTTGGTGTTGGCAAAGTTGCGCCAGCCACCGGTGTTGCCGATGGTCATCAGACGGATTGCACCACCGGAGTCTTCCAGCGCCATTTCACGCATTTTGCGGGTGAAATCGCCCGACAGCACGTGCTCGGCAATGCGATCGTCCGCCATCAGATAGGGCAGATCGAGAACCTGCACATACGGGAAAATGCCCGAGGCACCGCCGGAGGTGGACACGTATACGTCGATGGTGCCGTCGGCGACACCCTGCAGACACTCAGCACCGTTGCCGCAAAGCTGCGTTCCGATGAAAAGCTCAACTTCGATGGCGCCGTTGGACGCGGCCTCGACATAGTTTTTGAAGACCACGAGACCGTCATAATCCTCGTCGTTTTCATTGGAGTTCGCAGTCGCACGGATCTGGAAGTCCGCGGCTGCAGCTGTCATCGCCGACCCGGCCAGCATGGCCGCTACTGTCAGCGATTTCAGGGTTGTTCTGATCATGTAATATCCTCCCATTGGATTTTGATTTTGCTCAGTTCGCGAAGCCCGTCAGACGCGGGATCGTCATGGAAAGCGGCTCGAAATATGTGATCAGGAAGATCACAACGATTTCAACAGCCAGGAAAGGCAGAATTGCCTTGGAAATTGCCTCTACCCGTTCACCGGAAACAGATGAGGCCACAAAAAGCACCAGCCCCATCGGTGGTGTTGCCAGACCGACGGTCAGGTTCACGCTCATGATGATAGCAAAGTGGATCGGATCCACGCCCAGCTCAACAAAAATCGGGCCCAGAATAGGTCCCAGAATGATGATCGCCGGGCCTGCATCGAGAAACATGCCCACAACAAAAAGCAGCAGGTTGATCAGCAGCAGCAGGATCAGCGGGTTGGATGTCAGCGACAGCACAAACTCGGCCATCGCCTCGGGCGCATGGCTCAGGCTGACAACCGTTTTGAACGCCATCGCAGCCCCGACCAGCAGCAGCACCACCGCCGATGTCAGGCCTGAGCGGCCCAGCACCTCGGGCAGATCGCTGAGTTTGAGGGTCCGCATGACAAAGAGGCCGATAAAGAGCGCGTAGGCCACAGCAACCGCCGCCGCTTCGGTCGGTGTGAAGACACCAGCGAGGATACCACCGAGGATAATGACGGGCGTCATGAGCGGGAAAAAGGCTTTGAGGCTCGCCTGCCCGCGTTCACCCCAGCTGTGTTTTTTGGTGGCAACCGGGAAGTCGTATTTATCCGCCTGAAGTTTGACCATGAGCATCAGGCCAAGGCCGACCATGATCCCGGGCACGATGCCCGCCAAGAACAGTGCCGCAACACTCTCGCCCATCACATAGGCATAGATGATCATGATCCCCGACGGCGGGATAATCGGACCGATCACCGAGCTCGCAGCAGTGATCGCAGCAGCGAATTTGCGCGTGTACCCCTGTTTCTCCATCGCCGGGATCAGCATGGACCCAAGCGCCGAGGTATCGGCAACCGCAGACCCTGACAGACCGGCGAACAGCATAGAGCTGAGGATGTTCACATGCGCCAGCCCACCCCGGAAGTGACCCATCATCGCCTGGCTGAATTCCACCAGACGCATGGTGATGCCACCACGGTTCATAAGCTCTCCGGCGAGCATAAAGAACGGGATCGCCATCAGCGGAAAGCTGTCCATCCCATTGTAAACATTGCGGTACAGCAGCGTGATGTCTTTTTCCTGGCCGTTCAGATACAGCAGGATGCCGGGAGCGGCCAGCAGGCCGAACACAACCGGCAGGCCGATCATCAGGAAGACGAGAAAGAGCGGGAGGAACCAGACCAGCATTATTCAGCTCCCACCTGTTCTTCAAGCGACACAGGAGGCAGCTGATCGCCGCCCCCCAGCATCCGCACCAGCGCACGCAGGATCAGTTCGACGTTCACGGAAATCAGCAGCACCACCCCAACCAGCAAAGACGCCATCATCCAGCTGCGGGGGACACGGAACCAGTTTTCGAAACTCATGTCGGTGGGCAGGTAGAGCGACGCAGTGGCAAAGCGCCCCGCGAAACCGGTCACTTCGGACCAGCCGATCTGCACAGCGACAATCAGCACCAGCAGGCTCATGAACAGCAACAGCAGCGATAAGAGTGCACCGACTGCTTTGGGCAGCAGCCGGACCAGGGTATCAATCGAGACAAACCCGCCGCGGCGAAAGGCTGTGGGGGCCATCAGACCTGTCATCCACAGCATGCAGAACCGCGCGGCCTCATCGGGCCAGGGCAGCGCATTGTTGAGTGCGTAGCGATAAAACACCTGGATCAGGATCGCAGCCACCATGACGGCAACGGCGACGACGCCAATAGCCCGGCCAACCGCCAGAACGGCCTCGTTGACCAGCCGGAGCGGTGTCATTACCGCCAGCAGTGCACCCATAAGGCGCCTCCTCCCTGTTGCCCGGGTTTTCCCCGGATCAGATTGCGGGTTTTCCCCGCGGTACCATTGGCGCGTCTTCAGACGTCTTTGTCAAACTGTCCGAAGCCTCCCTGGCAAAAAATCAGCGCGTCCCCCTCCCGGAGCGCGGCCGCATGGACCCGGGCAACGACGATCGAATGGTCGCCCGCATCATGGATATCCTGTGTTTCGCATTCAAACCGTGCCAGGCAATCACCCAGAAGCGGCACCCCCTGCCGGTTCGCCGCAACGTCCAGTCCGTCAAAGGCTGTGCCGGACTTTGCGAATCCCATCGCGATATGGGCGTGTTCCGCGCCCATGACATGAACGGCAAAGTGCTTTGCCCCGATAAAGTGCTGATAACGCCCGGATGACTTGGCCGGACACCACAGGATCAGTGCAGGATCAAGCGAGACGCTGGAGAAGGAATTGACGGTCATACCTATGGGGCCATTGTCCGTCATCGCCGTGATGACGGTAACGCCCGTTGCAAAGCGCCCGAAAGCATCACGCAGGTCCCGCGCCGTTGCTGCGTCAGGCACAAACTGCTGCATCTGCGTCATCTGAAGCGATCCGTCAGCCATCATAGCACCTCATATCCGTTGGCCGCCTCATAAAGCTCAAACCAGGTCTGGCGGTCCATTTCAACTTTGAACGCATCACTGAATGTGGCGATGCGCGACAGTGTGTTTGTTCCCATGACCGGCAGGATGCCCGCCGGGTGGGCCAGCAGCCAGGCCACGGCAACGGCCGCACGGTCAACGCCCTGCGCTGCCGCAACCGCATCCATCCGCGTCGCCAGATCGCCGGCTTCCGTCATCAGGCTGCCGCCGCCCAGCGGCGACCACGCCATCGGTTTAATGCCGTGCATCTGCAGATGCGCAAGATCACCATTTGTGTAGCTGTCCCGCGCGCCGAGGCTCAGCTCGATCTGGTTTGTGACCAGCTTGTTGGTCATTGCCGACTGCAGCAGGTCCCAGTCCCAGGGGCGGAAATTCGAAACACCTGCATTCCGGATTTTGCCGCTGGCGATCAGCGCATCCAGTGCGCCGCCTGTCTCGGACGCATCCATCATCGGATCAGGCCGGTGGATGAGCAGCAGATCGATGTGGTCAATACCCATATACGCGAGCGACGCTTCCACCGATGCGGTGATATGAGCCGCCGATGTGTCGTAGTATTTAACACGCCGGTCCGAATATTTGCCGATCGGCGCGACGATATCGCATTTGGTTACAATCTCGAGCTGATCTCGCAGACCGGGACTTTGCTTCAGGCAGGCACCAAGCACTTCTTCTGCCACATAGCCGCCGTAGATGTCGGCCTGGTCCATGGTTGTGATCCCCTGCTCCAGGCAGGCATCGATCTTGGCACGCACGTGCGCGGGCGAGGTGTCGCTGTCATCCGCGATCCGCCACATACCGTACACGATACGGCTCATGTCGAGACTGTCGGACAGTTTTATACGGGGCATTTTCATCGGCGTTCTCCCGCGGCCAGCGGTGTATCCGGTGCGCTTGCCGGCACACGGCCATAGGCTTCCGGCAACGAGCATGTTTTGAGATGCGGCATAACCAGACGGCCAAAGTGCTCCGCCTCTTCGATGTGCGGATAACCAGAGAAGATAAAGGCGCGCATGCCCATTTTCTGGTAGTTTTCAATCTCGCTCAGCACCTGATCGGCTGATCCGACAAGAGCTGCACCGCAGCCCGAGCGGGCCCGGCCGACGCCTGTCCACAGATGTGGCTCAATGTATCCGAACTCATCCGCGATATCGCGGTTCGCGGATTGGTGCGAGACGCCCAGAGACGTCGAATCCAGCGCGCGTTCGCGGATTTTGCGCCCATATTCATCGTCCAGCCTGGATACGATGTAGTCGGCGTATTCCTTGGCTTCGGCCTCGGTATCCCGCACAATCATGTGCACGCGCAGACCATAATCCAGCGTGCGCCCCTTTTCCGCAGCGCGCGCATTCACGGCCTTCATCCGCTCCGCCAGCTGATCTTTGGGCTCGGGCCACATCAGATAGACGTCACAGTGCTCCGCACAAAGGTCGAGCGCATCCGGCGAGTACCCCCCGAAATAAAGCAGCGGACCACCTGTCTGATAAGGGCGCACCGGGTCGGTTGTGAGGCCGGAGAAGTTATAGACCTCGCCCGAATGGTTGATCTCATCGCGGCTCCAGGCCTGCTTGAGGATCTCGACCACCTCGCGTGAACGCTGATACCGGTAGGGGCTTGGCTCTTTCTGACCCGGGAAGTCCGAGCTGATGATATTCACCGTCAGACGGCCTTCGAGCATGTGATCCAGCGTCGCAATGGTACGCGCCAGCATGATGGGCTGCATCTCGCCACAGCGCACAGCGGCCAGCAGGTTGATCTTTTCGGTGATCGGCGCACAGCCCGCAACAAAACTCAGCGTATCCTGCCCGACCTGATAGGACGACGGGCACAGAATATTGCGGAAGCCCTGCGCTTCGGCCGTTTTCACGATGTCCGAACAATGCGCCCAGCTCGACCGCAGATCGCCGTCGGGCACGCCCAGAAACTGGTAATCGTCAGAGCAGAGCGCTGAAAACCATGACACCTCAGCGGCATCAAGATCGGCAGATGTGACCGGCACAATCGTCATTGGTGTTCCCTGTAAAAGACCTTCGGTTTCTTCTTGCATAGCATTCGTTTCATGGTAGATCAATCGTGTATCAATTCTGATGGTCGCCGCATAAACCCATGCCCCCCGCGCCGGAAAATCCAGGGCCCCTGCCCCGATATGTACAGCTTGCAGAGCTGCTTATCCGTGACATTGACACGGGTCGGCTTATGGATGGTGAGCGACTGCCGCCCGAACGCAGGATGGCGGCCGATCTGCGCACATCCGTGGGCACGTTGCGCAAAGCGCTGCGCGTTATGGAAGAAAAAGGTCTGCTGCGCCGGGTTCAGGGCTCAGGCAACTATATTCAGCGCAAAGGCGGGCCCGGTGGCACCTACGCGATGTTCCGCCTTGAACTGCTCGATGGCGGTGGCCTGCCGCGTGCAGTCGTTATGGACGTCACGACGCTTGAAAAACCGTCCGACCTGCCGGACTTCGGGACGTCCGCGCGCGCCACCCGGATACGGCGCGAACGTTTTCTCAATGATACAGCAATTGCGGTCGAGGAGATCTGGCTCGACGCCGGCATGGGGGAACTGAGCCGCGACATGCTCTCCGATTCGCTCTACCAGACCTACCTCAGGCGACTGGGGTTCTGGGTCACCCGCGCCGAAGACAGAGTCACCATCGGCTCACTTCCGGACTGGACACCGGAGAGATTCGGGCGCAAAGGCGCGCCCTGCGGATACATCGAACGCTACTCCTGGGCCGACCGGCCGGGAGCCATCGAATTTTCACGCACCTGGTTCGACCCCACGCGGGCCAGCTATGTGCAGCGCCTGAGATAGGAAGACGACCAAATGAGCACTCCCACCCGTTACGGCATCATCGGCTGCGGCATGATGGGCCAGGAGCACATCCGCAACATCGCGCTGCTGCCGGATACGGAAGTCAGTGTGATTTTTGAGCCCGATGCCGGAATGCGCGAAGAGGCTGCGAAACTGGCGCCCGGCGTTCAGTTCGCGGAATCAGTTGCGGAACTGCTGACACAGGACACACCTGACTGTCTGGTGATCGCCAGCCCGAACCACTGCCACGCCGCACAGATCAGCGAGATTGCAGCCATCCGCCCCCTGCCCCTGCTGGTTGAGAAGCCGCTTCTGACAGACCCGGATGACATCGCGCCCCTGCAGAAGGTGGTTGCGGACTATCCCGCGCCGGTCTGGGTCGCGATGGAATACCGTTATATGCCGCCGATTTCCGCCCTGTTGCTGGCGGCACCACAGGTGACCGGGGGCATCCATATGCTCAGCATCCGCGAGCACCGCTTTCCGTTTCTGGAAAAGGTCGGTGACTGGAACAGGTTCAACGCAAATACCGGCGGCACCTTTGTCGAAAAGTGCTGTCATTTCTTTGACCTGATGCGGCTGGCGACCGGATCGGAGCCGGTGCGCGTGATGGCGAGCGCTGCGCAGTCCGTCAATCATCTGGACGAAACCTATGACGGCAAGACGCCCGATATCATCGATAATGGCTATGTGATTGTTGACTTCGCGTCGGGCGCCCGCGCCATGCTGGAGCTGTGTATGTTCGCAGAGGGTGCACGATATCAGGAAGAGATTTCAGCTGTCGGCCCTGGGGGCCGCGTAGAGGCTTTTGTCCCAGGGCCGGGCCGCTTCTGGCCGGAGGATCTGGGTCCGGCCCCCACCCCGCTGCTGGAAGTCAGCCCGCGCCATCCCAAACGGCCTGAAATCCGTGAGGTTCCGGTGGACCCTGAGTTGCTGGCAGCCGGAGATCACAATGGGTCCACCTACTATCAGCACCGCGGCTTTCTCGAACTGCTGCGCGGAGAGCGCGATGCGCCCGATGTATCCTTTGACGACGGTCTGATGGCCGTGCGCATGGGGCTGGCCGCGCAGAAATCAGCCGAGACAGGCCAGGCAGTTTCCATCGACCCTGTCTGAGCCGGGATCAGGGGGTTATCAGCGTAACCCCCGGTATGCGCCCGATCTCAAACACGTCCTCTTCATAGGCGGCGGTCATATCGGCGATCAGGTCTGCGTGCCATCCGGGCATGTCAATGACCTCATCTATTTCGTCCTCGCGCGCGAATTTTTCGAGAAAGACGACCATGACACGACGCATCTGAATTTCGGTCAGTTCCGGACGGGTGCTGATGTAGTCGCGGAACTGTTGCTGACCCTCCGGCTCCATGATTTCCTCAAACAGATCAAAAGCGCCCGTAACAGCATCACCGTGATTCAGCCCGGCTATTTCACGGATCATCTGCCCCCAGATAATCGGAGCATCCTCGTTACACCAAACCAAAATCTCCGCCCCGCGCGCGGCTTCCTTCATGCGCAGCAGTGTATCTGACCACCGGATCACGCGGGGATCATAGCCATCCGTAAAATCGGCCGCGTCCCCGCCCGGTCCCGCATGAAATAGTGCGGGCAGCAACGTCGCCGGATTGCGCAGCGCCATGTGAAATTCCAGCTCATCCTGCGCGAAGATGTCGGACAGAGCTGCGACACGCGCTGCGGCTTTCGGATAAAGAATGCCGGCACAGAGCGCCGTGGCGGTCTCTCCGAAAATATGAGGATGAGACAACAGGATGCGCTCGGCTCTGTCCCCTTCCAGTATAGCGTCCAGCAGGAGGCCCCGGGCATCAGGTGCGGCAGGTGCCTGTTCCATCGCGTCAAGCATGCCCGTCAGCAGTTTGCGGTAGCGCCCGGGTCCGGGCACGGCAACCCCGTCAGGGACCAGACTGCCTTTGTTGCGCAGGAGACATTTCATGACGCGGTCTTCCTGGGTGAAGTGCGCGCCCGTGTGGAAAACCAGCTGCATTGGCGTCCGGGATCCATAGAGTTTCAGTGTTCCGAGGCTAACCCGACCCTGCCGCGCATTCAAACCTTATCGACCGGAGAAATTTCTCGTATTTCCCCTCTTGCACCAAAGCCACAAACTGACTAAACGACCGCGCAGTGCCCCTATAGCTCAGCTGGTAGAGCAACTGATTTGTAATCAGTAGGTCCGCGGTTCGAGTCCGTGTGGGGGCACCATTTCCAACCTCCAACAGCATTCGATCTCTGTTACCGCATCCCGGACGTTGGTACTGTGCTAGCTTTGTCGAGCGTACCCAACTACCCCGCGTGGCTATACACCAAACTGAAACCCATCTGCCCGACCCGTCAGACCAGCTTACGCTGCTTTTGCTGCAGAAATGTCTGTGGCCGGTTGTTCTGGCCGGAACTGCTGCAACCATTGGGCCGCGTATTCTGCTCTGTGCCCGGTGAAGGAACTGCCTGAGCCGGTATCGGCGCCCGAAGGCTCTGCATCCAGCAACAGTTGCAGACGGTGGGCCCAGGCTTCCGGCGAAAGCGTCTTCTCCAGCCGGATGAGCGGGCTTTCCTGGTCCGCCAGCCCGTCAACGTCGGACGCAAGGACGCGGCGCCTGGCGGCCTGCGCTTCCTGCGCGACAATACCAAAAGCTTCCCACCGTGACGGCATCGCAACGATATGGGTCTCGCCAAGGGCGGCAGCCGGATCGCCGCAATGCCCCCTGAAAGAAATCCTCGGATCGCCCTGCGCCAGTTTTTCGAGGACAGGCCGTTCGCCGCCCTGTCCAAAAATGACCAGCCGGACATCGTCACCCCGCACGAGGCGGAAAGCTTCGATCAGAACGTCAAAGCCCTTTTGCCGCTCAAGACGCCCGAATGCGCCGACCACCCGACCGCCAGGATCGGGAGCCTCGAGCCCTCCGAATTCCGACAGATCAACCTGTGGGCGCAGCACGCTCAGCGCATCATTGCGCACGAGACCGCGCTGGAGCAGCCAGTCTGCCTGGCCCCTGCTGACGGAAATCACACCATCAAACAGCGCATATGACGTGCGCAACATGGTGTAAAACCTTGCCTTGTGCCGTACATTCAGCGCCGTAAAAGCACGCGTGTAACTGTGTTCTGTATGAAGCAGACGCGCGCCCGGGTTGAGCGCCCGCAAGCTCATCACGGCCGGCAAAGTCCGCCAGCTGAGCGCAAGATGCGACACAATTACATCAGCGTTCTGCCGCCCCAGAGAAAGAGCCGTCTTGCTGACCACCCGGACGGTCTGGCGTGCATGGCCGTGCAGTTCAGGCAGCGTCAGCAGATGATCCAGCATCCGCATGACCCCGCCAGGCGTGGTATCGTCGACCAGATGAACGATGCGAAGAGTTGTCATTGAAGTGTCCTTTCTCCGGTACGGGCACGTTCCGCCAGGAACTTTGCAACACAGGCAACAGGTTTGTGGCCTGCGAGCCTGAGGATCGCGGCAGCACCAAGGGTTGTGAGCGTTTTTGCAGGCTCATGAACAAGCGGGTGACGTGAGCAGTTCCACGACTGAAGGGCCATGTCCCATGCGGTATCGCCATCGAACGAACTGACGGCGCGCCGTGCGAGATACCTGAACTGATAAGCGCGGGCCGCGTTTTCGTAACGTGCGAAAAACGCCGGATTGCGTGGCCTGAGCCTGGCGATCATCCGTTCCCAGGAGGCCAGTTGTCTGTCTGTGGCCGCAGAAAGACCTCCGGGTGCAATGCGATACCTGGTCAGCAGGCCGGGCACGCCTTCAAACTGCCAGTCTGTAGTCAGCATCATGCGCATCCAGCATTCGATATCTTCCGATTGCCGGAAAGTTTCATCAAACACCCAGTCATGGGTTTTCTCAAACCCCGGACGCCAGGCGATGTCTTCCAGCGCTTCGCGTCGCATAACGGCTGCAGAACCATTTCCTACAGGATTCCGCAGCAGAACATGCGCCATTGAAACGCATTTGAGTTTTGGTTTCTGCGAGACCCCCGCAGGGCGCGAGCCGGTATCGATCAGCAGCGACCCGGAATAGCTCAGACCGACGTCGGGTGACCGGTCGAGGTGGCGCACGTGTGTTGCGAGCTTCTCGGGCATCCACAGATCGTCAGCATCACAAAACCCGATGTATTTCCCGCGAGCAGCCGCAATACCTGCGTTGCGCGCCCCGGCAAGGCCGCGATTGGATTGCGAAACAATCCGGACGCGCGGGTCAGTCGCGAAGGCGTTTGCCACGTCGAGGGTGTCGTCGGCAGACCCATCATTGACGATGATGATCTCATAATCCCTGAAGGACTGAGAGAGCAGCGAGGCCATTGTTTCAGGGAGCGTCTGAGCAGCATTGAACGCAGGAACGATGATTGAGGCAACCGGCATGGGAAATCCCTTCTCTCAGCTGGAAAAAAGTGTCTGGCGCAGCGACCGGGGCAGAACCGGTGCCGCAAGGGCGGCCAGCGTGGTCATGCCGCCGCGCCGCAGAGGATGCAGAAAGGCTGATGCGTCACAGGACAGGCCGGCGCGTGTGAACTGAAGCGCCTCAAAGCGCCCGGCGCTCACTCTGAGCGCGCGGCGGGCCAGATAACGCAGATAGATGGCATTCTGCGCGGGCGTCGGCTCGAAACCGAACCGGCGGGCACAGGCAATCGCCTGCTCGCGCCCTGCCCGCATCGCATCAAGGTTGGAGGACAGCCCGCTCGGGTTGGTGCGGTACCAGACATGAAGCCTGTCCACCGCATCGATGCGGTAGCCCAGGCCTGCAAACCTGATCAGAAACTCCAGATCCTCGTTATGTACCATGCGGCGGTCAAAGCCTCCTGCACTGTGAAATGCAGCTTTCTGAAGTGTCAGGTTGGACAGGGTGCAGACCGGGTTTTCCCCAAGCAGGTCCAGAACTGTGAGTGGCTGGTCACGCACCGCAGACTGCGTGGCTCCTGGCGCGGGGGCATCGGTGAAAAACGCGATACGTCCGTAAAGCGCCTCTGCCGCCCCCGCCGCAAAAGTCCGGTCGAGATCAGACAGACGGTCCGGGGTCCAGAGATCATCAGCATCGCAGAAGGACAGGTAGTCCCCGCGCGCCAGCGAGGCGCCATAATTCCGGGCGTCGCTGGGACCGGCACCGGTGTTTTGAACCAGCCTGAAACGGGAATCTGCTGCGGCGTGCCGGGCAATGATCTCAGCGCTTTCATCTGTCGATGCATCGTCGACACAGATCGCTTCCCAATTGGTGAAACTCTGGGCAATGAGGCTCGCCAGTGTGGCTGGCAGGGTTTCGGCTGAGTTGTGAAATGGCAGAATGACGGAAAAACGTGGCATATCAGGAAACCCTCTTCAGGATCAGTGTCTGGCGGGGAAGCAGCCAGAGGCTGGCGCCGAGCATGATGATGGTGGAAACGGCCAGATACCCCTGAGCGACGGCCATCAGACCGAATGGCGCCAGGACCGCTACATTCACGGTGAGGCACACAGCCAGCGCGCCGCTTACAAGCAATTCCTGTACCGGCCGGTTTTCGGCACGCAGCCATCCGGCAGTTGCCGACCAGACAACTGTGGGCAAAGCAGCAAGACACAGGACGGACACCACAGGTGCCGCAGACTGCCAGTCAGCCCCCAGAAGCAGCGGAACATATACCGGAGCAAGCGCCGCCTGCAGAACAACCAGTGGAGCGACCAGCAGGATGCAGTGACCCAGACCGTGCCGCAGCGCGCCCAGCCGGTCCTGCGCGGCGCAAAGATGCGGGAAAAGGACAACAGAAAAGGCCTGTGTAAATGATGTGGCGAGACCCAGACCGGCATTGAAGGCCATAAAGTAGAAACCCAGCGCCTCTGCCCCGAGCAACGCTCCGACCACCAGTTTATCCGCCTGCACCCGCCCGACCTTGACCAGTTCGGTGCCCAGCACAGCCCAACCATAGGACCAGAAGGGCCGCAGTGGCGCACAGCCTTTTTCCGGCCGGGCCTGCCATGGGCGCAGGCGGCGCATGAGGATGAGCCAGATTGGTGCGGCAAGCACCCGCGGCAGGACCATTGCAGCGGGCGACGGCCAGAGGAGTGCGAGGCACGCCGTCATCAGATTGGCCCCAGTCACCTGGGCACCCGCAATCGCAGCCGTCTGATGCAGCTTGCCTTCCCGCATGGCCAGCGCTGCCTGCACGAATCCGCCGGGCATGAACAGATACTCCAGCGACAGGATGCCCAGCAGACAGGCCGTTGTTGTGTAACCGCCTGCGAAAAGGACCAGTGCGATCAGGGCCTGCAGGGAAAAGAGGCCGAAACACCAGGCCCGGAAAATGCGCCGCGCCGTGTTGCAGGTCTCTTCCAGTTCGTTGTCCGGGGCTGCAATGATCCGCTGCCCGACACCATTTTCGGTCAGAGCCTTAAGGATGTCGCCTGTGGCCAGCGCCGCAGCAGCGATCCCGATGGCGCCGGCGTCAAGTGTACGCGCCACAACAACAACCACGAGCAGCCGGGACACCTTTCCCGCCGCTTCACTCACGGCATAGGACAGCATCTGGGCGGCAAAACCGTTGTTCTTTGTAAAATCCGTTACTCTCACGTCAGCAATCCGTCTGAATTCGGTTGCCACGGTCGTACAGGGAGCAGCAGCGCTCTGTCCCGCTCCCTCCCGGAGAGGGTCCGGGGCCGTTTGATCGCAGACCTATCCGAAAGGATGCAGCACCATCCCGATGCCAGTCTTATGCGCTTTGCCGCGTCCCTGTAGTCATGCGCCAAGATTTATGAATGGAGTAATCATGGCGTATTTTATCAGAAAAACACTTGTTTGCGCGGCGGCAGGTATCGCACTGACGGCCTGCACCAGCATGAAAAAACCGGACAATCTGGAACCGGTGGAACGGGGGGGCGGATACCAGTCCCAATACCGCGATATTGCGGTCAGCCGGAACGAAATGAGCTTTCTGCAGTCACCCACCATGAACAGCGCGTCCTGCCTGCCGGAGGCGGGCGGCACTGAACGCATGCAGATCGGCAAATGGTCCGCCGGATCGCTGGCGCCGCTGCTGGGTGAAAAACTGTCCCGCAACGACCTGGTACAGGTCACCATTGACGGGGACGAAGCGCTCAGCGGCGACGTGGTGGTTTCCCGCGACGGCAGTCTGAAGCTGCCCTACCTGCAGGCGGTGATGGCGCAGGGCCGGTCCATTGAGGAGGTTGAAAACCGGCTGAGCAATGCGCTGGTGGCCGCAGAGTTCTACAACCGCCCTCCCCGGCTGACCGTGCGGGTCAAGGATTTCGCTTCGGTTGTTGTGGGTGTCAAAGGCGCGGTGTTTGAACCGCATGCTGTCGAGGTTGGCGGTATACCCGGTGATGCGCTGGATACCACACGTCAGCGGGCAGTCGGCTCATCCACCGAAGGGCGCAACCTCGCGGCAGCCCTGCGCGCGGCTGGCGGCGTGCGGCCTGACGCAGACCTGTCCGCTGTTGAGCTGCATCGCGGCGGCCGCACGTACCGGATGGATCTGCGGGGCATCTTTGACGGCACCGACCCGACCGATATTATGATGCTCACAGGCGACGAAATCGTCGTGAAAAGCCGGCACTGTTTTCAGGATGACCTGATGCGCCCAGGCCCGATCAGCCCGCCGGGTGTTTCTCTCTTCCTGTCGAACCTGACCAAACCCGCGACAAACAACGCAGGATCTGCGATCGGGCGCGATGTACGCGAGATGCCCTATGGCACGCGCTATATGCAGGCTCTGGTGGACGCCAACTGCGTCGGGGGCACCAAGACGACCAATGCCAACCGCAAAGCGGTTCTGTTCTCGCGCAATCCGATCACCGGTGTGTCGGCCGTAATCGAACGGGACATCGAAGATCTGCTGCGCCGGGGTAACCGGGACGACTTTGACCCCTACCTGCTGCCGGGCGATGCAATTGCCTGCTACGACAGCAACGTCACCAGCATCACTGAAGTCGGACGGGCGCTTGCCATCCTGGGCACCGGACTTGTGCTGCTGGACTAAGCACCCTCAGGATCGGGCAGCCGTTTTCGGGCGGCTGCCCACGCTCCTCGCGCTCGATGCACAAGAACAGCAATCCCGTCATGCTCTGCTTTGTCGATGGCTGTCTCGATCGCGATAAGAACGCCGCGCAGTTCGTCCGCATCAAAAATCGGCGCACTCCCCGCGATGCGGTGACATTCCATTTTCAGCTCAGTCTGGTCGTCATGATGCCAGGCCGCGGTACGGAGCTGCTCCATCAGAGCATCAGTTTCTTTGATGAATGTGCCCAGCAGACGGAAAAACGCAGCATCGCCAAGGTCTGTGCGCAGCTCCTGCAGGCGCGAGATTTCCTCACCCGGCCCGAAGCCCGGAGCACCGGCACCGGTCGCAACCCCCAGCGCCTTGCGAAGACTGGCGATATCAATGGGCTTGCTCACAAACGCATTCATCCCGACCGCGCGAAACCGCTCGACGGCATCCGGCAGAACGTTCGCGGAAACCGCGATGATCGGGGCCTGCGCAGAGAGCCCGCCCCCTTCGCGGATGTGGTGTGTCGCGGTCAGGCCATCCATGACGGGCATGCTGATGTCCATGAGTACCGCGTCAAAGGTATTGGTCGCCGCCAGGTCCACACCGGACCGGCCATCCCGCGCCACGGTCACGGTATGGCCGTCCTTTTCCAGCATTTTCTGGATGACCATCAGATTGATCTCGTTGTCCTCGACCACCAGCAGCTGCAAAGCGGTCTTGTCGTCCACGGCACCCTCGCGGGTTTCCGACTGAACCTCGGGTTCCGCTGCAGCCAGAGGCAGCCTGATCCAGAAAACGCTGCCCTCGCCGGGCTCGCTTTCCACACCGATCTCTCCCTTCATCGAACTGACCATACGACGCGCGATACCAAGGCCAAGGCCGGTGCCACCGGACGTCCGGTTCAGCGCCGTGTCCAGCGTGTGAAAATCTTCGAAGACGGCATCAATGTTTTCCTCGGCAATCCCGATACCGGTATCAATGACTCTGAACTCATAAACATTTTCTCCAGGCGTGTCGGTACCATCCGTGACTTCGGCCTCGATGGTCACCTGACCGCTCTGCGTGAACTTGATGGCATTGCCCACAAGGTTGAGCAGGATCTGCCGCATCCGCTGCGTATCTGCCCTGACCCAGGGATGCGCGTCGCCGACCCAGGTCCAGCGCAGCACGTTGCCGTTCTGCGCGGCATAGCTGCTCTGACTGTCGACAACGTCCTGCAGCAGTTCACTGATGTTGAGTGTTTCTTCCGCCGGTTTCAGCTTCCCGGCCTCGAAACGGGATATGTCCAGCACCGAATTGACATGGTTCAGCATGACTTCGCCGGAGATGGCCATGTTCCGCAAAAACTGTTTCTGGTTTTTTGAGAGGCGTGTGTTTTCCAGAAGGTTCAGGTTCCCGAGCATACCGTTCAGCGGCGTCCGGATTTCATGGCTCATGACGGTAAGGAAATCCTCTTTGGCTTTCTGGCCGGCAAGCGCCTTGTCACGGGCGTCGATCAGCTCCTTCTCATCCGCAACCTGCCGCGAAATATCCCGGATAAAGCTGATGACGATTTCCTGCTCGCCGTCCTGAGCCGATTCCAGCGCCAGTTCCACAGGAAAGACCTCTCCACTGGCACGCATTGCCTGAAGCTGAACGCGCCCCTGGCCTACGACGTGTTTGTCTCCTCCCCGCTGCATGCGTTCCATGCCGGCCTCATGCGCTTCCCGCAGATCCGGCGGCACAATCAGATCCCCCACGGACTGCCCGACAGCCTGATCCTCCGGGTAGCCGAAAATGGTTTCAGCGGCCGGATTAAACGCAACGATGGTCCCGGACATGTCCGCGACAATCACGGCGTCCAGTGACGTTTCCAGCACCGTTGTGATGCGGTGATTTGTTTCGCGCAACGCAACGCTGCTGCGGCGTATCCGGCTGTTGACCAGCAGCAGATATACAGCCGCCATCAGCAACGCGAGCAAAAGCAACCCGGAAAAGGCTGCCAGCTGCGTCAGCGTTCTGGCGGTATCAGCGCGACGTTTGTCCGACAGTTCGGCAAAGTAACTGAGGCCGGATACGGACAGAGAGCGCACGTCCGCTTTCAGGGCCTCGGCGTTTTCAAGGATATCATCCAGTTGCCGCAGCAGCGTCGCATCATCCGCATCGATATACGGCACAGTCTCGTCCAGAAATGCCGATAGTGTGGCAAGCGGTTCCGAAAACCGGCCGGACGTACGCAGGTTCGCAAACAGGCTCGCATTCTCAAGCGTGTAGACGCGGCTGTAGAAAACATCGAACTCCCGGCGTATCCCGTCCAGTCCACCGGCGTCGGTGGCGTCCGGGTCGTGACCTGCGTGTTCTATTGTGTTCAGAAAGGAAAGGTATTCGACCTCGACCTGTGTCAGTGTCCACTGGACGTTGTCAGATCGTGCAGAGCTTTGCTGTTCCAGGTCGTCAAAAACCTGCCGACCGAGAACGACAGTCATCAGCAGAACGGCCAGTAGGCCGGCCCCGATGAGCCACAGGAACCATCGCCCCGGGGCTTTGAACGTTCTGGACCCGGGCCTCATTTCAGGACCCGGGCCCGGCAGTCGGATTCGTCACGCTACTGCATGACCTCCAGCCGGTCCAGCTGCCATATGCTGCGCGAATACGCCAGTTCGGAACGGTATTCTGCATCACTGTCATAGGGATACACGATCCAAAGCGGACCTTTCTGGCGGCGTGACATCGGATTTCCGTCCATCTCATACGCAATGATTGGAGCGCCGCCCCGGGCCGCGTCAACCGGCATTTCCACGGAATAGTCGTTAATTGCTGTGGCCCGCAGCGTGCCGCCCTCCACGCCAAGGCTGTTGAGCAGATCTGAGAGACGCACACCGACAAACCGGTTGCTGCCTTCGGTCCAGATCGTCGTTGTCTCGAAGGCTTCGACAGGCAGCTCTTTCAGCATTTCCATGTCGAAGACAGCAGCATCGGGCGCGTTGGTCACGGTGATCTCACCGGTCACGGTCAGCACAACCTCACCTGAGGGCGCAGACAAGGTTTCTGCCATCACAGGGCCGCACACGAACATGGCAACGGCAAACAGTTTTGCAAGAAAACGGCTCATAGGGGTCTCCGGTAGTTTTCGAGTAATGTATGACTTTGTTTTCGGCGTCCGCGCAATCAAACATGCGGATAGTGACCTATCCTTAAGGATAGGCCATGCATCAGGCCACTTTGTGCAACAGACCGGATGGTGTTTCGAAGACGCCGTCCAGTTCCGGCCGGTCCTGCGCAAAGGCAACGGTCGCTTCAAGGTAGCCGCGCACTGAACCACAGTCAAAGCGCCGCCCGTCAAAGGCGTAGCCGTCAACGCCCACAGATCCGAGATCTGCAGCGATCGCATCCGTCAGCTGTATCTCCCCTCCCGCTCCGGGTGTGAGTTCATCAAGGCGATCAAAAACAGACGGTTGCAACACATAGCGCCCGACAATGCCATAGCGCGAGGGCGCGGTGCCTGCTGCCGGTTTTTCGACAAGACCGCGCAGTTTCTGCACCGCTCCCGCGCTCCGGGCAATATCGACAACGCCGTAAGACGACAGGCTTTCCTCGGCAACGGCCTGGGTCGCGATCATGTGCCTGTCGGTATGGGCGGCACAATCAACCATCTGGGCCAGCGCTGGTGTGTTTGCCCGGATGACATCATCCGGCAGAATAACGGCGAAGGGTGCATCCCCGACAGCATTGCGAGCCAGTGACACAGCATGCCCGAGCCCGAGCGGCTGGTCCTGACGGATGAAACAGGCCGACCCACCCGGCAGCGCCGATGCCTGCAGGGCATCAAGGATGTCCACCTTGCCCTTGTCGGCGAGAGACTGTTCCAGCGCCGGCATCGATGAAAAGTAGTTTTCCAGCGCGGATTTGCCCGATGACGTGATAAAGATGAACTCTTCAATGCCTGCCGCTTTCGCCTCGTCGACTGCATACTGAATCAGCGGCTTGTCGATGAGAGGCAGCATTTCCTTGGGAACCGATTTGGTCGCTGGCAGAAAACGGGTCCCAAGACCGGCGACCGGGAAAACAGCTTTGCGAATGGGTTTCATAACAATCTCCTGAGGTATTATGGGGTCAATAGGCGCCACGACCGGTGAACACGGCGCGGAACGTGAGGGCCATCAGCAGCACGTCCAGCAACAGCGACCGCGAGCGAATGTAGGCAAGGTCCATGGCGATCATCCGGTCGAAGCCGATGTTTGCACGCCCGGAGACCTGCCAGATGCCGGTAATCCCAGGCTTTTTCTGCAGACGCTCGAACGCATGCGCCGGATAGGCTGCAACTTCTTCGGGCAATGCGGGCCGCGGCCCGACAATGGACATATGACCGCGGAAGACATTGATCAGCTGGGGCAGCTCATCGAGAGACGTTTTCCGCAGAAAGCGCCCGATCCGGGTCACACGCGGGTCGTTTTGCGCTTTGAAACAGATACCGTCGCGGTCCGATGTGGCGAGCAGCGCTTCCCGGCGGTTTTCGGCATCGTTGTGCATCGAACGGAATTTCAGCATACGGAACGGTTTGCCATCGCGACCGATGCGGGTCTGCCGAAACAGAGCGTCTCCCTTGCTTTCTGCACGGATAGCGGCACTCACAAACAGCATTGGCAGCGCCAGCACCGCAAGCGCGGACCCTGAAATGGCAATGTCCATCGCACGTTTGACCATGTCTGCGCCGCTGGTCTGACGGGCGGCATCGAGGCCGGCGCGCGCCATAAAGGCGAAATTTCCGAGGATATATCTGCCGGCCATCCGGCGCGGTTCCATGGCAAAGCGCCAGACCCACTCCATCTTTGCGCGCCGCACAGCTGCCGGAGCCCGGCGGACGTTGCCCGCCAGAAAATCGAACAATGCGCCGACCCCAAGAACGAGTCGTGCGTTCAGCGCGCTGATATTGCGGTCGATCCAGAGTTCCTGCTTTGGCACACCCATCGCCACCAGAACGATATCAGCATCAGACGCATTGATCGCCCGGACGCATTCGGCTTCGTCAGTCGCCTGTTCATAGCCATCCATGGTACCGGCAATGCGCAAACCCGGCACATCCCCAACCAGACGGAGCGCTGCACGCTCTGCCGTGCCGGGTGCCGCCCCAAGCAGGAACACCGAAAGTCCCTGACGCGCTGCCCGGCGCAGAAGAAGCGGCACAAAGTCGGTACCATTGAGGTTGGCAGCCAGGTGATGACCGCGCATTTTCGCCGCCAGTTCCACGCCGATACCGTCGGGCAGCACATAGTCGGCACGGGCAACAGCAGACCGGTACGCCTGGTCGCGGGCACGAATGTTCGCGCAGTGTGCATTCAGGAAAAAGACCATGGCCTTTTTGCGGGACAGCAGGTGGTCTGCTGCTTCTTCGGGTTGCACATCGGCAAGCTGGACACCCATGACTTCGCGGACACGCAGCCCGGCAGTGGAGGCCGCCTGCGCATTCTCATAAAGGTAATGCTCTGGAATAAAGTGCATTTTTACTTTCCGATCGTATTTGTTTGCGTTGAAAGGAAAGTGCAGCAGACCTTCTGTTGTGCACAGACGGGCGAATGGACAGGTGTCGAAGCATTGGGCTGAGCGGGCTATCTTGATGTGAAAACCGGTGCGCACTCAGACCGGACCATTATTCAAACGGATAGCCGACCCTGTTCCGTTGCCCTGTTATGAACGCCGGAGATATGCAGTATGCCGGGACCTATAGTTCGCGAATCGCGCCAGGAGTTTCAGATGAGAGTTTTGATTGCAGACGACCATGAACTGGTACTGGACACTCTTGTTGCCTACGTCGAAGCGACTGGTGGCATCGAAGTGGAAACGGCACCTGACTTTCCTTCGGCGCGCAAAAAGATTGAGGAAGGGCGGCCCTTCGACCTGGTTCTGCTCGACCTGAATATGCCGGGAATGAACGGGCTCGAGGGCCTCGAAACTGCAATTTCGATGGACGGTGCCAACCGGGTTGCACTGATTACGGGAGAAGGTTCGCGGGATCTCGCTGAAAAAGCGCTGGCCGCCGGTGCAGCGGGTTTTGTTCCGAAAACGCTTCCGGCCAAATCACTGGTGAACGCAATCCGGTTCATGGCCATGGGCGAACAATATGTGCCCGCCGGGTTTATGTCCGCAGCTGATCCTGAGAACGAGCATCCGCTGGCCAAGAAACTGACCCAGCGCGAAATGCAGGTTCTCCGGGGGCTTACGGAAGGCAAATCAAACAAGGAGATCGCACGCGATCTCGACCTTTCCGAACCCACGATCAAGCTGCACGTCAAAACACTTTACCGAAAAGTTGGTGCCAGCAACCGGACACAGGCCGCCCTGACGGCCAAAGAGGCCGGCCTTTTCTGATCTGCTCTATCCCAAGGGATAGTCTGCCCCGACCGATGCGCCATGCATTAGCCATTGGCACCTGAGACACAGCAGCCCGGGCATCATATCACGTGATCAGTTCACGAGGTACGTTATGTTTCAGTCCGATATTCATCACCCCAGTTCCGATGCCACAAACGGCCGGCTGAGCTGGCTCGCAATCTCCAGACGCCCCCTTCGGTCATTGGGCTGGCGGCGCCTCATTGTCGGGGGCCGCCTGTCTGACGCCGGCCGACTCCCGCGTTATGTCGCTGTTTTTCTGCTGGGTGCCAGTGCGTTGTGGGCGCCGATTGCGGGATATCTGGCGACTGCGCCTTTGCAGTATACCTCGCATGCCTCGCTGATCCTTCCCGGGTCGGGCGCTTCAGCCTCCGTCAACCTGAACAATATCGGCCAGGCGTCTTCCTACGCCAATTCGGCGTTCTCGAATGGTTCAATCAGCCCGACCGAAACCTACAAACGTCTGATCAGCGCTGACCGGATCCTGACGGCAGCGGCAAAAGAGATGGGCGTGTCCAATGATGTATTCGGCAAGCCACGGGTCACCCTGGTGGACCAGACAAGCCTGATACACATCACGATGAAGGCCGGCACGCCGGAGTTGTCCCGCGCCCACGCCGATGCCCTGCTGGCTGCGTTTTTTGATGAAATCGACGCGCTGCGCGCTGACGAAATCGCCACCCGTGAGACAAGCGGGCAGAGTGCCATCGCGGAATACACGACAGCTGTTGCCGAAATCCGGGAGACAATCACGCAGCTTCAGAAGCGCAGCGGCCTTCTGACAGCGGCTCAGTACACCGAACAGGTGGCCGCGCATGAACGCCTCAGAGAACAGCTCCTGCGGCTTGAGGCGGAAGCGAGTGAACGTGACGAAGCAGTGAACGCGCTGGAAGCCGCGCTTGGACTGCCGCCACAGACCGCCGCCACGACGCTGAAACTCTTTGCTGACCGCCAGTACCTGGCCCTGACAGAGGACATTGCCCGTCATTCAGCGCTTCTGGCGCAGGCACAGGCCAGCTTCGGGCCGCGCCACCCGAATTACATCAGCGCCAGCGACGCGTTTGAAGGCGCGCGGCAGGCGGCGCAGTCTCACGCTGCCGAGGTCACTGGCCTTGACGAAGCGTCGCTTGCTGGGCTGGACCGCGCGCCACAGGGCGAACGGGCATCATTGCTCAGCGGCCTTGTAAAAGAGCACACCGCGCGCAAAGGCCTCCGTCAGCGGGTTGCGACCCTCAGACAGCAGGTTGCCGGCGAGAAAGCACGGCTGGCGGCACTCGCGCCTCTCGCCGCCGAACTGGAAGACAAGCAGCGAGACTTCAAAGTCGCCGAAGCTGTATTCGCCTCTGCTATCGCACGCTCGGAATCCACAAAAACGGATGTCTACGCCTCTTATCCGCTCGTCCAGGTGCTTGAGGATCCGTCATTGCCGGAAGCCCCCTCTTCTCCGCGCCGCAAACTGTCCATCGCAGCAGGCCTTGCCGCGACACTGCTGCTGATCGGCGGTCTTGTCATCGCCTGGATCCGGCAGTCCATCCTGTCGCGTCTGCTGGCAAAACCGGAAACCGGGGATGACGCATGACCGTCCGCCCCGAAGGACCTGCCGAAAGGATCGTCTGGTCGACGCTGACGTGGACATGGCCGTTCTATGCCATCGGAGCCCTTTATGTTGTCGGACCGGTTCTGGCTTGGGTTCTGGCAGGCCTGGCAGCGCTCTCTCTCTATCTGGGGCCGGCAATCCGCGCGGATCTGCGCCCGACGGGCCCGGTGCCGGGGCTGATCTGGCTCTGGTTTGCAGGCATGGCGGTCATGCTCTTTGCGCTTTGGGCCGGTCACATGGACTGGGATCTTGGCATGATGAAAACCATCAAATCATCCATTGGATGGGCCAAAGGCTGGGCACTGCTCGCGCTGTTTCCACTGGCAGGCGCAGTTCTGCCGATCCGCCGCGAGGTTCTGATCCGCGCGCAGTGTATCGTCGGCCTCTGGACGCTGATACTGGCGCCTGCCCTGCTCGCCGCGCCGTACCTCGGCTTGCCGGAGCGGATATTCACCTCTCCCTTCAAAGCCGTGGGCGGGCCGGGTCCGGAATATTTCACCGTTTATCTCTACACCTTTGACCCCGCCAGCTGGACCGCACGCTGGCAGTTCTATGCCCCCTGGTCTCCCTTTGCGGCGATCCTTGGCATCCTTATGGTTTTGTTCGCGCTGGAGGAAAAACAGCGCAGATGGATGCTTATCGGTGTCTGCGCGGGCGTTCTCATGATCCTTGCCTCCAAATCGCGCATGGGTCTGGTCGGGCTGGTTGCATGCACTATGGCACCGCGGCTGCTTCCGCTGATTGCCCGGTCCTGGGCATGGTTTGCCGTTTCAACCATTACCGCCAGCGCCGCCGTCTGGGGTGCTTTCGCCTATGACATGGCGGTCGCCGCAGTCCAGGGGTTCAAAGGTGCCCGCGCCGACAGCACGCGGGTGCGCGAAACACTCCAGCGTATTGCCTGGGAACGCTGGCAGAATGACGCGGTCTGGTTCGGTCACGGCACCGTTCAGCCCGGACCTCACCTCGTCGAATACATGCCCATCGGCAGCCACCACACCTGGTACGCTCTGCTGTTCGTCAAAGGCGTCACCGGTTTCCTGGCCTTCCTCGTCCCGTTTGTTGCGCACTTCATCTTTGTGACAATCGACGCGACCAACAATCCCAGAGGCCGCCTGCCCCTTGGCATTCTGCTGACCTTCCTGCTGCTCTCATTCGGAGAGAACATCGAAATTGAGGTCTATCTGATGTGGCCCTCGCTGGTTTTGCTGGGCTGCCATCTCAGAGAAGCGGCCGCCAGCGTGCATCCGCGTGAAACACAGGCACAGGGCGCCCCCGCCTGACACGATACGCCGGAACGCCGTCTGTGGCGGGATCTGCTGACCCCCCGGCAAAATGGCGCTGGACAGCCCGAACTGACCGGGCGCCCTCGTCACACAACAGTGTCTGTCGCCGCGTACATTTTGGTTGATCGAATCAACAGCGGGTACTAACTGGCACTCAGCAAGGCCATGCCGGGAGAAGACGGGTCACCGTCGCCGAAGGAGCAACCGCCCCGGAAACTCTCAGGTCCCAGGACCGGTATGGCTGAAACACTCCGGAAAGCGGCCCCCGACGGGGTCCACCGTAGGAGAAAGCCCGGCAACGGGTGAAACTCTCAGGTTCCACGCACGGAGGGGGCATGCGGCTGCGGCCGCCCGTGCGAGGATAGACATATGTCGAGAGTTGCTGTTATCGGCGCCGGTGTTACCGGCCTCACCACCGCTTACGAACTGCTGAACGAGGGCTTTGAAGTCACTGTGTTCGACCGCAACCGCTATGCGGCAATGGAAACAAGCTTTGCCAATGGCGGCCAGCTGTCGGCTTCCAATGCCGAAGTCTGGACGCAGTGGGGCACAGTTCTGAAAGGCATCCGCTGGATGCTTCAGGCAGATGCGCCGCTTCTGGTGAACCCGGCCCCCACCCTGCACAAGATGCGCTGGATGGCAGAGTTTCTGTCGAACATCCCTAACTATAAGTCAAACACCATCGAAACAGTGCGGCTCGCCATCGCGGCGCGCGCCGTGCTGTTCGAAATGGCGGACCGTGAAGGCATCGATTTCGACCTCGAACGCCGCGGTATTCTGCATTTCTACGACCGTCAGAAAGACCTGAAACATGCCCGGAAGGTGAATGACCTGCTCCGCGCAGGAGGGCTCGACCGCCGCGAAATCTCAGCAGAAGAAGTGCATGCAGCGGAACCGGCTCTGCAGGGGGACATCATCGGCGGTTTCATCACAGAATCAGACAGTTCCGGCGACATCCATAAATTCACCATGGGGTTATCGCGCGCCTGTGCCCGTCGTGGTGCCGATCTGCGGTTCGGGTCCGACGTCACACGCCTGACCACTCAGGGCGGAGCGGTCAGCGTCACTGCGGGCGGTGCCCCTGAGACCTTTGACGCAGTCGTCGTCAGCGCCGGCATTCAAAGCCGCGGGTTCGCCCGTCAGCTTGGCGACCGGGTCAATATCTACCCGGTCAAAGGGTATTCAGTCACCGTCGCACTGGAAGATGCAGAAAGTCAGGCAGCTGCCCCCTGGATCAGCCTGCTGGACGACCGTGCCAAGATCGTCGCGAGCCGTTTTGGCGCAACCCGCTTCCGGATCGCGGGCACAGCAGAGTTCAACGGTGCCAACCGGGATATCCGCGCGGACCGGATAAGGCCCCTGACCGAATGGTGCGAGCGTCATTTCCCCGGCGTTTCGACAGAAAACGTGACCCCCTGGGCCGGGCTGCGCCCCATGATGCCCTCAATGCTGCCCCGTGTCGGTCGCGGCAAAGCGCCTGGCGTGTTTTACAATACCGGGCACGGGCACCTCGGCTGGACGCTTTCGGCCGCAACAGCACGTCTGGTCGCTGCGAGCGTCTCAGAGCAAAAAGGGCCGGCAGCATCTGCGCCCGGCGTAAGTGCCAGAGCGGCCTGACCCTGCTCTGTTCTGACGGTCTGGTTCCTGCCGTGCCAATGAGACTGGTCGTATCTGTCTGCAGATGCGGCCGCTCCTAAAACCCGGTGCCGGACCACTGCGAGGAACGAGCTGCAGCGTCCGACAGCAATGCTGCAGCCGGGATCACAACTTCAGGTGCCCTGCTCAGCTCCCTGTGCTGCGGAGCACGTAGACGGGACTGGACCACGCCTGTGTCCCATCCTCCAGTGTGATCCGGAAGTAGTAAGGGTTATCCTGACCCTCACTGGGCGTAAGGCGGCGTTCCAGCGTAACACTGCGATGCACGTTTTCGGCCGGCAGGCGGAACAGACGGATGCCCCGCGGCAGGATATCCGAAGCATCGAGGACCGTGTCGCTGAACCCGATGTCCGACAACCGGAGCGTTTCGCTGATCAGGGGCGTTTCGATATGGATAAGGCCGTCGTCATGCTCATCCAGCGCAACGATGAAACCCGCATGGTTTCCCGTCGTTACGGATTGCCAGGACAGCGTATTGTCCGACCTCAGGTCGAGCGTTTTGTCCCGGTTGAAGAAATTGACCGGTGTTGCTGAGACAACCTCGGCGCCCTCAAACCGTGCGCTGCCGTCCCAGGGGACGGCCCGGAAGCGACCGCGGTATTCGGCCCCTTCCCACAGAACGCCAAGCCGGTTGCCCGGTTCCTCCGCAGCGAATGGCAGAATGCATTCGAGGTGTTCCAGCCCGTTGAATACATCAATCCGCCGGACCGGGGCCCCGGCATCGACGTGCAGGCTCAGCTGCACGTCACCTTCCGCCAGGTGCACGATGTCGCCCATCATGGCCTGCGTGCATGGCTCAGTCCGCGCGTCGGGGACCAGATCCGGATCATCAAGGTACAGGGTTGCAGGCATGTCAAACCTGGCATCAACTTCCATGCGGATGCGGCCGTTTGGCCCACCGCTTGTCGCGTAGTGGTGACGTCGGTTGATGCAGCCAATCAACTCAGTGCGTGTCAGTTCAGGCATCAGAAAACAGGTCAGCCCGCCCACTGCACCAAACCACCCCGCACCCGGATAGCTGGCACCAGGGCGTCCTTTGTGCCCGTCAGAATTGCCAATAATGCCAACACGATACCCGCTGCGAAACGCGTCCTGAACGATCCACTCAAAGGTTCCCCAGGCCGAATGCACCTCGACGGATTTCTCAAACCGGCCGTCATGGGCCTGCGTGATATCCGCATATCTGCCGCCGCAGTGGGCGAAACAGATCACATCCCATTCTTCGTGCGCCGCGAAGGCCTCAAAAAGCTCGCCCGCGGTGTGACAGTCGGTGCCGGCGTCGCTTTGATCCTCGATCAGCGCATGCGAGGACCGGCGCATTGTCCTGCCCTCCACGGGAAAAAGGACATTCCTGTCCCCGCCCAGCGCCGTGTTGCCGGACCATTCATAGCCCGGAAGTGTCACAAAGCGGCCAGGCTCGTCAAAGTGGGCCGTGACCACGTTCAGATCGCGCCAGAACGTGTCCGTCATCTGAAAATCGTTGCCCTGATGCGCGCAGGCATCAAGGAATGCTCTGTCCCGGCCGAACGCGAAATAGTCAGCCGCGCTGTTTGTGCCCAGCGTTTCATCGGACTGGCCATGCAGGTCGCCCCAGTAACTGCGCAGCTCCGGCGCCGTGCGCACCTTTGACGGATTTGTGACAGCGACCAGCGTACCGTCTTCACTGTTGAGCGAGATTTTGAGCAGACCTTCTTTATGGGCGACAAGCCCCGGTATTTCCGTGGCAAAAGGGCCCGGCGCGATGTCGATGATCCCGGGCATTCCGTCCAGCGGCTGATCCGCCGACGGTACCAGGCGGGCAGCGGCCTGATCCGAAGGATTGCCCCAACGATCTTCACCTTTGATTTTCAGCGTGAAGGCCTCCCCCGGCACGACAGTTGACGGCACCACCGCCACCCATGTTTCGGGTGGACCCGGCACAATAGAGATCGCCGGCTGATCCGGCAGGGTCTGGAAGTTATAAGTCGCAATCGGGTCCACGAGTACCCGGAACTCAAAACGGCTTTCACAGAACGTCTGCAGGCGCATGCCCGGTCCGCCGTGATCCGTCACGCCAAAACGCACTGTGATCGTGTCACCCTCTTTCATAAATCCGCGCACGACCTTGATCTGCAGGGTTCTGTCCCAAGGCCTGATGTTGCCTTTGGGATCGAACCGCGACTGCAGGACCGCATTATTCGAGGCAACAACCTCGGTGTAGCCGGGGGCTGCCGGGTCATCGAACTGTGGATTTGTCTGATCCGTCGCAAAACGGAAACAGATCCGCAGGCTGCCACTGTCATCAACACCGAACCGCCCCGCGGTATAGGTCAGCGTGAAACTCTGATAACTGCCTGCCTCAAAGGACCCGGTTCTGTCCAGCACCGCTGTGCCCAGCAGCTCCGGGGCGATCGGATCGCGCAGTGCGCCGTTGTTTGTTTCGGGTGGCGTCATTGCGGGCATCGTGTCGGACATCTGTGTTCCTTTCTGCGTAGGATCCGTTTTGGTTTCGGGTCAGCCCGGTGGCTCAGTCGTCCATATTGGCCTGGCTGATGAACCGCGTCCTGCAATAGGCATCAAAGCCTTCAGGCCCGCCCTCATATCCGAACCCGCTGTCTTTCACGCCGCCGAACGGCGCTTCGGCAAGCGCGGGTGAAAAATTGTTCACGCCGATCCATCCGGCTTCAAGATCATCTGCCACATTCGTGGCCACGTCGAGCGATCGGGTAAAGGCATAGGCTGCAAGCCCGTACTCCAGACTGTTGGCGCGCCGGATGACGTCATCGTAGTCTGTGAACGGCAGCACCGGTGCGACCGGGCCAAAGGGTTCCCGGGTCATGATGTGACAGTCATCGGGGATTTCGGTGACAACAGTCGGCGCCCAGAAATGCCCCCGGTTGCCGACGCTGTTCCCGCCCAGAAGCGTGCGCCCGCCCCGATCTGCCACATCAGACATGATCGCCTCCATGCTGCGCACACCACGCGCATTGGCGAGCGGGCCCATAGTGACCCCATCCTGCATACCATCACCGACCTTCAGCGCGTTCACCCGTTCGCAAAAACACTCTAAAAACTGTTCATAAACAGCGTCCTGAACATAGATGCGGCTGACCCCCAGACAGACCTGGCCCGCGTTCCGGTACTTGAAATCGGCGGTCATTCTGGCCGCTTTTTCAACGTCTGTGTCGTCAAAAACCAGGACCGGGGCATGCCCGCCCAGCTCCATTGTCGCGGGCTTCAGCAACTCACCGGCCAGCCGGCTGAGCTGTCGGCCCACGGCAACTGAGCCCGTCAGGGACACCTTGGCAATGACCGGTGACCGGATAAGGTAGTCTGAGATCATCGCAGGATCGCCCATGACCATGTTCAGCACGCCCGCGGGAACACCTGCATCCTGGCAAGCACGGACAATGCCCGCAGAAACGGCGGGCGATTCCTCTGATGGCTTGATGATCAGCGAGCACCCTGCCCCTAGTGCGGCAGCGATTTTTCGCCCGAACATGACACCCGGAAAGTTCCAGGGCGCGAAAGCTGCAACCGGACCTACAGGTTCCTTGATCGTCGTCTGGCGCATGCCGCGGCCCCGCTGCGGCAGAAGCCGGCCATAGGCGCGGATGGCCTCGCCCGCGCACCAGCGGAAAACATCGACCGTCCGGTCCAGCTCTCCTCTGGATTCGGCCAGCGGTTTGCCCTGTTCCAGCGTCATCAGAACAGCAAGCTCCGGGATGCGTTCCTCGATCAGCGCAGCACACCGGTCCAGAACCTTCGCCCGATCCCAGGGCGAGGTACGCGACCAGAGCCGGAACCCGGCATCAGCAGCGGCCAGCGCGCGGTCCAGATCATCTTTGTTGGCACAGGCAACCAGAGCGACGATATCGCCGGTCGCCGGGTTTTCCACACCGATTGTTTCGCCCGTACTGCCAGCACACCACTGACCGTCAATAAAAAGTTCGCGGATATCCATGGCATGCCCCCCTGAAACGCGCAGACCCACTGTCACCTGCGATTCCAATTCTTACATAGTAAAGGCATACTCTGTATAGTTACTATATAGTAATGAGCATTCTGGATGACCGGTTGGATATGAACGCAGCACTGAACAGCATCGCACGCCAGCTTGAGAAAAAGCATTCGGCCAACCCCGCTCTGGCCAAACATCGCTTGCTGACCGAGGCCATTCTGGACCTGACGGAGGGCGGTATCCTGGCTCCGGGTGACCGCCTGCCGACGGAAACAGACCTGGCCGGGGCACTGCCCTTCAGCCTTGGCACCATACAGAAGGCCCTGCGTGCGCTGTCTGAACTCGGTGTCATCGACAGACGCGCGGGCCGCGGCACCCTGATCGCCGAAAGAACCACAGAGATTTTTGATCTCTGGCAATTTCGATTTGTGGACCCTGAAAACAACACGGTCTTTCCGGCCTTCAGCCGGGTGACGGATCTCGGCCTGGTCGGACCGGACGGGCCATGGAACCGGTTTCTCAACGATGGCCCCCGGTTTGTCCGGATTGAACGTGAAATCGACGTTGCCGGGCGATTCCGCGTACTCAGCCGCTTCTATCTGTCCGGTGCGCGCTACGGCGCACTGGCCGACCGGAATCCCGAAGCCCTCGAAGGGGTGCACCTGCATGCCGTGGTCCGGCGGGACTTTGGTGTATCGACCAAACACATCACGAACCGGGTGGTCTGTTCGGCCATTCCCGACCCGCTTTGCCTGAGGCTTGAGCTGCCCTCCGGCACACGCGGTCTGTGCTGCCAGATCAGAGGGTTTTCAGCAGGCGATAAACCTCTGTGGTTTCATGAGATATATGTGCCGGCAGACGCGGACCCGCTGGAACTGAGAGACATGCGCCCCTTTCGCTGAGAGGCGGAGATCAGTACGCCGAAATCATTGCGGCAACGGGGCCTGTCTGGCGCGCCACCCGCTGACGGAGCGTCTCCAGTGTCATCGCGTCTTCTTTCACAAAGTCGATGAAGTTCTGGTTGAGGTTGTTGAAGAGCAGCGTGCCCAGTGCCTCACTGTCGTGACTGGCCTCCACCTCTCCGCTCGCCTGCAGCGCACGCACGAGATCAGTGACCTGTTGCGCAAGACGGTCGTCCAGTGCGCTGTAGCGCTGGCCGTTGCGGGTTCCCGGTGCCTCAATGGACAGGGCCATTGCAGTGCGCCACATCTCCTTGGACAGATACTCCAGCGAGTGATCAAAATAACTGAAGATCAGCGTCAGCAGCGCGCTTCCGGCACCCTCTGGTGGATCGGCCACAATGGCTGCGCCTGCCTCAAGCACTTCCTCGACTTCCATGGCAACAACCGCGATCAGAATGTCGCCCTTGTTCTGATAGTAATTGTAGACAGTGCCGACTGAGACGCCGGCATCGCGCGCGATATCCTCGATTCGGACGGACCGGTAACCGCTTGCCCGGAACATGCGTACGGCAGCCCCCAGAATGCGCTCCTGGCGGTCGGCCTTCTGTTTTTCACGCAACCCGGACATTTGATATCCATGCTTCCCGGCTTATTTCACAACAAGTCTTGACTGAAATAATGAATAGCTTCAACTTTTTTCAAAAGCTGCGGCCAAAGCGCAGCACCGACATGAACATGGGAGACAGAATATGAGCCGACTGACTTTTGCCCTGCTGGGCACCACCGCGCTGACGCTGACCACTGGTGCTGCCCTTGCAGAGGGGGAAATCAACGCGCTGGTCTGGTGCGATCACACGGACCCGGGCCTGATCGAACCTTTTGAGCAGGAATTCGGCGTCAAGGTGAACCTGCGCGAATACGAGGGTACCGGGGCCGCCCTGGCGCTGCTGGAACAGTCCCGACCCGGTGACTGGGATGTGCTTGTGATCGACGGTATCGACGTCTTCAGGGCCGTTGATGCGGGCCTTCTGGCCCCCCTGCCTGCCGAAGACCTGCCAACCGGTGACTTTTTCCCCGAGGTTGTCATGGCAGAGAACAACATCGTGGATGGCGTAACCTACGCTGTCACCGAGAAGTTCGGATACAACACGATCTCGTATAACGCGGATAAGGTTGACCCTGCCGATATGCAGAACCTGGCGACTGTCTGGTCCGAAAAATATGACGGGCGTATCAGCATCTATGACTACTACCTGCCGGTGATGGGTCTGGCCGCAATCGCGAACGGCATTGAGACCGCAGGCCTCGACAAGGGATCGCTGGACACGATCGGCGGCACGCTGGGTGAGATGCGGTCGCGGGCTGCGTCCGTTGCCGGCGTCGTTGCCGCACAGACAGCGCTGGCAACCGGTGAAGTGGACATTGTTGTTGGCGGCGGTGAATGGCTCACAGCCGTGCTCGCCGAAGAACAACCCGAGCTGACCTGGACCATTCCGGATCAGGGTGCCGTCCGCTGGGCACAGTCTATCGGCGTGCTGGAAAGCAGCGAAAACAAGGACATGGCCCTTGAGTTCGTGAAATATATCACGAGCCCCGAAGGTCAGGCGCGTCTTGCCACATCCTCCTGCTTCTGGGGCATGCCCGCCAATGCCAAAGCAGGCGATTTCCTGTCGGACGACCAGAAATCGGTGCTGCGGTGGGATGAACAGCAGGACTATCTGGCGCGGACACAGCTCTATCCCGCGCCCGACACGGACCTCGACATTGAAATGCAGGACCTCTGGCTCGACACGCTCCAGCAGTGAGCCATCCGGGCGAACAACGCCGGGGCTGGAGTTTTGTCGCTCCGGCCCTGATGTGGACACTGGCCTTCTTTGTCCTGCCCTTTGTGGTGATGGGCGCAATGAGCCTCGCGACCCTTGAAGGGCGCACACTTGTCTGGGGCCTGTCCTTCGCCAACTATGCTGAGTTGACGGAAAAAGCGTACCTGTGGCGCGCCATTATGGTGTCGCTGGAGATCACCGTAACCGTCACGCTGGTCTCCGTGGTGCTGGCCTATCCGCTGGCCTGGATCATCGCGTTCCACGTGCCGGCCCGCTGGCAGCGGCTGGCACTGTTGCTGGCGATCCTGCCGTTCTGGACGTCTTATGTCGTGCGCTCATACGCCTGGCTTCTGGTGCTCGCGCGCGAGGGGGTGATCAATCAGACCATGATGACGCTCGGGCTCATCTCCGAGCCGCTGACGCTCGCGAATACCCGCTTTGCAACGATCACCGGGTTTGTGCACTTCTTCGTCATGCTGCTGACGCTGACGATCTATGCCAATCTGGTGCAGCTTTCCCCAAATTACCGGCGTGCAGCTATGGATCTGGGAGCCTCCGCGTTCCAGACCTTCCGGCATGTGATCCTGCCGCTCACCCTGCCCGGGATCGTCACGGGTGCCTTTCTGACCTTTGTGCTGTGCATCGGCGATTATGTCACGCCGCAGATCCTGGGCGGGAACACCGAACTGACTGTGCCACAGGTGATCATGGTCCAGCTGGGCCGCCGCGCGGATTTCCCGCTGGCCTCGGCCCTGGCCATCGTACTGATGGCGATTGTAACGCTGGTTTATCTGCTGTCGGCACGGTGGCTGAGGCTGGACCGGATATGATGCGCCTGCTGCCCTGGCTTTACCTGTTGATCGCCTTTGTCTTCATTTACCTGCCGGTCGCAGCCCTGGTGCTGTTTTCCTTTCAGGACGGCCGCCTGCCCGTACCGCCCTTTGAGGGGCCGTCACTGCGATGGTACCGCGACATTCTGAGTGACAGCGATGTGACGCAGGCCCTGGCCAATTCGCTCATGGTAGCGATGGGGTCTGCTACTGTTGCCTGCGTTCTGGGCTTTCTGGCGGCATATGGCCTTGCGCGTCATGTTCTGCCCGGGTCCGCGCTGATGCGCGGGTTGCTGATCGCGCCACTGACTGTGAGTTACCTGATTGTGGGGCTCGGGCTGCTCATCGTCATTCAGCGTACAGGCCTCGGGCTGTCGCTCCTTACCGCTGGCATTGGCCATGTCGTGATCAATCTGCCCCTGTGTTTTGCCATCATTTACGCGTCGATGGGCGCCCAGCAGCAGAATGCAGAACGCGCCGCGCGTGACCTCGGCGCCAGTGAATTCCGGGTCGTCACGCTGGTGACGGTACCGATGCTGGCACCGGCAATTGCCGCGGCCTTTTTCCTGTCCGTCACGCTTAGCTGGGATGAGTTTATCATTTCTTTCCTGCTCACCCGCTTTGACGTCACCCTGCCCGTCGAGATCTGGTCCATGCTCAGATCCGGTCTGTCGCCGCGTCTGAATGCCATCGGCAGCTTTGTTTTCCTCGTTTCGGTCACCGTCGTCCTGATCCTCGAAATCCTTGTTTTCAGAAAGCGGCGCTCATGACAGCCCCTGTATCCCTGACCGGTCTGAACCATTGGTTTGCCGATTTTCACGCTCTGAAAGACATCGACCTCGACATCGGCGCCGGAGAATACGTCACGCTGCTCGGGCCTTCGGGCTGCGGCAAGACCACCCTGCTGTCCGTTCTGGGCGGTTTCATCATGCCGACGGCGGGTAATGTGCTGATCGGGGGGCAGGACATGACACATGTCGCCCCTGCACGCAGGCCAACCACAACGATGTTTCAGGACTATGCGCTCTTTCCGCATATGTCATTGCGGGACAATGTGGCTTTTGGCCTGCGCATGGCCGGTCAGGCGCGTGCCACGCGGCACAAACGGGCCGCTGCGATGCTCGAACTTGTGGGGCTCGGTCATGCACCGATGGCCCGGCCACATGAGCTGTCCGGCGGGCAACGGCAGCGCGTGGCCCTGGCGCGCGCCCTGGCTGTTGAGCCGGACGTGTTACTGCTTGATGAACCGCTCGGGGCGCTCGATCTGAAACTCCGGCGCGCCATGCAGGACGAACTCAAGGCCATCCAGCGCCAGATCGGCACAACCTTCGTGCATGTGACCCATGATCAGGAGGAAGCCATGGCGATCGCAGACCGGATTGTTGTGATGAACGCGGGCCGGATCGAGGATCAGGGACCGCCCGCCCGGATCTACCGTACCCCGGCTACCCTGTTTACGGCTGATTTCATGGGTGAAATGAACCACATCCCTGCAAAGTTCGATGCCGGTTCTGCCCGCTCGGCTCTGGGCGCACTGCCGGCGGATGGCCAGGGTGGTCAGGCGGCGGTGATCTGTATCCGTCCCGAAGCATTCCGGGACAGCCCGGGCGCGCTTGATACCGGTCCCTGCACCATCAGGGATATTGCCTTCTTTGGCACACATATCCGCGCGCACCTGCAACCCGATGCAGCCCCCGACCTGACACTGGTCGCCCACCTGCCCCCCGACAGGACAGCAGCGCCCGGTGACACGATCCGGCTTTACGCCGATCATGATGCAGCCAGCGTATTCGCAGCAGAGGACTAGGACATGGACCGCATTGAGGCAAAGGACTGGTACCGTACAAAGCGTTTTGCCGATGACATCACACTGATCGACGAGCCCTTTATCCAGACATTCTACAGATGCAACATCTGGCATGTACGGGGCCGGGACCGGGATATGCTGGTGGACAGCGGCATGGGTGTTGTGTCGCTGCGGGAATGGGTGCCGCTGGTGACAGAACGCGATCTGACCGCCGTGGCCAGCCACACACATTTCGACCATATCGGCTGTCATCACGAATTTCCCGACCGGTGCGTACACCGGCTTGAGGCGGATATTATCGCGGATCCGACGCGGGTCGCGACGCTGGCAGATCCTTATGTGACCGACGACATCTTTGATGCGCTGCCGCCCCAGCCTTATGCCTCAGCTGATTATACTGTGCGGTCGGCGCCTGCCACGCGGTTGCTGGAGGACAACGATGTGATTGACCTGGGTGACCGGCATTTTGACGTCATCCATACACCGGGTCATTCACCAGGTGGAATCGCGCTCTGGGAGGCCGCAACGGCGACGCTTTTCTCCGGCGATATTGTCTATGATGGCCCGCTGATCGAAGACACTTACCATGCAGACGCGGGTGACTATTACCGGTCGATGGTCCGGCTCTATGATCTGCCTGTACGCACCGTACATGGTGGTCACTTCGGCAGTTATGACCAGGCGCGGCACCGTGAGATCATCCGCGCCTGGCTTGATGAGAAGGAAAATGGCTGAGCGGCAGAAAAATCCCACCGCTCAACAGGTTATCAGACGAAGCTTACGCCATTTTCTGCCATCGGCAGGCTGGACACACGCAGCGCGCTGCTGGCTGCGATCGCATTGGCCAGCGCGGGTGCTGCAGGGGGTGTTCCCGGCTCACCGACGCCGGTGGGCGCTTCGGCCGATGTCACGATATGCGTCTCAATGGCGCCGATGTCGCTGATGCGCAGCGGCTCGTAGTCCGGGAAGTTGAACTGATCCACGGCACCATCGGTCAGCGTGATCTGGTCGCGCATCACATGCCCGATACCATAGCCGATACCGCCCTCCATCTGCGCCCTGATCACATCAGGGTTCACCGCGATGCCACAGTCAACCGCACAGGTGACTTTCTCGATTTTCACGCCATCGTCTGCAGTGCCGGTAATTTCAACAACTTCAGCGACATATGTACCAAAGCTCTTGTGCACAGCGACACCCTGCGCACGCCCTGCGGCAGCACTACCCCACCCGGCCTTTTCAGCGGCCAGTTTCAGAACACCGGCCATGCGCTGTTGGTCTGCTTCTCCGCCTTCCAGGTATTTCAGCCGGAACGCCACAGGATCCTGGCCTGCGGCATCGGCGGCCATATCCATCATGACCTCCATGGCATACGCCGTGTGCGTATGCCCCACCGCGCGCCACCACAACGTGCTTGTCGCCTTTTCCGTGTCCGTCAGGCCAAAGCTGGCACCCGGGATTTGGTAAGGTGTGTCCGCAGCCCCTTCGACAGAGCTGTGATCCACGCCGTCATGCACAGAGAACCCTTCAAAGGCGGTGCCCTTCATGATCGATTGTCCCGCAATCCGGTGCTCCCAGCCGACGATGTCCCCTGCGTCATCCAGACCAACCCGCACCCGGTGCCCGAAAGCCGGGCGGTAATACCCACTGCGCAGATCGTCCTCGCGCGACCAGACCAGCTTCACAGGGCGGGACCTGTCGGTCATCACAAAAGCCAGTGCCGCCTCAACCTGGTAATCCGCCGTCGGCGTGGCACGCCGCCCGAAAGACCCACCAGCCAGCATGGTGTTGATGCTGATTTTCTCCATCGGCAGCTGGAAGATTTCCGCCATCGCCATATGCGGCCCCGTTGGAAACTGACAGCCGTCATGCAGCAGGATGCCACCATCGTCGGTTGCTTCGATGGTGCAGTTCAGCGGCTCCATCGGCGCATGCGCCAGCAGCGGAAAATAGAACGTTTTTTCAACAACCTGCGATGCTTCGTCGATCGCCGCGCGCGTTGCCGCCACATCGGTTTTATTGACGTTGTAGGTCGGCTCTGCCTCAAGGGCGGCCCGGATTTCCGTCTCGATCTGATCCGAACTGCGGGTTTCCGCCGCAGACGTATCCCAGGTGACATCCAGCGCATCGCGCGCCTGCATCGCAGCCCAGGTGTTCTCGGCATAAACCGCCACGCCTGCCTGGTTCGGCAGAACAGCCGCACGGATGTAGCCCTTTACGTCCTGCGCGGCCGTATCGTCAAAACCGGTGGCCAGCGCACCGCGCTGTTCCGGCCGGGCGATCATGGCAATCATCTGATCGGGCAGGTGCAGGTCCATCGCATATATGGCCTTGCCGTTGCCCTTGATCGCACTGTCGAGCCGCCGCACATCGGCATTGCCAATGAGGCGGAACGACGCCGGGTCTTTCAGAGTTGGCTCCGCCGGCGCATCGAGGGTCGCGCCATCCGCCACAAAATCACCCAGCGGCGCGGCGTTTCCGGCGCCCGTGATCATGCCTTCGACGATGTCCAGCGACGCGGGATCCGCATCCCATGCTTTGGCTGCAGCGCGGATCAGTACGTCCCGCGCGGCAGCACCAGCCTGGCGGTACTGCATGAACGAGTTGGCCATGGCGGTCGACCCGCCCGTGCCCTGAAACGGCCCGAACATCAGATTGTTGTAGACCTGCGGATCAGAGGGCGCGAATTCATAGCCGATCTGGTCCATGCGCAGGCCCATTTCCTCAGCGATCAGCGTGCTGAGACCTGTTGCCGGCCCCTGCCCTTTTTCAATGTGTTTGACGATCGCGGTCACGGACCCGTCCGCGCCGATTTTGACAAAGGGGTTCAGCTGGGCACCACTGCTGCCCGCAGCCAGCGCACCGTCCGGACGCAGGCCAACCATAAGAACGGCGCCCGTTGCTGCAGCGCCTTTGAGAAACCCGCGGCGTGAAGTGTTGATGGTCATATCAGGCCTCCAGGATTTCTGCTGCGCGCTGGATACCGGCGCGGATGCGTTGATACGTGGCGCACCGGCAGGCATTGCCATACATGTAGCTGTCGATTTCATCGGCGGTGGGTTTGGGGTTTTCACTCAGCAACCCCACAGCGGACATGATCTGCCCGGACTGACAGTAGCCACACTGCACCACATCAAGTTCAACCCACGCCTGCTGGACGGCAGCCCCGATTTTGGTGTCTTCCATCGCCTCAATCGTTGTGATCTCGGCGTCTTCAACGTCTTCGACATAGGTCTGGCACGAGCGCACCGGTGTTCCGTCCAGATGGACCGTGCAGGCGCCGCAGGATGCAACGCCGCATCCGAACTTCGTGCCTGCCATTTTCAGTTCGTCACGGATCACCCACAAAAGTGGTGTCCCGGGTTCGGCATCAACCGTATGGGTTCTGCCGTTCAGCTTCAGCGAAATTGCCATGAAAAACCTCCGTGCTGTTTGTGGATGACTTGTGGCATCCCACCGCATCTCACAAGTATAGCGCGAAAATTTTTTCGGACGCCACCGAAAATGAACCGATCAGTTCAGCGGCAGAATCCCGCCATACAGCCGGGTCAGAATTCAACGCCCTTCTGCGCTTTGACGCCGTCGCGGAACGGATGCCGGACAAGGTTCATTTCGGTCACAAGGTCGGCGGCTTCGATCAGTTCCGGTTTGGCATTGCGCCCGGTCAGGCAGACATGTGTCATGTGCGGCTTTTCATTCTGCAGAAAGGCAACCACCTCGTCGATATCAAGGTAGTCATAGCGCAGCGCGATATTGATCTCATCCAGCAGGACAAAGCCGATCTCGGGATCAAGTATCTGCTCTTTGGCGATCTTCCACCCGTTCTGAGCCGCGGCAATGTCACGTTCGCGGTCCTGGGTTTCCCAGGTAAACCCTTCTCCGGATACGAAAAACCGGCACTCGTCAGCAAAACGCGTCCGCAGGAACGACTTTTCCCCGGTGTCCCAGTTGCCTTTGATGAACTGCACCACTGCACAGGGAATCTGATGCGCGATACAGCGCATGATCATCCCAAAACCCGAAGATGACTTACCTTTGCCCGGTCCGGTGTGGACCATGATCAGACCCTTTTCCTCGGTCTTGGTCTCCATCATTCTGTCGCGCGCCGCCTTGATTTTGCGCATCTTTTCGGCGTGGCGTTCGTTCTCGTCGGTCATCGGGGCTCTCCGCTGGCAGCTTTGGGCGCACTAAAGGCAGCCCCCGGACGGATGGTCAACCATTGACATCCCCTGCAGTGGCTGAACTATGCGCATTCTGATGGTTGTTCCGGGTCAGACCGGGACGCAAAAGGGAACACGGTGAAATGCCGTGGCTGCCCCCGCAACTGTAAGCGGAGAGCGCATCTGCACCAAGCCACTGGCCTGTACGGCCGGGAAGGCGCAGCGGCGCGGTGATCCGCGAGCCAGGAGACCTGCCATCGCACAATGCAATTTGGCCCGGGCGGGGTGTCCCGGAGGAGAAAGATATGACGTACCCAGCTGCTGAACGCATGCCTGTCCGCCGGTCCGGGAGGACCCCGCATGACTGAGAAAACCGAACTGCTCGTCTGCATCAAATGCAAGCGCGGCACCGAAGTTACCGACGATGGCGAACGCCCCGGCACCCGCCTGATCGAAGAACTGGAGGCGCGCGGCATGCCGGAAGGTGTGACGCTAAAGGCCGCAGAATGTCTGCAGAACTGCGACCATGGCTGTTCGGTCGCGCTGCGCGGCGGGCCTGGAAAATGGACGTATGTGTACGGAAATCTGCACGAGACGTCGCATCTGGACACGCTGCTGGAGGGCGCGGCGCTCTATCATGAGACCAAGGATGGTCTGATCCCGTGGCGCACCCGCCCGGAACATTTCAAACGCAACTGTATCGCGCGCATTCCGCCGCTGGAGGACAACAATGGCTGATCTGGCAAAACTGCCCGTCACCGTAATCACGGGCTTTCTGGGCTCGGGCAAAACCACTCTGATTTCCAACCTGATCCGCAACCCCGGCGGCAAGCGCCTCGCGGTTGTTGTGAACGAGTTCGGCGACGTGGGCGTGGACGGCGATATCCTGAAAAGCTGTGCTATTCCGGACTGCCCGGCGGAAAATATCATGGAACTGGCGAACGGCTGCATCTGCTGCACCGTGGCCGATGATTTCATCCCGACGATCGAGGCGCTGATGGCGCTGGAGCCGCGCCCCGAGCACATTCTGATTGAAACCTCCGGACTGGCGCTGCCGAAGCCACTGCTCAAGGCGTTCGACTGGCCGGATATCCGCTCGAAGATCACCGTGGATGGCGTGATTGCTCTGGCAGATGCGGAGGCCGTTGCCGCGGGCCGGTTTGCACCGGATGTCGCGGCCGTGGATGCCCAGCGTCTGGCGGATGACAGCATTGATCACGAAACGCCGCTGTCTGAGGTCTTTGAGGACCAGATTTCCTGCGCCGATATCATTCTGCTGACCAAACCCGACCTGGCCGGTCCGGAGGGTATTGCAAAGGCACGCGCCGTGATTGAAGCCGAAAGCCCGCGCGCCATTCCGGTGGTAGAGGTCGCGGAGGGCGAAGTGGACCCCCGCATCATTCTGGGTCTTGAGGCGGCTGCCGAAGACGACATGGATGCACGGCCCTCGCACCATGACGGGCACGATGATCATGAGCATGATGATTTCGATTCCGTTGTGGTCGATATCCCCGAGGTGGCCGATCCTGCCGACCTCGTCGCGCGGATTGAAGACCTTGCACGCAGCCAGAACGTGCTGCGGGTCAAAGGCTATGCAGCTGTCGCCGGAAAACCGATGCGGCTGCTGGTCCAGGCAGTGGGCGCCCGTGTGCGTCACCAGTATGACCGCCCCTGGGGCGCGGATGAGCCGCGCGCCGGGCGTCTTGTCGTGATCGGCGAGCATGATGACGTCAGCCTGGAGGCCATCCGCGCTGTGCTGTCCCCTGCCCGTGAGGCTGCCGAGTAACAGCCCATGCATGTTGTCTTCCGCGAAAGTCATGGTCTGGAGGAGACAGAGACGCCAACCGATCTGGGCCAGACGCCCGCAGATCTGGTGGTGCTCAGCCTGTCGGATTCAGACCTGGGCGCTCTTGCGGAAGCATGGCATCGTGGCGGCGGCCCTGATGGCCGCCTGCCCGGGCTGCGGCTGGCCAATATCGCAGCACTCAAACATCCGCTTTCTGTGGACACCTATGTGGAGCAGACACTCGCTGGCGCAAAAGGTATCCTGATCAGGCTGATCGGCGGTGTTCCCTACTGGCCCTACGGCCTGCAGCAGATCGAGGCGCTGGCCCGGCAAAAAGGCATCGCGCTGGCAGTTCTGCCCGCAGATGGCCGCACCGATGACCGTCTCGACGCGGTCTCTACCCTGCCTGTCTCAACACTCCGGCGGCTGCAACACCTGTGCGATACCGGCGGCGTGGTGGCATGGCAGGCGGCCCTGGCGCAGATGGCGCTGGCATCCGGTCTTTATGCAGGCCCCGTGCGCGGGGCAAAGACACTGCCTGTCGTCGGCGGCTGGACGCCCGAACACGGTGTGACCTGCCCGGTTCTGGCCTGCGGGGCGGAAAAGCCGCTCGTTCTGGTCGTTTTCTACCGCTCCTACCTCGTTGCCACCGATCTGGCCCCGGTCGAGGGGTTATTTGCGGTTCTCCGGGACGAAGGTTTCAGCGTGATGGGCCTCTTTGCCCCCTCGCTCAAGGCACCGGGGGCTGCGGAATGGCTGCGGCGCCAGTGCGCGCATCTGCAACCTGCAGCCATCGTGAATGCCACGTCTTTTTCAGGGCAAGGGGCGCAGGGGCGGTCTCCTCTGGATGCCGCCGAGGTCCCGGTCTTCCAGGTGGCGCTGGCCACCTCGCGGCAGGACGCCTGGGCAGAAGCCGAGCGCGGTCTGTCGCCCGCCGACCTTGCCATGCATGTTGTGCTGCCAGAGGTGGATGGCAGGATTTTCGCAGGCGTGGCGTCGTTCAAGGAACCTCAGCCGCGCGATCCGCACCTGGAATTTTCGAGGTTCGTGCACAAGGCACACAAAGAAAGACTCCGTGCCATTGCCCGGCGCGTAAAAGGCTGGACCTCTCTTGCCGCGAAAGCGCCCCGAGACCGGCGCGTCGGCATTCTTCTGTCAACCTATCCGGGCCGCGACTGGAACCTGGCGCATGCGGTCGGGCTGGATGCGATTGCATCGGCTGACGCCGTACTCGAAGACCTGCGCGCCTCAGGATACAGCGCTGAAGGACGCGTTTCAGCGGAAGACTTTGAAACGTCTACCGAAATCTGGGACACGGCGTCTTACAAAGACGCACTTGGTCGCCTGCCGGCCGGTCCGCGTGCAGACCTCGAAGAAGCCTGGGGCACGCGTGAAAGCTCGATGCATATGCGTGCGTTCCGGCGCGGCAATGTTGTCGTGGGGCTGCAGCCCGAACGTGGCAATCCGCAGCACCGTGGTGACGAGTACCACGACCTGTCCCGGGTCCCGTGTCATGAATACGTCGGATCCTACCTCTGGCTGCGCGAACAGGTTGACGTCATCGTGCACATCGGGGCGCACGGGACGCTGGAATGGCTGCCCGGAAAGGCAGCCGCTCTGTCCGGAGACTGCTGGCCAGAGGTGCTGATCGGCGCGACGCCGGTCATTTACCCCTTCATTGTGAACGACCCTGGCGAAGCTGCCCAGGCCAAGCGGCGCATCGGCGCAGTCACCCTCGGCCATATCCCGCCACCGATGGCAAAGGCCGCCACCCCGGCCCGGCTGACCCGTCTCGAAGCACTGCTGGACGAGTTTTCCAATGCGGACGGTCTGGATCCGAAACGGCGTGACAGGCTGCAGGGCGATATCCGCGATGAGGCCCGAGCCCTGGGCGTTGAGGATGAACTGGGGCTGGATGCTGCCGGCTGCGCGGCGGAGGCCATCACCCGCATCGACCGCTTCGTCTGTGACGTGAAAGACAGCCAGTTCGGCGACGGTCTGCATATCTGGGGCCGGACGCCGCCCGGCGCCGCTCACTTTGACACCGCAACCTCGGCTAGCGCAGAACGCCACAGCCTAACAGCAGCGCTGGACGGGCGACGTATTGACGGCGGGCCTTCGGGATCCCCCTGGCGCGGGCGCATGGACGTGCTACCCACCGGGCGCAACCTTTATACAGTTGATCAGCGGTCTGTACCGACGCGCGCCGCATTTGCACAGGGGCAAAAACTCGCATCCGAATTCGTGCGACGTTACCTGCAGGACGAAGGCGACTGGCCCCGCACGCTTGTGGTCGATCTCTGGGGTTCAGCCACCATGCGCACGGCGGGCGAAGAATTCGCCATGGCACTTGATCTGATGGGGGTCCGGCCGGTCTGGGATGAGAAATCGGAGCGCGTCTCGGGCATCGAAGTGGTCCCGATCACCGAACTGGACCGCCCCCGCGTTGATGTCACGCTGCGGGTCTCCGGCCTTTTCCGCGATGTGTTCCAGACGCTCACTGCGCTTTACGCTCAGGCCGTCCGGGTGCTGGCCGCCCGTGACGAAGCGCCGGACTGGAATCCCTATGTCACGGCAGGCGGATCACGTATCTTCGGCCCCGAACCCGGCAGTTTCGGCGTGGCGATAGACCCGTTGATCGGCGACTATTCTGAAGCCGCGCGCAAAGCGGCGGGCGAGGCCTGGCTGGCGGCATCATCCTGGGCGATCGACGGGGCCGAGATCACGCATGAGCCCGACACCTTGCGCCGCCGGGTGGCGGATGCCGGGGCCTTCCTGCATCTGCAGGATCTGCCGGAAACGGACATCCTGCTGGCCAGCGATTATGCCACACATGAAGCGGGATTTGCCGCCGCCCAGGGCGTGACCGGAGGCAACGCCCGCCTCTTCCATCTCGATGCCACGGATATGGATCACCCGCGCAGCCGCACCCTGGCCGAGGAGGTAGCAAAGGTCGTGCACGGGCGCGCAACGCAGCCTGATTGGATTGCGGGCATGCGCAGACACGGGTTTCGTGGCGCTGCCGAAATCGCCGCAACACTGGAAAACATGGCCGCTTTTGCACAACTGGCTGATGTTGTTCAGAGCCATCTTTTCGATCTCTACTATGACGCCACACTGGGCGATCCGGAGGTTAACGGATTTCTGACGGACGCAAATCCTGAAGCGCATGCCGCCATGAAAGACCGGTTCGCCGCCCTTCATGCAGCAGGGCTGTGGAAGTCGCGGCGCAATTCAATCCTTGCCGCGCTGGAGGCCGCCGAATGAGCGATGCGCCCCGGATCAGGGGCTGGTGCCCCGGCGCCTGGCGGCCGATGATGTCGGGTGACGGACTTGTTGTCCGCATCAGACCGCTGCGCAACCGTTTGTCGCGCGATCAGGTGTCTGCCCTTGCCAGCCTGGCCGTCCGGTACGGCAACGGGATCATCGATCTGACGTCGCGCGCCAATCTTCAGATCCGCGGCGTCAGCCCGGACCAGCACGATGAACTGCTGCGCCATCTGGCCAGTGCCGGGCTGCTGGATGTGGACGCCGAAACCGAAGTGCGGCGCAATATTCTGTGTTCGCCGTTCTGGCAGGATGATGACCGCACCACGTGTCTGCATGACGCGCTTCTGGCGCGGATCACGGAAATGCCCGAACTGCCCGCAAAGATGGGGATTGCAGTCGATACAGGCGCGGGCCGATTGCTGGCAAAGAACCCCGCGGATTTCCGTTTTGAAAATGATGCAGAGGGATCGCTCATCCTGCGTGCCGATGGCGCCGCGACAGGCAGCAGGATTTCGGAAACAGACGCCCCGGACGCTCTGCTGGAAATGGCGCACTGGTTTGTCCTGAGTCGTGGCCCCGAGGCCGGACGCATGAAACGGCATCTCAGAGACGTCGCTCTGCCGGAAGAATTCACCGGCACAGCCCCGGCCCCAGCGGTCTCGACACCTCAGCCAGGGCGGCACCGGGAAGGCATGCTGCTTGGGGCGGCGTTTGGCGCGCTTGAGGCCAGCGCCCTGCTGGAACTGATGGGCCGCGCCGATGTGGCCGGCATCAGGACAACGCCCTGGCGCATGTTTCTGGCGGAGACACACCAGCCGTTTGACACAGCCCACTTTATCAGCACCCCGGGGGACCCCGCGCTGCGCATCAGTGCCTGCCCGGGCGCGCCCAGCTGCGATCAGGCGCAGGCACCCACACGCCCGCTGGCCCGCCATCTTGCGACCCTTCTGGCGGCGGATCAGAGCCTGCATGTTTCCGGATGCTCCAAGGGCTGCGCCCACCGCAACGATGCGGATATTACTGTCGTGGGAAACGCGGGCGCATTCGATCTTGTCAGAAACGGCACAGCATGGGATGAGCCGCTCCGGCGCACTCTGTCCGGGGAAGACATTGCAAAGGAAGTGGCACAACGAAATGCCCTATGAATACGAAAAGAACGGCGCGGCGATCTATCTGGAAAGCTTCGCCACGATCCGGGCTGAGGCCAGCCTCGGCCGGTTCGACAAGGACGCCGAACAGGTTGTGGTGCGCATGATCCATGCCGCCGGGATGGTCGGGCTGGAAGAGCACGTGCAGGTGTCGGACGGGATGGTGCCTGCCGCACGCGCTGCCCTTGAGAGCGGCGCGCCCATTTTTTGCGACGCCTATATGGTCAGCGAGGGTGTGACGCGCAAACGTCTCCCGGCAGAAAATGACGTGATCTGCACGCTGCGTGACCCTCGGGTACCGGACATGGCGCAGGCGCTTGGCACCACCCGGTCGGCCGCAGCACTGGAGTTGTGGCGTGACCGCCTGGAAGGCGCACTCGTCGCGATTGGCAACGCGCCCACAGCGCTTTTTCACCTGCTGGAGATGCTGGAAGACCCGTCCTGCCCGCGCCCTGCCGCGATCATCGGATGCCCGGTGGGTTTCGTTGGCGCACGTGAGAGCAAAGAAGCGCTCTGGGCCGCGCAGCCTGTCCCGTCTATCATTGTGAACGGACGTCTCGGAGGCAGCGCGATCACCGTTGCGGCCATCAACGCCATCGCGAGCCGCGCAGAATGACCGGCACCCTCTATGGCGTGGGCCTCGGGCCCGGTGATCCCGAGCTGATGAGCGTGCGCGCCGACAGGCTGGTCCGGTCCACGCGTCATATCGCCTGGTTCCGCAAGGCCGGGCGCGCAGGCCGCGCGCGCAGCATCGTCGAAGGCATGTTCCGCGACGACGTGGAAACTTTTGCCATGGAATACCCGGTCACCACGGAGATTCCGCTGAGCGATCCGCGCTACAATGAAATCCTGTCGGCCTTTTATGCCGAATGCTGCGGACAGCTCGAAGCAACTGTGCGCAGTGGCGAGGATGTCGTGGTGCTGTGTGAGGGAGACCCGTTTTTCTACGGCTCATTCATGCATGCCTACACCCGCCTCAAAGACCGCATTCCGGTCGAGGTTGTGCCCGCCATTACCGGTATGTCCGCCGCCTGGACAGCCACCGGTGCGCCGGTCACATGGGGCGATGACATCCTGTCGACGGTCATGGGCACGCTGGACGGAGACACCCTGGCTGATGCGATGAAACGGGCAGACGCCCTGGTGGTCATGAAAATCGGTCGCAACCTGCCAAAGGTGCGCCGCGCGCTGGAGGCAGCGGGTAAAACAGACCGCGCGGTGCTCGTGGAATACGCCAGCATGGAAGGGCAGCGTGTCTGCCCGCTGGTGGAATATGAGGGCAAAACCCTGCCCTATTTCTCCATCATCATCGTGCATGGGCAGGGCCGGCGCCCGTGACCGGCAGTGTTGTCATCGCAGGTCTGGGACCGGGCACGGATGCCATGGTCACGCCAGAGGTGACCCAGGCGCTGGAAAGAGCCACCGACGTTGTGGGCTACATCCCTTATGTGCGCCGTATCCCGCCACGCGCAGGCCTGACCCTGCATGAAAGCGACAACCGGGTTGAGCTGGACCGTGCCCGCCATGCGCTGGAAATGGCCGTTTCGGGTAAAAAGGTGGTCGTGGTCAGCTCTGGCGATCCGGGGGTCTTCGCGATGGCCTCGGCGGTTTTTGAGGCTGTTGAGGATGGACCCGCCGAATGGCGCACCCTGAGCATTCAGGTCCTGCCCGGGATAACGGCCATGCTGGCAGCAGCAGCGGCCTCAGGCGCGCCGCTTGGCCATGATTTCTGTGCAATCAATCTCAGTGACAACCTCAAACCATGGGCGCTCATTGAAAAGCGCCTGAGGCTGGCGGCAGAGGGTGATTTCGCCATGGGGTTTTACAACCCCCGCTCCAAGGCGCGGCCTGAAGGATTTGCGCGGGTCCTGGAGGTTCTTGGCGAGGTCTGCGAACCGGAGCGGCTCATCATTTTCGCCCGTGCGGTCAGCACGCCAGAGCAGAAAATTCGCGTGGTGCCACTGGCCGAAGCAACGCCGGACATGGCCGACATGCGCACCGTTGTGCTGGTCGGCTCCTCGCGCACCCGTCTGATCCGGCGCGATGGTGCACCATATGTTTATACACCGAGGTCCGTGCCGTAATGAACCACCCAGTCAAGCACCTGCTGCGGGCTGACCAGTTCGCGACGTTCAGGAAGGTCCGGACGCCCAATCATCAGAACAGGCAGCCGAAGGGACCGGGCCGCCGCGATTTTGGCATAGGCCCCGGTGCCCCCCGAATTTTTGGACACCACGAGATCAATCCGATGCTGTTGAATCAGCCGCCGGTCGTCCTCTTCGGTGAACGGCCCGCGCGAGACAACAACCTCCGCCTTGGGAAACGGCAGTTTCTGTGCGGGCGGATCGACGAGCCGCAGCAGATAAAAGTGCTGCGGGTTGGGCGCGAAAGCCTCCAGATGCATCCGGCCCACGGCCAGCATGACCCTCGCCGCCGGCCGGTCAAGCGCGCGAACAGCGCCTTTGATACTGTCGACGTGCTGCCAGTCGTCCCCCGGCTGGGGCGCCCAGGCCGGACGGGTCAGGGCCGCAACCGGCAATTTGACACGGGCCGCTGCCGCAATGGCGTTGCGGCTCATCTGCGCCGAGAATGGATGTGTCGCATCCACAAGATGCGTCACCGAATTGTCGGTCAGATACCGGCTCAGACCATCAACACCGCCGAAACCACCGATCCGCAATGGCAGCGGCTGGCGCGCGGGACGTTCCACGCGGCCCGCGAGGGATACGACTGCCTTGAGGCCCGCCTCCGACACAGCGCGAGCGAGACGCGTGGCCTCAGTAGTCCCCCCAAGGATCAGCAGGTTCGGTGTCATGACTGAGACCCCCTGGATAACAATCGTCGGACTGGGCGAAGATGGACCGGATGGGCTGGCACCTGCAAGCCTTGCCGCACTCCGGTCTGCAGAAATTATCATGGGACCGCCCCGGCATCTCGCGCTGTTGCCGGACGTTCCTGCAAAGCGGATCGAATGGCCCGTTCCGTTTGCTGACGGTCTGGACATCCTCGAAGAATTCTCCGGCAGGCCGGTCGTGGTGCTCGCCTCGGGCGATCCGTTCTGGTTCGGTGCCGGAACTGTGCTGGCGAACAGGTTTGGGCGCGAGGCCCTGCGCGTGTTCCCCGGACCCTCCACCTTCTCACGGGCTGCGGCGCGGATGGGCTGGGCGCTGGAAAAGACGGTCTGTCTGGGACTGCACGCTGCCCCGCTTGCACGGATGCGCCCTTATCTGCACAACGGCGCGCACCTCCTGGTGACACTGAGGGATGGCGCGGCAGTTGCGCAGTTGTGCGATTATCTCGCCGATACCGGCTTCGGTACGTCCGTCGTGACCGTGATGGAAGCTCTGGGCGGGCCCTCAGAGCGCGTCACAGAAATGCAGGCGGACACGCCATCCGGAGACCCGTGGTCGCATCCGGTCTGCGCTGCAATCGCCGTATCCGGCAGCGGAGCCGTTGTACCGTCATGCAGCGGGCTGCCTGACGCTTTGTTTGAAACCGACGGTGTCATGACAAAGCGCGCGGTGCGGGCGATGACACTCTCCGCGCTGGCCCCCTGCCCGGGTGAGGTTCTGTGGGACATCGGCGGCGGTTCGGGTTCTGTGGCTGTCGAATGGCTGCTGGCGCATAACCGTTGCGACGCTTTCACGATTGAACCCCGCGCTGACCGGATCGCTTTGATCCGGGCAAATGCTGCAGCATTGGGCGCAGAGCGCCTGAACGTGATCGAAGGCACGGCTCCCGAAGCGCTTAGCGGGCTGCCTGTGCCGGATGCCGTGTTCATTGGTGGTGGGCTGACGGCCGCACTCCTCGAAGCCCTGAAAGAGCTTTTGCCGTCCGGCACGCGTCTGGTGGCGAATGCGGTGACGATGGAAGCCGAAGCCCTTCTTGTGGGTCTTCACGCAGAGAAAGGTGGGGACCTGCTGCGGCTGGAACTTTCGTCAGCAAAGGCACTCGGCACCAAACGCGGCTGGGATACAGCCTACCCGGTTGTTCAGTGGAGCGGCCGGTTATGATAGTCGCGGGCTTTGGATTTCGCAGCACAGTGACCGTGGCCGATCTCAGAGCTGCTCTGGGAGCAGCCGGCAGTGACCGGCCTGTCGACGCGCTTGCCACCGTGGCCGACAAAGCGACGACAGATGCCTTTGTCCGGTTTGCCGCAGCTGAAAACCTCGACATCATTCCGGTTGACGCAGATGCGCTAGCGCGGCAACAGACGCTGACGCAGTCCGCTGTGTCTGACGCCGCGCGCGGAACCGGGTCCGTTGCGGAGGCCGCGGCTCTCGCGGCAGCAGGCCACAGAGCACGGCTGCTTGCACCGCGTGTCGTTTCGGCAGACCGAACAGCCACCTGTGCTCTGGCAGAAGGAAAAGACTGATGACCGTTCACTTTATTGGTGCCGGACCCGGCGCACCCGATCTGCTGACCCTGCGGGGGCGCGATCTGATCGCCGCCTGCCCTGTGTGTCTTTATGCCGGATCGCTGGTGCCGGAGGCCGTTCTCGGCCATTGCCCGGACGGCGCAAAGATTGTGAATACCGCGCCGATGGACCTTGACGCCATCATCGATGAAATCGCCAAAGCACATGACGCCGGACTGGACGTGGCCCGTCTGCATTCCGGTGATCTGTCCGTGTGGTCCGCGATGGGCGAACAGACCCGCCGTCTGCGGGAACGGGGCATTCCCTATTCCGTCACACCGGGCGTGCCGTCCTTTGCCGCTGCCGCAGCCAGCCTCGGCCAGGAACTGACCCTGCCCGGCCTGTCTCAGTCTCTTGTCCTGACACGCACTCAGGGGCGCGCCTCCTCCATGCCGGACGGCGAAACGCTGGCAGGTTTCGGTACCACAGGTGCAACACTGGCACTGCACCTTTCCATCGGCAATCTCGCGCGTGTCGTCGAAGAGCTGACACCTTATTACGGGGCCGAGTGTCCGGTCGCGGTTGTGTTCCGCGCAACCTGGCCTGACGAACGCATCATCCGCGCAACGCTTGCAACAATCGAGGCGGAAATGGACCCGTCTGTGACGCGCACAGCCCTGATTTTTGTGGGCCCGTCTGTCAGCGGCGAAGGTTTCACAGAAAGCTGCCTTTACGCCGCAGACTACGACCGCCGGTACCGGCCGCAGACGGCCGACAGCCCCTGGTCAGAATGGAAACATGGCGATGACTGATACCCCTCCCGGCATTCTGATCTCCGCTCCCTCTTCCGGTACCGGCAAAACCACCGTGATGCTCGGCCTGTTGCGCGCGTTGCGGGACAAAGGCCTGCAGGTGCAACCCTTTAAATCCGGGCCGGATTATATCGACCCGGCGTTTCACCGGGCTGCATCGGGGCGTGCGTCCTTCAACATCGACACCTGGGCGATGCACGGGCCTCTGCTGGACGGCATTGCCGGCCAGATGCAGGGCGCTGACATCTGCGTCGCCGAAGGGTCCATGGGGCTCTATGACGGTGTGGCCACGCGCGGGCAGACCGGGTTCGGCTCCAGCGCGGAAACCGCAACGCGGATGGGCTGGCCTGTTGTGCTGGTGATCGACGTCGGCGGCCAGGCGCAGTCCGCAGCCGCAACCGCGCTCGGCTTTCGCGCCTATGCTCCTGATCTGCCCTTTGCAGGGGTGATCCTGAACCGTGTGGCCAGCCCGCGTCATGAACGTCTGGCCCGTCTCGGGATGGACCAGGCCGGGATCCGTGTTCTGGGCGTCCTGCCCCGGCGCGGCGACCTGACTTTGCCGGAACGGCACCTGGGTCTGATCCAGGCCGTGGAACACCCGGACCTTGAAGCGGCCATCGCGGGATATGCCGATTTTCTTTCTGAACATGTGGACGTCATGGCGATCCGCGAAGCGGCTGCGGGATCTGCGCCGGAAAAGAGCGGCACGCTGCCCACGCCACCCGCTCAGCGTATCGCGCTGGCGCGGGACGCCGCCTTTTCGTTCACCTATCCGCACCTTCTGCAAGGTTGGCGCGATGCCGGAGCAGAAATACTGCCATTTTCCCCGCTGGCAGATGAGGCGCCTGCGGCTGATGCTGATCTTGCCTGGCTGCCGGGGGGGTATCCGGAACTGCATGCGGGAACGCTTGCGGCTGCTGAAAACTTCATGGCCGGGCTCCGCCGGCACGCCGAAACACGGCCTGTGCATGGGGAGTGTGGCGGGTACATGGCCCTGGGGCGCACCCTGATCGACAAAGACGGAACAGCGCACGAGATGGCGGGTTTGCTGGGCCTGGTAACATCCTACGAAAAAAGAAAGTTTCACCTCGGTTACCGCCGGGCTGTTTTGCAACAGGGAATGCCCGGCTACACCGGCGGTCAGGCGCTGCGCGGGCATGAATTCCATTATTCCAGCATTCTGGAACAGCCCGACGCCCCGCTGGCAGATGTCTTTGACGCGGACGGCAACCCTGTGCCTGAAACCGGATCACACCAGGGTCATGTGTCCGGCACGTTCTTCCATCTGATCACGCCGGAGGCCCAATGAGCGGTTTTGTCTCGTTTGTCGGCTCAGGTCCCGGCGATCCCGAGCTCCTGACTCTCAAGGCCGTTGACCGCCTGAAGCGTGCAGATGCGGTGCTTTTTGATGATCTGTCCTCCGGCCCGATCCTCACACATGCGCGCGCGGGCGCCGATCTGGTCGGTGTCGGCAAACGCGCAGGACGTCCCTCCCCGCGTCAGGATCATGTCAGCCGGCTGCTGGTCGACTATGCACTGGAAGGCGGCAGGATCGTCCGGCTGAAATCGGGCGACAGCGGGCTGTTCGGGCGGCTGGAAGAAGAGCTTGTGGCACTGCGTGATGCCGGTATCGACTATGAAATCATCCCGGGCGTTCCTTCGGCGGTTGCGGCCGCTGCTGCCTGCGGCATCCCGCTCACGCGGCGGCTCACGGCGCGGCGGGTGCAGTTTGTCACAGGACACGACGCCAGAGGGACCCTGCCAGAAGATCTGGACCTCGCGGCCCTGGCAGATCCAACCGCCTGCACGGTTGTTTTCATGGGCAAACGGACGTTTCCGGCCTTGTGTCAGACGCTCATGGAAAAAGGCCTGCCTGCATCAACCCCTGCAATTCTGGCGGAGGCCGTGGGTACGCCCGACCAGGAGGTAACACGCAGCACTGTCGCAGACCTGGCGTCGAACCTGGCACAGGAAATCGGGACCAGACCGGCTCTCATCCTTTATGGCCCGCTGGCCGATATCTGACCGTGCGGACCCTGTGATACAAACATCTTCCAAAGTGCTGTGCGGGGACAATCAGTCCGGGATGTGCCAGTATCAGTGGTTCCTTTGCAGGAGGCTGAGATGATCAAAGAGCTTTGGCTGGTCGGGATCGGGACGGGATCGCCTGATCACCTGACACGCGAGGGGCGCACAGCGCTGCGGGATGCGGCCGCCGTCCTGTTGCCCCGCAAGGGTCCGGGCAAGGATGATCTGGCCAGACTGCGCGAGGACCTGCTGGCCTCAACAGGCTCCGAAGCGCAGGTTCTGCCCTTTGACATGCCCGTACGCGACGAAAGCCTGCCTTATCAGGAACGTGTCGAACGCTGGCACGATGAGATCGCCACGCTCTGGCAGGACACGCTGCGCGGCGCGGAGGTGGATGGCCCGGTGGCCCTGATGGTCTGGGGCGATCCGGGGCTTTATGACAGCACCCTGCGCATTGCCGGGCGGCTTGACCCGATGCCGGCGTTGCGTGTCGTGCCGGGCATTACCGCGCTGCAGGCGCTGACTGCCGCACATGCTGTGCCCTTCAACACAATTGATGGTGCTGTGACCGTCACAACAGGCCAGCAACTGCGCGAAAACGGCATGCCCGGCGGAAGCTCTTCGGTCTTTGTGATGCTCGACGGGCAATGCAGTTTCAGGCAGGCAGACACTGATCACTGCTATATCTGGTGGGGCGCATTTCTGGGCATGCCGGAACAGGTTGTTCTGTCCGGCCCGGTATCAGAGGTCGCCGAAAGAATTGTCGCCCTGCGCGCGGCAGAGCGGGACCGGCACGGATGGATCATGGACACGTACCTGCTGCGGCCGATGGATCAGGTGTCACCGGCGCACAAAAAATCCAGCACGAGCTGATTGAACAGCGCGGGCTTTTCCAGGTGCACCGCATGGGCACAACCTGGAACAACCGCGAGACCCGCCTCCGGGATACCCCGCCACAGCTGGTGAACCTGCTCCCATTGATAGGTGCGGTCACCATCGCCCCAAAGAACCAGTGTCGGCACCTCAATATCCGCCAGCCAGGCGCTCCCGTCCCAGGCATCCATAGCATTCAGCCCGCCTTCAAAAGCAGGCAGCCCGGTCTGTGCTGCAATGCCCGCACAGGCGGGGTATTCTGCGGCACCCTCTCGCGCCTGAAACCATGTCGCCGCAATACGCCGCGCGCTGACCTCCACCCCGTCACGTGCCGCGCGGGCCTGGCTTTCAGCAATGGTTTCAAACCGGCCGGGCAGGCGCCCGCGTGGCCCCGTTCCATAAAGGACCAGCCGGTCAATGCGGTCGGGCTGCTGGTGGATCATCTGCTGAACGATCATCCCGCCCATGGAGTGCCCCAGCAGATCGAACCGTGTCACACCGGCATGATCCAGCTGGGCCAATACATCGTCCGCAAAACCACCAATCGAACTGACAGCGGTATCCCCGCTGCGGGCACCGAACCCCGGCAGGTCGACGGCGATGATCTCCCTGCCCTGCGCCAGACCCCGGATCTGGTGCGGCCACTGGGCACTGCCGCCCATGAAGCCATGCACCAGAACCAGTGGGTTCACTTACGCTGCCCCTGAACGATCCGGTCCAGGATCATCGCGCAGAAAAGGATAGAGAAGCCGGCAAGGATACCCTGGCCGACGTTTGCGTATTGCAGCGCCTCCAGAACATCCTCGCCAAGCCCCTTGGCCCCGATCAGCGAGGCCACAACGACCATTGCCAGTGAGAGCATGATCGTCTGGTTAATCCCGGCGCGGATGGAAGGTGCCGCAAGTGGCAGATCGACCTTGGTCAGCAGGTACCACTTGTTCGCGCCAAAACTGATCGCCGCTTCACGTACGCTTTCCGGCACGCCACGCAGCCCGAGCACGGTCAGACGCACAACAGGCGTGCCGCCGAAAATCATTGTCACCACCACAGCCGCCGGTTTGCCGACGCCAAAGAAAGCGATGACCGGCACCATGAAAACAAAAGCCGGCATGGTCTGCATGAAATCCATGATCGGCTGGATAAATGCATAAAACCGTGGCCGCCGCGCGGCAAACATGCCCAATGGAATGCCGATCACGATCGACAGACAGGCCGCCGTGCCCAGCAGCGCCAGCGTCGTCATCGCAGCTTCCCAGAAGCCCAGCAGCCCCATGTAGGACAGGAATGCACCCGAATAGATCGCGGTCCGCAAACCTGCAGTCAGCCAGGTCAGCAGAATGATCAGGCTGGCAATTACGATCCAGGGCGTCTGCACCAGGATGACCTCAAGCGCGTCCAGCAACCCGCGGATACCGATGGTGAGCAGATCGAAGAACGCCTCGCTGTTGCGGACACACCAGGCGATAAAGTCCTCTACCCACTGGATACCTGTCAGCCTGATATCCGGGTCCGTCGGGAATTCGCTGAGCAGCGAGAAACGCCCCGGGAAACTGTAGTGGATCATCGCAGCCGTCACGATCAGTGCCATGAAAACAGCGCTGAATGCGATCTGCTGCACGGGCATGGCGGAGCGGATGGTGCGGTCAGACAACCAGTCCGAGAACCGCGCCTCCAGCGCCCAGTTGGCGACGATGGCCTGAATGGCCTTGACCACCAGCAGGATTGCAAGACCTGTGAGCGCGATGGTGGGGCCTTCCGCCGCCATTGCTTCGGCTTCGGCGCGGATGCCGCCGATGTTGGCCTCCAGCGACTCAACCGTGCGGGTGTAGACGTCCACCTTGTCCGAATTGGATTCTATCGCTGCTTCCAGCTGTCTGCGCCGCAGTTCCAGCGTGCCTTCGATGGACGCAATGCGTTCCATTGCATCCGCCGCCAGATCGCCGAAAAGACCACGCGCGATCTGGACCAGTGCCAGGGTCTCCAGGATCAGGAACGGCAGCGCCCAGGTCCACAGACCACGCGCACCGAACCAGACGGGGCCAAAGATGCCCGCCATCAGATTGAACGTTGCCGTGAAACGCGAGGACTCACCGATCCGGTCAAAGTTGCTGATGTAGTAGTCCGGGCTCGTCCGCACAAAAGTGCGTATGTTCTCACGCCGCTCTTCGGCATAGGCCAGTGCTGCTTCGCTTTCCGTATCTTCCAGCGGGTTCACGCCATCCGGGTTCACATCCGTAGTGCTCATGATACTTCCGTCCCTTCGATCACAGTCCGCAGAAGATCGGCGCGGGTAATGACGCCAACATCCGAACCGCCGTCTTCCACCAGAATGGCGTCGCTGTTGTCGATTGCGAGGTTGATCAGCGTGCTGAGGTTTTCGCCCTCGTTGACACGCGGCGCATCGGCAGAGATCGGACCGTTGGCTGCGACATATTCGGGAATGGACTGCATCACCGCATGCGCCCGCACGACTTTCAGGCGCGAAATTCCCGCAACGAAATCAGCGACATAATCATCTGCCGGGTTCATCACGATATCTTCGGCCGTGCCGATCTGCACGACCTTGCCGTCCCGCATGATCGCGATCCGGTTCCCGATCCGGACCGCTTCGTCGAGATCGTGCGTGATGAAGATCGTTGTCTTTTTCAGGATCTTGCTGAGACGGATAAATTCGTCCTGCAGCTGACGCCGGATCAGCGGGTCCAGCGCCGAAAACGGCTCGTCCATCAGCAGAACATCCGGGTTGGCCGCAAGGGCGCGGGCAAGCCCGACACGCTGCTGCATGCCGCCGGACAGTTCATGCGCGAATTTTGAACCCCAGGCGCCAAGCTCAACAATATCGAGGATCGCCGCCGCCTGACGCATCCGCTCGTTCTTGCTGACCTGCCGGATTTCCAGCGGCATGGCCACGTTGTCCAGCACCGACCGGTGCGGCATCAGAGCGAAGTTCTGGAAAACCATCCCGATCTTGTTGTTCCGGAACTCCTGCAGCTCCTGTGTGCCCAGCGCCATGACGTCGGTGCCTTCGATCTCAATCTTACCGGCCGTTGGCTCAAGAAGGCGGTTGAAGTGGCGTACCATCGTGGACTTGCCACTGCCGGACAAGCCCATGATGCAGAAAATCTCACCCCGGTTCACCGACATGCTGACGTCGGCCACACCGACCACGCAGTTGTATTCGGCAAGCACCTCGGCCTTGGTAAGCCCCCTGTCCCGGATCGCCTGCAGCGCGATTTCTGGCTTTGAGCCGAAAATCTTCCAGACGTTTGAGATTTTGATGACTGTGTCGTCGCTCATGGCGGACCTTCCGTTGGCTATGCGGGGCAACAGGTGCCGGCGGTCGGACTGCCCCGGGCCCGGCCCGGAGCAGTTTCTTTCAGAGGTTCAGCTGATCAGAGACCCAGCCAGGCGTCCACACGGTCAGGGTTTGCTTCGACCCATTCGCGTGCCACATCGGCCGGTTCACGGCCTTTGCCGCTGATTTCATAGGCAAAGCCGGACACATCATCAGCAGTCAGCGAAAAGCGGCTGAAGAACTCGGCGATGGCCGGCGAACGGCCTTCCAGCGAATTCGACCATGCGATCTGCACGTTTTTCAGTGCGTCTTTGGTCGCAACAGAGGACTTTTCATACCAGTCCGCATCGTCTGACGGCTGGACCATGACGTATTTTGCCGGATCGAAAGTAGGTTCGCTCAGCATTTCGACGTCAAACTGGAACCAGATCGCGTGCGGCTTGTAGCAGTAGAACGCATAGCCTTCGTCCTTGGCGATGGAATCCTTGACCCGCGCCGTCTTGACGCTCTCCTCTGCGCGGACCGGCTCGATGAAGTCCAGCAGGCCATAGTCACGGACCTTCACTTCGTTCACGTTCGCCGATGCCCAGCCCGGTGCACCGATCCACATCTCGCCTTTGCCGTTACCGTCGCTGTCCATCAGCGCCGCAACATCCGGGCGACCCAGATCAGCGATGTCCGTGATGTTCTGTGCTTCGGCAAAATTCTTGGAAACGCAGAAGCCCTGGTTGCCCTCGTATGGGTTCGACGACAGCGTCACAGTGCCCGCCTCATCCACATACTTTTTAGTGAAGCTTTCCTGGTTCGGCAGCCAGACATCGGGGTGCACATCAATGTCGCCCTTGCCCTGGTCCATCGCCTGGAAGATCGTCGCGTTGTTGCCGGGCACCATTTCGGCCTTGCCGCCGATGCGCATTTCAACAACGGCAGCCAGCACATGCGCAATGGCCTGTGCACCTGTCCAGGACGGCACGCCGATTTTGACTTCTTCAGCCGCCAGAGCCGGCGCTGAGCCCAGCGCCAGTGCGGCGGTTGCCGAAATCAGTGTTTTTCTCAGTGACATTCAGTTTCTCCTTGTTGGTCGTTTTTTTGGTTTCTTATTCCGTGTAGCCCGGCAAACCGAAGGTTTCCGGATAGCCGAACAGTGCGGCACTGCCGCCAGTATGCAAAAAGACGATGTTTTCCATATCGCCAAAATGGCCCTTCTGAACCAGATCAATGAGTCCATCCAGGCCCTTGCCCGAGTAAACCGGGTCAAAGAGCAGCCCCTCTGTTGTGGCCAGCAGGCGCACCGCTTTCTTCATGCCCTCAGTCGGCAGACCATAGCCCGGACCGACGTAGTTGCAGTTGGCGCGCACCGACGCGCGGTCGATCTCCAGACCCGTGCCCAGGTAGTCCGCAGTCCGCTGAGCCAGGTCAAAGACCATCTGCTCCTGTTTTTCCTGTGGCGCACGCACGCCGATGCCCAGCAGGTGAATATTGCTCTGCAGCGCCGCCAGCCCTGCAACAAGGCCCGCCTGCGTACCGGAACTACCGGTCGCATGCACCAGCGCATCAATCCGCAGGCCCATGTCCACCGATTGTTCGGCCAGTTCGCGGGCACAGTTGACGTAGCCAAGCGCGCCAATCGCATTCGAGCCGCCACCCGGAATGATATAGGGGCGCTTGCCATCAGCCATCAGCTTTTCAGCCAGCGCTTCCATTTCCGCATTCATATCAGTTCCGCCGCCGCGCTTTGACACAGTCGCGCCATGCAGGCGGTCCATCAGGACGTTTCCGTTCAGGATATAGCTGTCATCGTTGTAGCCGGTGCGGTCCTCCAGCAGGATATGGCATTCCATGCCGAGCTTGGCTGATGCGGCCGCCGTTTGCCGGGCATGGTTGGACTGCGTCGCACCCTGCGTGATGATTGTGTCCGCGCCCTGTTTCTGCGCATCCGCCATGAGATATTCCAGTTTGCGCGTTTTGTTGCCACCCGAAGACAATCCAGTGCAGTCATCGCGCTTGACCCAGATGCGCGGTCCACCAAGCATTTCGCTCAGCCGGTCCATCGGTTCCAGCGGCGTCGGCAGATGGCCAAGACGTACACGGGGATACTTGGCCAGAACGATCGACAGTTCTTTTGCCAGACCCGCTGTCAGTTCGGGCGCAACAGTGCCCTGGTTTTCCGTCATCACACCTTCTTCACTCACGCAGCAGATCCTCCCTTGGCGTTCAGCCAAAGCCTGCCCAATAGCAGATTGGAAAAAAAGTGCTTTTATCTTAGGCTACCCAAACAAATACTTTGTCTGGAGAATTCCCAAATGGATTTGCAGTGGCTCGACGACATTCTGGTTCTGCTCGAAGAAGGCAATATGACGCGTGCGGCAGCACGCCGGAATATCACGCAGCCCGCGTTTTCACGGCGTATCCGGGGGTTTGAGGACTGGCTGGGCACTGACATCCTGACCCGGAAAGCGAATTCGGTAGAGATCAGCCCGGCACTCGCAGCGAATGAAACGGAAATCCGCGCGGTTCTGGGGCGTATGCGTGATCTGCGCAGCAGCATCTCCGCCTATGATCCGGCCAGTTCTACCCTGTCGGTCGCCGCACAGCACGCGCCGGTTTTTTCCGCCTTCTCCGAAATGGTTCTGCACGCGCGCAGGCGGTATCCGTCTGTGCGTTTCAGGCTGCGGCCCGGTAACCTGAGTGACTGTATCTCCGTCTTTCTGCGGGGGGACAGTAACCTGCTGCTCTGCTACGAATCCGGCCAGTCCCGGCCAATGCCCTTTGGTGACAGCATCCGACGCGAGATCTGGGGCGACGACATTCTGCTGCCTGTCGTCGGTGGCCCGTTGCGGTATGCGCTGCGCGATGACGGATCCGTTCCACCTGACACACCAGCGGTCATTTATCCGGAAGCCAGCTACTTCGGCCAGGTTCTGCAGGCGTCTGAACGCGCTTTTTCAACGCGAGCCCTGACGCGGAACCCGGTCTGTGAAACCGCCCTCTCCAGCGGGATCAAGGAACTGGTCATGCAGGGTGTCGGTGTGGGATGGTTGCCGTTCAGCATGGCGTTTCGGGAAATCGAAGGCGGCCAGATGATTTCGATGGCCAACCGCTTTGGGCAGGAACATGTGCAGACCGCGCTTTATGCGCACACGGCTGACGCGATAGCCTGCGCACTGCTGGATGTCTGGAGCGACGGTCGCGGCACAAAGGCCTGAACGAAAAGGCCAGCCCACCCGATCAGGCAGACTGACCAAGTATTATGTGCGCCCGATACGGTCCTGTACGTCGGCCGCAAAGTCCTCGTAGCGGCGCATGGACTTCACGTCGACCTGCACATGGTGCCCCATCTTCTGCATGATCGGCAGATCAAACAGGATCCGGTCGAGCGCGTCCGGTGTCTCAACGTCAACGATTGCAAGCACCCTGCGTTCGCCGACGATCTTCCACAGGTCAATCACAACCCCGGCCGATTTTGCGCCCAGGGCCGCGTCTGCTTCTTCCGCCCAGACGCCCAGCAGTCCCTGCTGCTGCATCGTGGCATCGTATTCAACGGTGAAATCAAGTCTGTAAAGCATGGATCACCGTCCACTTACCGCAGTGCCCAGAGCCGGGAACCGCATGATCTTGAACTCACCCACGGTGGCATCCTCACCATCGTTCAGAACCGGCGACCGGTGCAGTTCGTTGATTGTCACATAGACATAGCCATCGGCCCCCATGGAAAACCCGTCGGGCCAGGACATGTCGTCCTGCTGGTACAGTATCTCATAGGTTCCGTCCGGCCGGGTGACGCCAACAGCATCCTCTGTGATAGAGGTGATATAGACATTGCCAGCCGCATCGACGGTGGATCCGTCCGAAATCGGCTTGTCGCCATAACGTTCGACCCGTGCTTCAAGCTCTGCCGGAGAGAGGGTCTCATCCAGAAGATCCGTGGTGCGCACCCGGTACATCGCACTGGCCGTCATCGGGGCAAAATAGACCCAGGTGTTGGTCGGATCGATGGTGATCGGATTCGCGCCGATATGCGCCGGAGCACCACCGAGATTCACCACACGCCCATCGATGACCATGTCCATCGGCTCTGGGACCGTGAAAGGCGACGCTTCAAGCACACGCCGTGCTCTGCCGGTCGCGAGATCCAGCACGATCAGCGCGGTGGTCTCTGCATTCGCGGTGTCGGTGATGTAGATTGCGTTGTGTTCGCGATCGACGGCGAGGTCGTTCAGGAAACTGGTCGGACGCGAGGCCGGCTGACCAATGTAATAAATTTTGTGCAGCGACTCTGTGTTTGTGTCCCAGCCGACAATCCGGCCCGTCTGGCCATCCGCCTGACCGTCCAGCATCCACAGGATACCCTCGCGGTCTGCCCGCAGACCAAGCACGCCTTTCAGGCCCGGACCGTCGCCCTGTGGGGCATTTGCCCAGGCTTCGTTCGGATAAGGTTTCGTGGAGCCATCCGGGCTGACCTCAACAATCCTCAGGTCCTTGCCGTAGAATTCGTGCACCGACATGAACATTCTGCCATCCGGGCCGATTGCCAGATTGCCGGGCGGCATATCAGCACTGAACGCGGCATATGTTTCGATCTCCGCGGACGCGGCGGTTCCCAGGGCCAATCCCAGAGACAGCGCGGCAATAACAGGTGTTTTCATCCAAAAATCCTCCCTTGGCTCGGATATTGCCCCCTGCTATCATTCAAAAAATAAGACATATACGCAGCCAAATCCGAAACCATCATTAGAAAAAATTGAATGTACTCGCTTGAAGATCTCCGCACTTTTGTCGAAATCGCGGACCGCGGTGGCATCACAGCGGCGGCAAGATCAATGGGCACGGCACCGGCAACCATCAGTCACCGCCTGTCCAAGCTGGAAGACCATCTCGGCGTCAGCCTCTTTCACCGCAACAGCCGAAACGTTTCGCTGAGTGTTGAGGGAGAGGCATTCCACAGCCGGGTCGTTGCCATTCTCGATGAACTGACCAACGCTGAAACGGACATTGGCGGGCATGGGAGCCTTCTGAAAGGGCATCTCAGGGTCACGATGGCCCCCTGGATTCTGTCGCGTTTTGTCCTGCCTTTGCTGGAGAGGCTGCGCGACCAACACCCCGGGCTGACCTTTGAGTTTCTGGCATCGGACCGATATGTGAACCTTGTCGAGGAGCAACAGGATTGTGCCATCCGCGTCGGCAGATTGCATGACAGCAGCCTGTTGTCGCGCAAGATCGCGGATAATCACCGCATCCTCTGTGCTGCGCCCGGGTATCTGAAATCCTTCGGCGTACCAGCGCAGCCCCGTGACCTTGGATCCCATCGCGCCGTTTGCCTTCCCTGGCAACGGAGCTGGGAATTCGATGGCGTAAAAGGGCCTGCAAACATGCCCGGGGACACTCTGCTTGTGTCAAACTCCGACAGCCTGACCGACGCGGCCATTCACGGGCACGGCATTGCGCTCAAGTCCCGTCTCGCCGTTGCGTCAGAGCTGGACAGGGGCGAACTTGTTGAAGTGCTCCCCGGGGCTTTATCATCACCGGAGGCGCCGATTTCAGTTCTGAGGCCGCCCAATCTGAAAGGCTCACGAAAAGTGGACGCCTTCTCTGACTTCGTCCGATCGGGATTTTCCGGATTTGAAAGCAGCTGAGACCGTCACCAGTCGTTTCGTTCGTAGGTGTCGTTCATTTCATAATCCTGCCCGGCGTCAGGATTATCGACAATTTCTTCGTTGAGGGCGTTGTCGTCGTCGGTGTCGTCCGCCTGATCATTGTCCGCCGTTTCGACCCAGGAGGACTGTTCGTTTTCGCCACCGCCCGCAGCCCAGGTGTCGTCCCCGAAACCATTGGCCGCAGAGGGTCCCTGCCCGATGTCACCAACATCAAGCGTGAAGCTGCTTGTGCCGGACACTTCCTGACCATTGAAGGCCGTATCGGTGGTCACAACCTCTCCCTCTATGCGGCCTTCAAACCCCGGGGGCGGTGCAATTTCCAGCAAGCCAAGATCCCAGCCTGCGAGATCGACCTCGCCGCCATCCGCCACCGCGACCATATCACCGCTCATGAGAATTGTGTCCGCAGGCAGCCCGCTTACCACCACATGTGCCGCGTCAGACAAGCCCGGATCATCAAGTTCAACCGCAATCATTCCATTCTGATCCACGCTGAGGTCGTCAGAGGCCGTGACCAGTTCGCGACCATCGATACCGGGACCTTCCCACTCCAGCTTGAGCCCGGCATGCCCGTAGTTTTCGAAGTAGCGGACTTCGACCTGATGCGTGCCCGGCTCGAGTTCGATTTCGCCATTGCGCGTGCGGTACCCGTGCAGCCCATCGTCGGTTACAACCTCCTCACCATTGATGAAGAGAACAACGCCGTCGTCCCCACCAAGGAAGAATTTGAAGCTTCCCCCCTCGTCCACATCAATATCACCCGTGATGCGGGCACCGAATGTATCGTCATCCCCGCCTTCCCAGAAAGAGCCACGGCTGTTTTTGTAATTGATGTCGTGCACCACTTCCTCATGCGTCGGCTCCGAAGACCAGTCGATCTGGTCCAGCCGGCGCAGCCCGTGGTCAACGTCAAAGTAGCTGGCCCGGAAACCAGTGCTCATAACATTGTCGGGCGCTGGAAGATCAGCCTGCTGAACGGTGAAATCAACATCTGTGACGGACGATGCGGATATGCCTGACTCTGACGTTGTGGTGGTCACCAGTTCCGCGTTTACCTCGCCGGTGAATTCGATGGGGGTTGTAATGGTCATCAGGGACAGGTCCAGCCCGGTCACATCCACCTGGCCTTCAGCATCCACTGTCAGAACCTCATCGCCAACAGAGACCAGCGTTCCCTCGGGCAGCCCTTCCAGCACATGCGTGGACACTGCTCCGTCCTGGCCTTCTTCGGACACTGCGAGCGACAGGTTCAGCGGCATTCCGTTGATCGTCTGCAGGTCATCAAACCCGGGCGACGTCAGCAGTTCCCGGCCATCTGTGCCCGGGCCATCCCATTCAAGCTTCAGCCCGGCATGGCCATAATTCTCGAAATACCGCACTTCGACGTGATGCGTGCCCGGCTCCAGTTCAATGTCTCCGCTGCGTGTCCTGTAGCCGTGAAGACCATCATCAGACACAACCTCCTCGCCGTTGATCAGGAGAATTACACCGTCGTCCCCGCCCAGATAGAACGAGAACGCGCCGCCTTCTGACACATCGATATTGCCCGTTATCCTCGCACCGAAAGTGTCAGTGTCCCCACCTTCCCAGAACGAGTTGCGGCTGTTGGTGTAGTTGATTTCCGAGACCAGCTCTTCATGCGTCGGATCCGCGTTCCAGTCGATGTCGTCAAGTTTGCTCAGACGCTGATCAACATCAAAATAGCTGGCGTGGAATCCGGTGGTTCCACTGAAGTCAGGTGTGTCAATCGCTTCAAAGCCGATGTCATGAACGAATTCGGTTCCCGCCGGCGAGACTGCGGTCACCTGGACCGACAGGGGCCCCGCTTCGTCATCCGAAAGGGTGACACCCTCTCGCAACCGGATCTGCGTACCCTCAACTTCAAAACGGTCGTCCGACACCTCAAATGTGTACGCACTGTAATCGCCGTCACCCTCAAGAGCGATCTCACCGACAACGGCCCCGTCCTCTCCGGTGGCGACCCCGGTATTGCTGACAGAAAGACCCGTTGGTTCAGGGTTGCCCTCTGGTGGTTCCAGGTCGAAACCACGTGTAAAACTGCTCCCGTCTTCGGCGATCACGGTCACTTCAACGCGGAACGCGTCCTGTTCATCATCTGAAAAAACGGAACCGGGCTTGGCCTGCAGCCCGAAATCACGGATTTCGAAACGTTCATCTGCAACTGAAAGGCGGTCAATTCCACCGGCCTCATCCGCAAGGCCAGTAAGGTCCGCGACGACATGTCCGCTGTTGCCGGCAGCAGACGTATCATTGGCGCCCAGTTCGCCTCCGGCAACGTCAGCGGCCGGCGCACCGTTGCCCGCCTGAGACGCATCACTGTCCGGGTCCTGATCAGCCGCCGTCCCCGCTGGCGCAAAAGAGGTATCTGGCGACTGTCCGTTGGCACTCGCTTCGTCCTGTTCGCCGTAGTGAAGCGTACTGCGTGACTGGTCTTCCTGACCCGCGTCACTGCTCTTCAGAGACTGGACAACAACTTTTTCTTTTTCGGATTCCGAACCGCTCTGGTCCAGAAATACACTGTCGTCAATTTGACTGTTGTTATTCTCGGCCACGGAAAAACTCCTTACGCGTCACACACTGAGCGTCACATACCGGAATTCACTTAAAATTTCACCTGAACATAAAGTTTTAAACATCTGATTTAATTAAAATAATAAACACTTCCCGCCATTGGTGAAAGATTTGGTAACCACGCAGAGGTTATTGTGGTTGCCAGACAATCAGGAGCGTTCAAGGTGGGGAACGGAATAACTGAAAGAATCAGAATGGCGCGGCCTCCCCGACTTGGAGCCAGCGTTATCCTTTCGTCTTTGTGCATCAACCTTCTCGCTCTGGCATTGCCGATGGTCGTGCTCCAGGTCTTCGACCGGGTCATTCCATTCGAGGCTTACGAAACCCTGTCGCTGCTGTTCATCGGGCTGTGCGTAGTCGCCGTACTGGATTTTGCCCTGAAATGGGCGCGCCTCGTGCTGCTCGGACATGCCGGGGAAAAATTTGAACTGGACCTGAGTGAAAGGTTTATATCGCGCTCGCTCAATGCTGATCCGGCAGCTTATGACAAAACCTCCACGGGTGATCACTTTGAACGCCTGAACGCGCTTACTCAACTGCGGGATTACTACTGCGGTCAGGGGCGGCTTTCGGCCATTGACCTGCCTTTTTCCGCGATCTTCATTATCATGATCGCCCTCATCGGCGGCTGGCTTGTCCTCGTGCCACTGGCGGGTCTTGCACTGTTGTTTGGCTTTAAGGCTGTCCTCCAGCACGCGCAGGCACCGGTTTTTGAAAAGCGGAAAACGCTCGACGGCAGACGCTATTCTTTTCTTATCGAATGCCTTTCTCAGATCCTCACGGTCAAGGCGGACACGATGGAACCGCAACTGCTGCGCCGCTACGAGGTTCTTCAGGATCAGTCTGTAAAAATCAGCGAGAAACTGATCCGGCTTTCCGGTCTTTCGCAATCCTTTGGCGCGTTGTTCTCCCAGGCAAGTGTTGCCGCAATGGGTCTTTTTGGCGCTTTTCTAGTCATTCACGGCCAGATCGGCGTCGCAGAACTGGCCGCCTGCATGCTTCTCAACGGGCGCACCGTTCAGCCGTTGCTCAAAATGCTGAGCCACTGGGCACAGTCCGAGAGTGTTGGATCTGCTCTGGCCAGAATTGAAGAAATCGGCAATCTGCCCCAGCGCGAAACCTCCGGCATCCGCAACAACGAATTACGTGGACAACTCACCTTTGAAGATGTCTCCGCAGCGCCGGGCGGTGATCACAAACGCGCCTTTTCGGATGTCTCCTTTAACCTGGAGGCAGGTGCAGTGCTCGGCATTATCGGCGATGAAGGTGCTGCCCGTGATGCAATGATGCGCATGATCCTCAGTGAAGAGGAACCTGAGACCGGCCAGATCCGGATAGATGGCAACCCGGTGAGGTTTTACAGCGAAGCGCGCGGACCAGGTGGGATTGTTTACCTGGATCAGAACCCTGTCATGTTCTCCGGTACGCTCCTGGAGAACATCTCCTGTTTTGGCGAGGGTGACGCTATTGAGCGCAGCCTGCGCATATCGAAAGAACTGGGACTGGAGAAAACGGTGCACCGGATGCCGATGGGCTACAGCACCACGCTCGGACCAACCGGTGAAATCGCCTCCAATCTCGCGCTGATGCAGACTATTGCGCTTGTGCGCGCACTGACCCTGACCCCGGCCCTGCTGCTTTTCAACAATGCGGCTTCCGCGATGGATGACAGCGCGGTGTCGCGTCTTGCGGAATGCCTTCGCGCACTGAATGGCAAAACATCGCTGCTGATCGCGTCCGAACACCGTCAACTTTCCGCTCTTGCCGAACAGACCGTTCTGCTTGCCGGACAACGCCAACAGGACTTCAGCCTCTGGGATGAGGATGCTGAAGCCGACGCAATGGTTGCGACACAAACCAGAAAACGGAGTGCCTGATGGATTTTGCAGTTCACCCCGGACTTAACCTGTTGCAGCGCCTGATGATCGAAGCCGGCTGGCACAGCAGCACCAGAAACCTCACGGAGGCCGCACCACACCTCGCCTCCGCGATTTCCGGCAATGAGTTGCTGGCGACGCTTGAAAACCTCGATGTCCCTGTCTCCATAGCTGAGGCCGGCCTGCGGGATGTGACAGAAAAAGACTGCCCCGCCCTTTTCATAGAAAAAAGTGGAACAATCTGCGGTGTTCTGGACGCGGGCTCGAAAGGCGTACTGGTCATCCGGCCGGGCGACGAGCATCCGCAGTGGGAAACACCGGACCGGAAAAACGGCACCGTTGTACGCATCGAGAGGTTCGCACCGTCCGATGCCCAGCTCAGTTTCGATGACTTCCGTACGATCACATCCGGCTTTCGCGGTCTGATACCCGGTCTTGTGCTCGCGTCGTTCATGACGAACCTGATGGGACTTGTGACACCGCTGCTGATCATGATGATCTATGACCGGGTTATTCCGGCAGATTCCGTGCCACTCGTAATCTCGCTCACCATGGCCGTCGGTCTTGTTCTGCTGGCGGATGCTGGTTTCCGGCTGGCCCGGTCGCACGCCGTTTCCTTTATGGGCAAAACCGTGGAACACCGCCTCGGCCTTGCTCTCTTCCGGAAGCTCATGTCGCTGCCGCCGGATCAGATCAAAAGTTCGGAAGTCGATCAGCAGATCTCACGATTCAAGCAGTTTGAAGGGACCCGGGATTTTTTCTCTGGCCAGAGCATGGTTACCCTTCTGGATCTGCCCTTTACGCTGATCTTTCTCGGTCTGATTTTCTTTCTCGCACCTACTGTCGGCTTTCTGGTCGTCGGCCTGATCGTTGTTTTTGCCATCGCGATCTGGGTCACGCTGCCGGTTCAGCAGACACTGAACACTCAGGCCGCACGTGTTAAGGCCCGCCAGCAGAAAATTCTGTTTGAAACCGTGCGGATGCAGCGGAGCATTTACAGGCTGGGACTTGGGAGTTTCTGGACAGATAAAAACGCCGCCGTTGCGCGCGAGGCAGCCTCAACGTCACGCGTCGCACGCCGGTTTCAGATGCTGTGCCAGATGTTCGGACAGAGCATTATGATGATCGCCGGCGTCGGCGCTGTTGTTCTGGGTACCGTTTCTGCGATGGAAGGGAGTATCACATTCGGTGCTCTGATTGCCGTCATGGCACTGGTCTGGAAGGTGCTTACGCCACTCCAGTCGCTTCATGCCAACGCACCTCAGCTCGCAGGGTTTCTGCGCAGCCGCGAACAGATTGACCGTGTGCTCGCGATGCCGCAGGAAATGGTTCGTGGCGCTGCCACGTCCCATCAGAAACAGTTTGACGGCCGCATCACACTGAGCGGTGTTACACATCGTTTCCCGGAAGCCACGGACCCTGCGATCTCGCAGGTCTCTGCCGAGTTTGCGGCGGGCGAATTTGTCTGTATCTCGGGCAACAGCAGCAGCGGGAAAACCACCCTGCTTGAACTGATCATGGGCCTGCACACCCCTCTGGTGGGGTCGGTTCAGCTTGACGGTATGGATATCAGACAGATCCCGGTGGATGATCTGCGTCAGGCTTTCAGTTACGCGCAAAAGAAGCCGGATGCGTTCCACGGCACATTGCTGCAGAACTTCCGCCTTGCAGCACCGACAGTGCCCGAGGACGAGATCCGCGCCGTGATTGCAGAAATGGGACTAGAGGATGACCTGAATGCTCTGACCGATGGTCTGAACACCCGCCTGACCGAAAAGTACCGCCAGTCGCTGCCCGTTTCGACATCGCGCGGCTTTGCGCTGGTCCGGACGTTTATCCGACCAGCACGGGTCTATCTCCTGAACGATCCCGACGCGGGTCTCGACTATCTGCGAAAGCAGGCACTGATGACGTATCTGAACCGCATCCGCGGCGACCATACTGTGATCGTCGTATCCAACGATCCGGAATACGTGAACATCGCCGACAGGTGCCTGTATATGTCTGGCGGCCGTGTTGTCGCGGATGATACCGGCGCCAGCGGTCGCCGCAAAGTCAACGCCCTTATCAAAGCGAACAGGGAGACCTGAAATGTCAGCGCCAACCGAAAAAAACACAAAACGCGGCATCTTCGACCGCAAGGCGATCCGGGCAAAAAACCACGCACCCCGTGTGTCATCCATGGTGGTTTTCACCCTCAGCGCGTTTATCGCGGGTGCGGTGGCACTGTCGGTGAGAACCACTGTTCCGGAACTTGCCAGGGCACCTGGGGAAATCACAACACTGGGACGTGCGCATCAGGTTGAAAGTATCAATCAGGGTGTGGTTGAGGCCGTTCATGTCCGGGAGGGCCAGGTTGTCGCCAAAGGCCAGATACTTGCAAGGCTGTTTTCTCCCGAGGTCGACCGGAATATCCGTTCGGTTCTGCAGCAGAAAGAGGCGCTGAACTCCAGAATTTCGACTCTGGAAAGCATCCTGTCATATCTGGATCAACCGGATGGTTCCGCGGGCCCGCAGATTGATGCGCCCGGTGGTGTCCGCGACTATGCGCGCTCCCGTGTCTGGCTGCACGATCTGCAGAAAGAGATCGCCCGCGGACGGGCCGCCAGCCTGCGTGAGATCATCCGCGAACTCGAAGAAGCCCAGGCTCTTATGGCCGGCAGGGTTCGGGAAAAAGAAGCTTCTGTCGAGAGGCTGGCGACATTGTTTGAGTCAGGCAGTATCACCCGCATCCGACTTGAAGCCGAGCAGCAGTCACTGGATGAGCTCCGAGGCAGGCTCATCGAAGCGGGCATAGAACTGGCAACAAACAAGGCCAATTATGCGGAATCCCGGGACAAGCCCCTGGAACGTGATCTTGCGTTGCGCGAACAGACGCTCACAGAACTGTTCGCTCTCCAGCAGGAAAAAGACCAGCTCTCCACACAGCTGGCGACACTGGAAAGCCAAAGAGAAGAACTGGCCATCCGTGCACCTGTGGCGGGCGTTATTCAGGCCGTTGATTTTCCAAAAACCGGTGAGGTTATTGAAGCCGGCAGCACGCTGTTCGAACTCGTCAGCACGGATGAAAACCTTGTTGCCGAACTGCGGATTGGCGAAGCGGACATCGGTCATATCCAGGTGGACGACAGGGTTTCGCTGAAGCTTACCACGTATGATGCCAGACGATACGGAGAAATCACCGGGCGCATCACCAGCCTTTCGCCGAACATCGTCACTGACCCTGCAGATGGGTCGACCTATTTCCGCGGTGTCGTTGCCCTCGATACCCTGACGATCGGGCGCGGCGAACTGGAGCGCCCTGTGCGGGTTGGCATGGCCGGTGTGGCAGAAGTTGTTACGGACGAACGCAGCATGATGGCTTACCTTGCCAAGCCCGTTTACCGGTCGCTTGAGAGCGCCTTTGGCGAAAGGTAACTGGCTGCGCCTTCCATGCACTTCCAATCCGGTCGCTGGCACATGGGTCTTGCAGGTAAAATCTGTTGGTTGCGGTGGCCTGCCAATGTCATACCCGGAGAACCTGGCGGCATCGCGCGCACCGGGGTTTTTGCGCCGTTCAGACAGTCCAACGGACCTCAGTTCGGTTCAGGCTATGCGAGACTTTGAAACCTTCGTATGTCTTTCTTCCAGAAATGCGCAGGTTTTTTCAAAGTTCATAGGAAATGCAAGTGCATAGCCCTGAAGGTATTCGCAGCCCAGCTTCTGGAGTATCGAAACGTGGTCATCCGTTTCGACCCCCTCGGCAACAACTTCGACTTCAAGCATGCGCCCGATCTGTATAATTGTTTCCACCAACGCGCGTTGTCGGGGCGACTCAACAATCGGCTGGATGAGCAGCCGGTCCACTTTCAGTTTTCGGGGCGCCACCTGAAGCAGACTGACGATGGATGCGTGCCCGCTCCCAAAATCGTCAATTTCAATATCGATCCCCAGCTCGTCGATAAGACGCAAATTCTGTTCTATGACATCGTTCTTTGAATCAAGAAACGCAGATTCCAGCAGTTCAAACGACAAACGGCCCCGCGGGATGTCCAGACTTCTGATACTCTTTCCCAGCGACGGGTCATTCAGACGATGTGACGAAACGTTCACGGAAACCCGTGGTACGTGGATGCCGGCCTTTTCCCACTGCCGTATGTCCGAAAGCGCCTTTTTGAGCACAAGCTCATCGAATTGGGCAACGAGCCCCATGTCTTCTGCCATATCGAGGAACTCGTCCGGCATGAGCAGTCCAAATTCTGAACTTTCCCAGCGCACAAGCGCCTCGAGGCCGGACACTTCCAGCGTCTGCGCGTCAAACTGAGGCTGGTAGTGACAGGTAATTTCACCCTGGTCAAAGCCGGCCAGAAGGGCGTCAAAGGAATTTTTCCGTCGCCTTGCCTCTTCCCGCATGACCCTGTCAAAAAACCGACGCCGCCCGCGACCAGCTTTCTTAGCCTGATAGAGCGCGATATCGGCGTCAATGAACAGGGAATGACCGAGCGAGCTGCGGTCCTCAGAGACAGCAATGCCTATGCTCGTGCCGATATTGCATTGCTGCGACTCGTAGAAATACGGTTTGGCCATCTCAGCAATAATGGTGTCAGCGATCCGGCTCAATTCATCATCACCCGGCGCGTCAGGCACCAGGGCTACGAATTCGTCCCCGCCAACACGGGCAACCATTGCATTGTCCGGCAGAAGGTTTTGAAGAAGATCAGCGGCATGGCGCAGCGTCGCGTCACCGGCATCATGACCCAGTGTGTCGTTGATCTGTTTGAAGTGATCTATGTCGAAGTGAAGCACAGCAATCCGGGTGTCACCAGCATCCTGCTGCTCAACAAGATCTGTGAAAAAATCGTCCAGATACCGCCGGTTAGCCATGCCGGTCAATACGTCATGGCGGCTTTCGTATTCCAGTTCCGACCGTGCCGCTTCGAGCTGCTGCGCACGTTCGTAGTCGTCTGTGACATCAAAATTCACACCGTAGTAGCGTGCGCCACGCTCAGGCGATTTTACATATTTGCCGCGTGTTCTGATGTACCGGACCGTCCCGTCGTCCAGCAGCAACCGATAGTCCGTCGCAATATCTCTTTCTTCCCGCAGGCACTCCTGTGACAGTTTTTCGACGGCGTCCCTGTCTTCGGGGTGGATGTTTGATGCCCAGGCGTCGGCATCTACAATATTCTGCCCTTTCGGAAGGCCGAAAATCTCGAGCAGACGGTCATCCCAGAACGCATATTTGGCGCCCACATCGTATTCCCAGCGCCCCATGCCTGCGGCTTCCATCGCGATCTCAAGACGCTGAGTAATCGCCTGGCTTTCGGCCTCGCCCGCTTTGATATCGGAAATGTCAGTATCTGTTCCGATGATGCGCGCGGGAAGTCCATCGGCGTCCCGCCGCACAACTATGCCATTACTGAAAATCCAGACCCAGTGACCTGCTGTATGCCGCTGGCGGAATTTGTAGTTGATAATCTCTGTCTCCCCGGCCTCAAGCTTTTGAAGCTCTTCCATTATGTGGTCACGATCCTGTGGATGGATCGTTTCCAGCCAGGTGTCATTGTTGGTTGGAATGGGCATGTCCGGCCCCATGCCGCGCAAAAGGCGCCAGCCAGACGACACAAAGTGGCGGTCATGTTCGAAATCGTGGTCCCAGATGCCCTGATTTGCGCCGTGCACAGCGGTACGCCAGCGCCATTCACCTTCAGAAGGGCTGCCAGCATATGGTTCTGATATTTCTGAAGGCGCAAGGACCCGGATGTCCGGTTTGTCAGCGTTTGTCTCAACGGCTGCCTGGAAAAGAAACAGCAGCTCGTCCGCATCCGTCTCCCGATAAGCACGTACGCGAAAAGATACAGGCGGTTTTGCCGGTGGTCCGATCAGCAGTGCCACACAATCTTCGTAGGTACCGTCCCAAACCCCGGCGAGGTCGGTCTCGGACGGGCAACCTGCTGTCGGGCAGCACAAAGATCGCAGATCAGCGCCCCGCAGGTTATTTTTTGACGGCAATCCAAGGATGTCCGCCGCCTGGTCATTTGCTGCCCTTATCTTGAGTGCGGCATCGGCCAGAAACGCAGGAAACGCCACAGCATTAAGTAATGCTGCCGCGCGTTCCTCGGTTTCTTCGCGGTTTCCTCTACTCAAAACAGCGCCCTCGCTACACCTGAACAGCTAGCGGATTGCCATTTAAGGGCGCGTTATCAATTAAAAATCTAACAATTTTGTCGGCCCGGTCCCTGAACTGCCAGACCGCTGGGGACAGGTCGTCTGGCCGGGTTCAAACTGAAGCGGCAGCACTTTACTGCGCTCGGTCGGAACACCGTTGATCCGTGCCAGCAGATTACGGGCACCGGTGATGCCCATAAGACGCCGCAAAGTCCGGATCGTGGTCAGTTTCATCGGCAGAACGCTGGCAAGATCAAGGCCGTTGAAGCCCACGATGCCCATGTCATCCGGCACTTTCAGGCCCCGGGCCTGACAACACATCAACCCGCCAAACGCCATATGGTCGTTCAGATAGCAGATGATATCCGGCTTGCCCTCATCCAGCAGACTTGCCGTCCCGTCATAGCCAGTGACAAAGGCGTTGCCCAGCGGCGGCCGTGCCGCAGCGACTTCGCCTGCCCCGTCCGGCGCAAAAACACTCCGGATCCCCTCCAGCCGCGCGTCGGCCCGTTTGTCGTGCCCGCGCGGTGTGCTGACAAAAGCGGGCTGCCTGTAACCGAGGGCAGCCGCATGCTCGCCGATCATCTGCCCGGCGCGGAAGTGATCTATTCCAACGCAGATGTCGATCGGGTCGTCTGTGTGATCCCAGATTTCAAGAACCGGGATCGGCGACGCGCGCAGCAGTTCCCGGGTTTCCGGATGGTGATCCACACCTGTCAGGATGATCGCCGCCGGTTGCCAAGACAGCAGGCGCCGCACCCAGGCCAGTTCCGCCTCAGGATCGTATTCTGTCGTATCGATCACACTGGAGTAGCCCGCGCTGTCAAAAGTCTGGCGCATACCGTTGAGGATTTCGGCGAAAACCTCGCCGGCAAAAGTCGGCAGCGATATGCCAATCAGATTGGAGTTCGACACCACCAGCGAGCGGGCCGCACTGTTCGGCATATACTTCATCTGACGCGCAACCCTGAGGATTTCAGCCCGCGTTTTTTCCGACACACCTTCGACCCCGCGGATCGCCCGCGACACACTCATCACGCTGACGCCTGCACGGCGTGCCACGTCTTCAATCCTGGTCGGTCCGGCCCGGCGCGCCATGAAGCCCCCTTGCGCTAAACGTTATCGCATGTCCGTTTTACCTATCAGAATCAGATACCTGGACAGAGATTTACGTTAACGTTAACGTAGTTTTCGTTTTTTGTCCTTCCTGATTTTGCGCCCGCCATGCACTGTAACGGAGCCGGCAGATCCGTCACGGATCCAACCGGCCATGCGCATCGGGGGGAGAACGACGTGCCCAGAATTGTGTTCGATCAGGTTGCCAAAAGCTATGGCGCGACGGAGGTCCTGCCGCCGTTCGATCTGGAACTGGACGACGGTGAATTCACCGTGCTGGTGGGCCCGTCGGGCTGCGGTAAATCGACGACCCTGCGCATGCTGGCGGGGCTTGAGACCCTTTCCGGCGGCGAGATCTATTTCGATGACCGCCCGATCAGCAGACTTGATCCGAAAGAACGCGATCTGGCGATGGTTTTCCAGGATTATGCGCTCTACCCGCACATGAACATTGCAAAAAATATGTCTTTCGCGCTGCGTCTGGCCCGTGTTCCGAAGGCGGAAATCGACGAAAAGGTTCAGCGCGTCGCAGAGATGCTGAACATCGCCCACCTGCTGGACCGAAAACCAGCAGAGCTGTCAGGCGGCCAGCGGCAACGGGTTGCTATGGGCCGGGCACTGGTCCGGGACGCCGGCACGTTTCTTTTTGACGAACCTCTGTCAAACCTCGACGCCAAGCTGCGCGGCAAGATGCGCGCAGAACTGGCAGAGATGCGCGATACGATCGACAAAAACATGGTCTATGTGACCCATGACCAGGTCGAGGCTATGACGCTGGGCGACCGGATTGTGGTGATGAGCGATGGGCTGATCCAGCAGCAGGGGTCACCCGAAGAGCTGTTCAAATCGCCCCGCAACCGGTTTGTCGCGGGCTTTATCGGCTCACCCACAATGAATTTCGTGGACGGTGAACTGGTCGAAGAAAAGGACGCCGTCTGGGTCCGTGGCGATGGTTTTCATCTGCCACTGGATGCGGAAACCGGTGCGCGGGCAAAGAACGCGCCCGACCGGAACATCACGCTCGGCCTGCGACCCTCCAGTTTTTCGACAGATGTCACACAGGGTGCGCCAATTGAGCTGCGGGTTGTGGTCTCTGAATATCTCGGGGCCCAGTCGGTGCTCGTCACGCGCTGTGGCAATGCAGACGTGCTGGTCGAGACGCAAAGCGCCGCACCCGTCCAATCCGGCGGGATGCAAACCTTTGGCGTGCTGACCGACGAACTCATGATTTTTGACAAGACGTCGGGGCTGCGGCTCTGACACGCAACAGAAATAGCATCAGGGAGGACTGAAGAATGCTATCACTCAAATCAATCCTGACGGGGACAGCCGTTTCCGTTTCAATGGCCTGCATGGCGCTGGCAGACGGGCATGGTGGGCCATATGCGCCTTATGCCGGCACGACGCTGGTGATCAACGTGCCCGCCCACCCGCACTATAACGCGATGATGAAAGTCATCCCGGAGTTCACAAAAGAAACCGGGATCGAGGTCGAAGTGGACCAGCTTCAGTACCTCAAGATGCGCGAGCGCCAGACACTTGAGCTGACCAAGCGCGAGGGCGACTATGATATGATCGCCTACGTGGTTTTCTCAAAAGCTGACTACATCTATGCGGATCAGCTGGAAAACCTTGCGAAATACTTCATGAACCCCGCGCTGGCGGACCCGAACTATGACCAGGGCGACCTGATCTCTGGCTACGTTGAAAACATCGGCGTCGCCGGTGGCCAGAAGGGCTATCTGCCAGGTCAGCTGGGCTCGGCTTATGGTATTCCGTTCGGCTCCGAGACCTCAGTTCTGGCTTATCGCAAGGATATCTTTGAAAAGCACGGCATCGGTGTGCCTGAAAGCTACGATGACCTGCTGGATGCAGCCTGCAAGATCCCCGAAGTTGAGCCCGGTATGGGCGGTATGGCGTCTCGCGCGGCGTCCGGCCACCAGGCCAGCCACGCGTTCCTGCTGCACCTTGCCCCCCTGGGCGGCCGGGTATTTGACGACAGCTGGGAGCCGATCATCAACAATGAGGCCGGTGTTGCAGCTGCAAACGCGCTGAAAACCATCGTGGACTGCGGCCCCGAGGGCAGCCAGACATTCGGTCCTGCCGAGGCTGCTGCAGCCTTCAGCCAGGGACAGGCTGCCATGTTCATGGACTCCATCGCCTTTGCCGCTGGTTTCGAGGACCCGAGCAAGTCCAAGGTCGCTGGCAAAGTCGGCTATGCGCTGCACCCTGAAGGTGTGCGCCGCGGCAGTCAGACCGGTGGTTTCGGCATCGCCATTCCGAAAAACGCCCAGAACAAAGAGGCCGCCTTCCTGCTGATGCAGTGGCTGACTTCGAAAAAGGGTGACCTGATGGTGGCGATGGCAGGCGGCAACCCGTCGCGCTTCTCGACCTATCAGAACGAAGAGCTGAACGCCAAATACCCCTACTCCGCGACTTTCGGCGAAGCGCTGAAATACGCAGACCCCGACTGGCGTCCGATCATCCCCACCTGGGGCAAGATCAATGCCGACATCGGCACAACCATGAGCCAGGTTCTGACCGAAGGTCTGGACCCGCAGGAAGCCCTGAACGGTGTGGCGGAACGTGCCCGCGCCATCATGGATGAGGCCGGTTACTACACCTGGCAGTAACGTCTCCCTCCCAGGAGCCCCGCCGGGCCGCGCATACTGCGGCCCGGCACACCCACCCCGCACCGATGGATCCGTGACATGCAGACCGCGAACGTCAACAGGCTGACCCCCTATCTCTTTCTGGCCCCTGCCGCGATCATCATGGGTATCGCCCTGCTCTATCCCATCGGCTACATGGTCTACGCCAGTTTTCTCGACTGGAACCCCAGCCAGCGCATCGGTGAGGCAGAATTCATCGGCCTGCGCAACTACACCAACCTTCTGAGTGACGCCGCTTTTCTCGAAAGCTTCTGGGTCACGATTAAATTCGCCGCAGTCGTCGTAACGCTGGAAATGTTCCTGGGCGTGGGCCTCGCCCTCCTGCTCGACCGGAACATCCGCGGCATGTCCCTGCTGCGCACCCTCTTTATCCTGCCGATGATGATCGCGCCCATCGTTGTGGGTCTGATGTGGCGCTATATGTACCACCCGACCGTCGGCATCTTTAACCGCACACTGAAGTCCCTCGGCCTTGAACCGGTGCCGTGGCTGTCGGACGGCAGCTGGGCCTTTGCATCAGTCGTGATTGCCGATGTCTGGCAGTGGACCCCGTTCATCTTTATTCTGTCGCTCGCAGCGCTCCAGTCTCTGCCACAGTCGGCCATGGAAGCCTCGCGGATTGATGGCGCCACCGGCTGGCAGCAGATCGTCTACATCAAGCTGCCGCTGATGCTGCCTGTGCTTATTGTTACCCTGTTGTTGCGCCTCATCGACGCCTTCAAAGTGCTGGAGGTGATCCTTGTGCTGACCAACGGCGGCCCCGGGTTGTCCACCGAAATTCTGTCACTGCGCATCTCGCGTACGGCATCCGAATTCCGGGAACTGGGCGAGGCTGCGGCCATGTCAAACTTCCTGCTGATCCTGCTGATGGTCCTGACGTTCGGTATGTTCTTTTACAACAAAGCGATGGAGGTGCGCGCCGCACGTCTGCGCGCGGCCGCCGAGGAGGATGTGTGATGTCTGACAAGACCTACGACCGTCAGAACCCCGCGTTCTATGCCCTGCTTGTGGCACTTGTGGTGATGTCGGTCGGACCGATTGCCATGATGCTGATCACGTCGCTGAAACTGAACGTCGACATCATGTCGGATACATCGTCGCTGCTCTTTATGCCGACACTGCGCAACTACGAAACGGCCCTCTGCGATTTCCTGTGGTATGAGGCGCCTCATATTGACTACTGCGACAAGACCTTCGGGCGGGCGCTGGTTAATTCGCTGATCATCGCGCTGGTCTCGACGGTCCTGACGCTGGTGATCGGCTGCATGGCGGCCTATGCGCTGGTGCGGTTCCGCTTTATGGGGCGGGATACGGTGTCGCTGGCAACGCTGGGTATGCGCATGGTGCCCCCGGCTGTCCTGCTTGTTCCGGTGTTCGGCATCTGGACATTCCAGTTTCAGATCGACGGGACACGGGCGGGCATCATCCTCGTCTATGTCGCGATGAACCTGCCTTTCGTGATCTGGATCCTGCAGAGCTTTATCGTTCAGGTACCGATCCAGCTTGAGGAAGCCGCCCACATGGACGGCGCCGGTCCCTTCGGCGTCTTCTTTCTGGTGGTGCTGCCGCTGATCAAACCCGGTCTGGCTGCAGCGGCGATTTTCACCTTCCGCGTGGCCTGGAACGAGTTCCTGCTGGCTAATGCTCTGGCGGACCGGAATTCACGTACTGTGCCGGTGACCATCGTGAATTCCATGACTGAGTTTGACATCGACTGGGGTGTCATCATGGCGACGGGCATGCTGCTGGCCATCCCGCCGATCATCTTTACCTTTGTGGCCTCGCGCCAGATTATCACCGGCATGACCGCGGGCGCGGTCAAGGGCTGATGATGGAGTGGCTGCTCGCCCCCATGGACCCGGGTGCGCCCCATGAGGTGGGTGGCTATCTGAGCTGGCACGCAAGGCTCATGGTGCTGGCCTGGGGTATTCTGGCTCCGCTGGGGGTTTTCGTGGCGCGCTATTTCAAGGTTCTGCCCGGCCAGAACTGGCCGCAGGCCCTGGACAATCATCTGTGGTGGAACACGCACCGTATCTGTCAGTACTCCGCCTGCGTTCTGATGCTTGTGGGCCTTTGGCTCATTCTGAACGCAGGTCCCATTACCTATCGCCCTGGCCCTCATGCGCTGCTGGGCTGGTCCGCGCTCGCCCTGGCCCTGGTTCAGATCATGGGCGGCATTCTGCGTGGCACCAAAGGTGGCCCGACGGACCCTGCACCAGACGGCACCCTCCGCGGTGATCACTATGATATGACACCCCGCCGCCTGGCTTTTGAATACATTCACAAATCTGCTGGCTACCTGGGCCTTGCCCTCGCTGTTGCGGCCATTCTTACTGGTCTCTGGCAGGCAAATGCACCCAACTGGATGTGGCTGATCCTTATGCTCTGGTGGCTGGGTCTGCTGGTCGCGTCTGTGCGCTTGCAACGGCGCGGCATGGCCGTTGATACCTATCAGGCCATCTGGGGCCCTGATCCGCGTCTGCCGGGCAACCAGCGTAAACCGATTGGCGTCGGTGTGTCCCGCAGGTCCGAAAACAACGACATACAGGGCTCGGTCTGAGCGATCAGATCAGATCTGCAAGCTTCAGCCGCTGTATCTTGCCGGACGGTCCTTTGGGCAGCTCCGGCAGAAAATGGATACGCTCAGGCGCTTTGAAACTGCCCAGTTTCTCCACACAGATGCTGATCAGATCACCGTCGGACAGGCCCGAACCATCCCGGACACGAACGGCGGCTTCGACCCGCTCACCGTAAGTTTTGCAGGGCCGCGCAAAGGCTGCAGCCTCGATGACATCCCCATGCGAATAGAGCGCTTCATCAATTTCGCGCGGTGCGATGTTTTCCCCGCCCTTGATGATCAGTTCTTTGAGCCGGCCAGTCACAAAGAGATACCCGTCCGCATCCCGGCGTCCCAGATCGCCCGTGCGCAGCCAGTCACCATAAAAGGTGGTCGCCGTGGCATCAGGGTTTTTCAGATACTCGAGCATGACGTTCGGGCCACGCACCACGATTTCGCCCTCCTCGCCCGGCGCACATTCCGCCATCTGCGGGGTCAGCACCGTCACATCGTTTCCCCAGGCGATCCCAGGTGACCCGATCCGGCGCTCGCCCGGTGGCAGAGGGTTTGACAGGATCTGTGCGGCAGTTTCGGTCAGCCCCATTGTCTCAACGACCGGCATCCCGAAACGATCCTCAAAGGCGATCTGCACATCCGGCGCCAGCGCAGAAGAGGCAGACCGTGCAAACCGCACCCGCGCGCGGGTTTCTGCATCCGGCCCCGCATCACCATGCAGCAGGTGCGATATGATCGTCGGCACCACGGAGAACCAGGTGGCCTGCGTCCCGGACAGCTGATCCCAGAAACGGCTGGCCGAAAACTTCGGGCACATAGCGACCGAACCGCCTGAAAAGAGTGCCCCCATGAGAGACACGCAGAGCCCGTTGATATGGCAGATTGGCAGAACGCAGAACCCCCGGTCTTCCGGTTGCAGGTCATGCGCCACAGCTGCAGTCCACCCCCCTGCGAGCAGACTGGATTGCGTGTGCACCACGCCTTTGGGCCGCCCTGTTGTGCCTGAGGTATACATCAGCAACGCATGATCCCCGGGCCTGATGTTGTGCAGATCACCGGACTTCTGCGCCCCGGACGGATGAAAGCGCTGCATGTCCGCAGGCCGCGTCGCTTCGAAAACATCCGCGACACTGTCATGCACCAGCGCCATCCGCGCCTCGCAGTGATCCAGCGCATAGGCGATTGCATCGTTGCCGGCGGCCAGGTTGATCATGGTCGCGCGGAACCCACCGTACACAGCACCGAAGAACGCCAGCACGCCTTCGCGACCGTTGGGCTGCAGGATGGCAACGCTCTCGCCCTTGCGCACCCCTGCCGCGGTCAGCCCCAGAGCAATGTTCCGCGCTGCAAAGGTAAGCTCTGTCCAGGTCAGATTTTCAGAACCATCGGTGAAGACAAATGCCATCCGGGCACCTGTCGCACGATGCTCCAGCCAGTCGCGCACCGTACCTTCGGGCGGGTTGTACCGGTCCATGTTCATCTGCCGGCCGCATCCCAGTAGTCACCAAAGATTTCCTCAAGCTCCGGCTCTCTGGCGGGAATTTCCCGCACAATCTTGGTTGTCTGCATGAAGTGTTTCCAGTGCAGATTGTCATCGATCGAATTGCCGCCCCAGGAGCCACAGCCCATGGACAGGGAAAAAGGCATGCCATTGTTGAACGCACCGCCCGTCGCAAAGCAGTGGGCCTGATTGACGATCACGCGGCAGGTCGGCACCGCGCGTCCAAGAACAATCGCACGGTCGTGCACGCTGGTGTGCAGGCCGACGGAATGGCCCGCACCCTGGTGATCCAGAATGCGGCCTGCCAGAGCCACCGCATCTTCGAAGTGCCCGGCCCTGTAGAGCGCTGCGACACGCGAGAGTTTCTCGCCCGAGAGCGGATGATCCGGTCCGATCCCCGTCGTCTCAACCGCAATGTATTCTGTGCCTGCGGGGACTTGGTCCGCCAGACCAAGTGCGGCGAGCATAACGTCGGCATCCTGCGCAATGACGTCTCTGTTCAGATGCCCACCAGGCCAAAGTGCTGCTTCCACCGCAGCCTCATCCCGCACGACCGCGCCGCCGGCACGGGCCATCGCGGCCAGAAAGTCATCATAGACCGCGTCCACAACGATCAGCGCATTCTCAGAAGAACATGAAGTGGCGTTGTCAAAGGTCTTCGAGGCGCGGATTTTTTCTGCAGCGGCATCAAGATCGCAGGTCTCATCCACGATCACGGTCACATTTCCTGCACCTACAGCCAGGGCTGGCGTGCCGGACGTATAGGCGCGTTTCACATTGTTCTGCGATCCGGTCACGACAATCAGATCGGTGGTTTCCAGCAGCCGCTGGGTTTTTTCCTTGCTGCCCTTTCCCGGGACCATCTGCACCAGATCGGGGTCTTCGCCAATCTTACGGAACTCCCGATGTACGAAGTCGATCAGCTCTACACAGGCCGGCACACCTTTGGGCGACGGCGACAGCACAATCGAATTGCCGCATTTCAGCGCGTTGATGATGTTATTGGCAGGTGTCGCCGCAGGGTTGGTTGACGGCACAACCGCCCCGATCACGCCCATGGCGCGGGCAATCCGGGTGATCCCGGTTTCCGTGTCTTCGTCGATCACCCCCCATGTTTTCCGGCCCGCGATATCGCGCATCAGACCCAGTGTTTTGCGATGGTTTTTCAGAATTTTGTCAGGCACATTGCCAAGACCGGTCGTCTCTACCGCCAGTTCTGCCAGATGACGGTTACGGTCCGGTTCCACAATGGCCCAGGCCGCTGCCTGCGCGGCACGGTCATACCGTTCCTGCGAACCATTCGCCTCATAGGCGCGCTGCGCAGCCCTGGCACGGGCAACAACGGCGTCAGTTTCGGCAAGATCATCATGGGCGTTCATGTCAGATTTCCTGTGTCACAGGCTCCACCCCGCGGACGGGGTGGAGCAGCACCGGGTCAGAGACCGGCAAGAAGTTCTTTGAGGGTGACCTCACGGGCAGCCCACATCTCGAGCACTTCGTCACGCGTCATGATGTGCATCGGCGATCCACCGGCCTTCATCTTGCCCGCAACCCGTTTGTTTTCGAACATCGCCGGCACGGTTTCCGCCAGCTTGTCGATCACGCCCTGCGGTGTCCCCTTGGGCACCATGATCCCGCGGAAGTTCACTGACGAGTTGTCCACGTCAAGACCGCCTTCCATCATGGTCGGCACATCCGGCAGGAACTCATTGCGTTCCAGATCAGCCACCGCAAGGATCTTCACATTTCCGGCCTCGCGGGCACGGAACGCATCGCTCAGGTTGTTGATCCCGGCCATAACCTCACCGGCGATGACAGCTTTCATCGCGGCGGCTCCGCCACCTTTGGTGGGGATATAGGCCATCTTGAAACCGCCCGCCTTCTCCATCTGCAGCGCAGCAATGTGGTGACCCACAAAAAGACCTGCACCGGATGTGGTCAACTTGCCGGGATTGGCAGACGCGAAATCAACGACGTCCTGCAGCGTGTTGAACGCGCTGTCCGCGCCAACCACCAGGACCGCCGGATCGGCACCCCAGTTTGCAATCGGCTCAAAGCTTTCAGCCGAATACTCAACACCACCTTTGATCGACTGTGCGATGAAATGCGGGATGTTGTAGGCCCCCAGCGTATACCCGTCCGATTCCGCCTGAGATGCCAGCCAGTTCCAGCCGACACGGCCCCCGGCCCCGGGTTTATTCAGAATGGCAATCGGCATGCCCAGTGCATCCTCGTTGCCCGCCGTCATCGTCACGATGCGTGCCTGAAAATCAGTGGCGCCTCCGGCACCATAGCTGACCATCATCATGATCGGACGCTCAGGATAGTTGGCGTGACCGTCTGCAACCGCTGTGGTCGCCAGGCCCGCAAGGGCGATCGCCGCCCCGGCCAGTAGTTTCTTCATGTTTATTCCTCCCATCAGAATTCTGCCGCTTTGCGCGGTTCAGAAAAGGATCTCACGCGGTGTGTACACCTTGAGCAACACCGCAAAGAGACCATACATGACGGCCATAAAGCAGGCCGTGATGATCACACGCCGGACCCACGATCTGACCAACCCGTGCGGGGCGGGATCGTAGAGGCTCAGCAAAACGAAAAAGGCGAGCGTCGTGGCTGTGTAGAAACCCAGCGCTTTTGCCGCCCAGAAAATATAGATCAGAGCAATCACAAGCCCGGGTGCGAGGCTGGTCAGCTGGCGCGCGGAAATTCCGTTGCCCACTTTGGTCCAGCCCAGACAGGCTTTGAAAAACGTCCACAGCGCGAGCACGACAAAGACTGTCGAAATCAGGCGCGGGAACAGGAACGCTTCAGAGGGTTGCTGCGTATAGCTGACCCAGGTGACCCAGATCCCGACGACAGCCACAACCCCGGAACCGACGATGTGCTGGACGCGTGGCAGGCTCATATCACTCATGCGATGATCTCCTCTTTCGAGGTGTAGCGGCGGCTGCGAAGCTCCATCCATGCCGAGTAGAACACCGACGCAATCACAACAACGATCAGGAACAGATTAAGTGACCCGCCGAAAAAGTATGGCATCATGCCGTCGGTCGCATTTGCGATCATGCTGCCCTGGATAAAGTTCGCCTCAGCGATCGGTCCGAGAATGAGGCCCAGCACCAGCGGTGCCGCCGAAAAACCGAAACGTTCCAGGAAATACATCATCACGCCTAGCCCGGCCATGACATAGACATCCCCCATGCTGGACTGCACGGAATAGCTTCCAAAGACTGCAAGGCCCAGAACCACCGCGGCCATCACACTCTGCGGCACCTGCGCGACCTTTGCTGCCATGCCGGCCACATAGAGGCCGAAGATGCACATCAGAACCTGACCGATCAGCATCGAATTGATGAAGGTCCATGCAACATCCGGGTGATTGTCAAAAAGATCGGTGCCCGGGAAAATGCCGTGGATCAGCAGCCCCCCAAGCAGTACAGCCGCCGTGGGTGAGCCCGGAATGGATAGCGTCAGTAGGGGCACCAGCGACGGGCCGACCATGGCGTTGTTCGCGGATTCCGCCGCAACGAGACCCTCAGGATGTCCCGTGCCGAATTTCTCACGATCCGGGCTGAACTTTTTGGACTGATCATAGGCCACCAGCCCGGCAATCTGTCCGCCCACGCCGGGGATCAGACCGATCACAGAGCCGGTGAGCGTGCCAATGCCCATCGCGCGGCGGGTGCGCGCCAGTTCCGAAATGGCCGCACCGATGGGGTGTTTGCGTACCCTGATGATCTCTGCGTCATCGCGGCGTCGTCCGCGCGCGAACATCGTGATGACCTGCGGGATTGCAAAAAGACCGATGAGCGCGGCGATGATGTTGATCCCGCCTCCCAGCGCGGGATGGAAAATGAACCGCTGCGCGCCCATGATATCGTCAAAGCCGATGGTCGCAAGCCAAAGACCGATGCACCCCGACAGCAGCCCTTTGACTACCGAGCGCGAGTCGAGCGACCCGATCACAGTCACGCCGAGGATGGCCAGCCAGAACAGGTGGCTGGGCCCAAAGGCGAGCGCCCAGCGTGCCAGCACAGGTGTCAGGAAAATCAGGAGCAACACGCCGAAAATGCCGCCAACAGCGGACGACAGGAAGGACAGCTGGAGCGCACGGGCTCCCTCGCCCTTCTGCGCCATCGTATGGCCGTCGAGCGTTGTGGCTATATTTGCAGGAGCTCCGGGTATTTTTAACAAAATGGCAGACACTGCGCCCCCTGCCACCGTCGAAGTATAGGCGGCCCCCAGCAGAATAAGCCCCTGCGCGGCTTCCAGCTGGAACGTAAACGGAATGAGTAGCGCCACCGCCATTGTCGGAGAGAGCCCCGGTGTCGCCCCAAGGATCAGACCGCCGATCGTTCCGAGCAGCAGCAGACCGAAATTCACCGGCGTGAATACGTCACCGAAATAGAAGATGAATTCCACAGTTTCTCCCCGGGGCCTCTGGCTCTTGACTTAAAACCGTAAGCAATGAAAATAGTTTTGCAAATGTTTTCATTATTTCTTTGAAAAGGCCTGTCAGGTGTCTGATAAAAATAAGAAAAAGGTGGATATTTTCGCCGTAGCAAAGCGATCAGGCGTTTCTATTTCGACGGTTTCCCGCAGCCTGAATCACCCCGGCCAGGTCAAACCCGCAACCCGTAAGAAGATCGACCGCGCTATCCGGGATCTTGGCTATATCCGCAACCGGGCAGCGCAGACGATGCATGGTATCCGCAGCGGAACGATCGGTCTTGTGGTGCCGACCATTGACCACACAATCTTTGCCGAACTGATCCATGCCTTTTCGCAGTCCGTTGAGGAACAGGGCTTTCTGATCCTCGTGGCCAGTCACGGATACGACCTGGAAAAGGAATATGCCGTCGTACGCAAATTCCTTGAACACCGTGTGGACGGCGTGGCGCTGATCGGACAGGATCACTCTGAGGAGACCTATCAGCTTCTGGAAAGCAACGGCACGCCCGCGATCTCCATGTGGAACCACGATCCGGCATCGCGCCTGTCCTGCGTAGGCTCGGACAATGCTCTGGCCGGGCAGCTGGCCGCGCAGTGCCTGCTGGACCACGGGCACCGCAACATTGGCCTGTTATTCCCGCCGCGGCAGGAAAACGACCGTGCACGGGGCCGGTTTGAGGGTGCGATGCGTACGCTGGAGGCCGCCGGCATCCGGCCGAATGCAGATATGTCCGCCCAGGCGCTCTACAGCCTGCGGGAGGCAAAGGACGCGGTCACCGGTCTGTTGCGCAGGCCCGACAGGCCCACCGCCCTGCTGTGCGGGAACGACGTGCTTGCTGCGGGAGCCCTTTACCGGGCAACCGAGCTCGGCCTGAGAGTGCCGGAGGATCTGTCGATCATCGGAATAGGTGATTTCCGCGGGTCAGAGGAAATGACTCCAGCGCTCACAACGGTCCGGCTGCCGGCCCGCGAAATCGGCCACCTTGCCGGCCAGCAGCTTGCCGCCATCATCGGCGGGCATACGGCGCAGACAATCCGGATCGACTGCGCCATCCGTCTTAACGTCCGCCAGACGTGCCGGCGTATCGGTGAGTGAGCGCGCGCGTCAGCTGCGCATGCCTTTCCCGCGCTTCAGCCGGGGCAATATATATGGCACCTGCTCGCGGTAATTGTCGAAGCGTTCGCCATACCGGCGCCTGAACCGTGCTTCTTTCAAACGCGGAGCGGCGACACAGTAGGTTGTCAGAACAAGGGCCAGTACAAGCTGGTCAGGCGTCCAGACCGGCACGGTCCATAATGTCATGGCAAAAGACAGGTAAATCGGTTGCCTGACGACACGGAAAAGGCCGGTCACCGGCATGTCGGGATAGACCGGCGTGCGGTTCTGCACGACTGACATCCAGCCCAGCGCACCGGACTGTACTTCTGCGCCTGCATCGTAACTGGCGCGGATCAGCAGCCCCCATGAAAGCGCATAGAGCACCGTTATGCCCCAGAAAACCGGGCCTTCCGCCTGCCACCAGACTACCCCGCTGGGCGACCAGAGCAGGAACAGCGCTGCGAGCTGTGCCGCGGCAATCACCGCAAAAGTCGTGCTCGACATCGCGCGGCCATGCCTTCCGGGCCAGAGCGCGCCGAGCAGTTTTGATCCGGCGGGCGACAGCAGTGCGGAGTGTGCAACAGGGAACTGCATAATGAGCAGGAGGTTCGCCACCACGGCCTGCCAGCCCGTCAGGCGCCCCTGTCCCAGGGTCATGCCTGAGTACATCACGGCAATCATGGCCAGGACGGCCACTGCAAAGAGCGCATGACACACCAGCCCCATAAGGGCCGCGGGAAGGACCCGCCCCAGCCCGGGCGGCGTGCTGCGCAGTCCCGCGACCAGATCCACCAGTCGCCGCCACGGCGGTTGCTTCATCCCGTCAGGTCCGGTCACGCCGAGATATCTTCACCTTCCTGATGTCGTTTCAGAATGCGCTGCAGGGTTCTGCGGTGCATGTTCAGCAACCGCGCTGCCCGCGATACGTTACGCCCGGCTGAGTCGAAAACTGTCTCGATATGCGCAATGCGCGCTTCATCCGGGGTCATCGGGGCTTCGGGTGGTGCGGGTTGCGCGTTTCGTGGTGCTTTGAGCGCGGCCACGATTTCATCGGCGCCTTCGGGCTTGGAAAGGTAATCCACCGCGCCTGCCTTGATCGCCGCCACTACTGTGGGCGTATTGCCGTAACCGGTCAGAACAACGGCGCGCGCAGACGGCCAGCGCTGACGCAGCAACGCGACTATCTCCAGCCCGTTCCCATCTTCGAGCCGCAGATCAATCACCGCATAATCCACCCTGCCCTGTGCGATGATCTCACGCGCCTCAGCCACACTGCCCGCGCAGAGCGTGCCGAACCCCCGGCGCACCATCGCCTTGTCGAGCCGCTCACGAAAGGCCAGATCATCGTCCAGGATCAGAATGGTTTCGCCGGATCCGTTGCCTGGTTTCTGCATAGCTGTCTCCTTTTTCGAAAGAATACGCAGGAGCAGGCCAGCAGGATCAGTGTCGCGGCATTCTGACGCGACCCGCATGCTGTTCAGGCCGCATCCAGCACCGCATCAAGATCCACACGCGCCCTCAGACGCGTGGCCAGCAGGAACATTCCGCCGATCTTGCGCTGCAGAAAGAGCGCATCCGCCGGCGGCACGACCCAGTAGTCGCCCTGTGCTGCAAACTCCATGCCTGCGGCCCGCAGGCGTTGCGCCAGATCGCTGGTTGCGAAGTCGAAAACACCACCCGCGCGCAGCGGCTCCATGGCCATGTCGAACATCTTCCAGATCGCATCTGCATGCGCGTCCTGTGTGTCCGCAGCAAGAAATCCGATGGTCTCCAACTGCTCCAGGGCACCTTTTCGGTTCCCGTCCAGGCCTGCGCGCAGCAACTCTCTGTAGCCCGCTACCAGATCAGCCGGGATCTCCCGGCTCGCACCGAAATCCAGCAGAACAACCTTCTGATTTTCAGCATCCCACGCATAGTTGGCAAAATTCGGATCGGTCTGCATCAAACCAAAACTGAATATCTCGCGCATCATCAGACGTATCAGAACGCTCACTGCGTGATCGCGCACCTCCTGAGGCTGGTCGGTCAGCTGATCCACCGGTACACCCGGTGCAAATCCCATACACAACACTTCTCCTGTGGTCAGGTCGCTGTGGAATGGCGGCACTGCCAGATCGTCATCACGGTCCAGCAGGTCCCCAAAGCCCGCCAGCATACGGCCCTCACGCTCATAATCGGCCTCTTCATGCAGTTGCCGGCAGGCCTCCTTCAGCAGTGGGTCGAAGTTCAGTTCTGAAGGCACCAGCCCCGACATCCGCAGCAGCAGCGCCACGTTGGCCACATCACTGTCGATGCTGCGCCTGACCCCGGGGTATTGCACTTTCACAGCCACGTCCCGGCCGTCGCGCGTCGTCGCGCGGTGGACCTGGCCGATGGAGGCCGCCGCAATGGGGCGCACGTCAAAGCGCCGGAACCGGCGGGTGAAATCCGGCCCCCAGTTCCTGGACAGAACCGACTTCAGTTGTTTCGGCGGCATGAAATGGGCGTCATTGCGCAGCCGACCCAGAATATCCGCAAGCTCCTGCGGCAGAAAATCACCGCCTTCCATGGACAGCAGCTGGCCCATCTTCATCGCGGCACCGCGCATATGTGCCAGCTGGCGGGTGACCCGCGCCAGATTTGCAGGTGTGAGCAGCAATTCCTCCATGCGTGGCCGTCCACCACCCAGCCATTCCCGGCCCCCGTTCACAGCGACATTTCCCGCAACACCCAGCGCCATGCCGCCAAGGCGCGACATCCGCGCCAGACGCGTGCCCGGCACAGGAATGCCCTTTGGTATGTGTCTGAATTCCGACAAATCAGCCTCTCCTGCTGTTCGTGCTGCAACCTAGGCCGCAACCTGTGAAATCCAATGCGGCACCGGCACGCACAGAAGGTTTGCGAAAACTGTAGCTTTTTATGCGTTCTGCGGTGACAGTGATCCGGGGGGCCGCAATCCGGGAACAGATGCGGCCAGATAACAGGGGGGTCCAGCGTGGTCAGATCGCTATCCAATCCGTTCCGCGGCACAGGGCTGCCTGCGCCGCTCAGCGATCCGAGGGAGTTTCCGTCGACGGATCACAACGCGGTCGCTGCCCTGCTGGCGCTGTGTCCGAAACATGCGCCGACGCCGCTCGCCATTGCACCGTCTGTGGCCGACGCCGCGGGTGTCGGATCGGTTCTGATCAAGGATGAACGTGGTCGCATGGGCCTCGGCAGCTTTAAGGCGCTCGGCGCGGCCTACGCGATTGCAGCGGATGCGCAGCGTCTGCGCACCGGCGACTGGGACGATGCGCTCGCCGGCCGGGTCTATGTGACAGCAAGTGCGGGCAACCACGGATTGTCCGTTGCGGCAGGAGCACGCATTTTTGGAGCTCTCGCGGTGATTTATCTTGCTGAAACCGTGCCGGAAGCTTTTGCCGGGCGTCTCAGAGCCACCGCCGCGCGTGTTGTGCGCGCGGGAAGCACCTATGAGGAAAGCATGCAGGCTGCCGAAGATGCCGCAGCTGAAAACGGCTGGCAGCTGCTCTCGGACAGTTCCTGGGCAGGATACACCACCTGGCCTACTGCGGTGATGGAGGGGTATCTCCAGATGGCCGCGGAGATCACGGACGAAATGGCCGCGGCCCCGGATGTTATTCTGCTGCAGGCCGGTGTCGGTGGTCTGGCCGCATCTCTGGCGGCGCATTTCCGCGCCGTCTGGGGCGACAGCCCTGTCATAATTGTTGTTGAACCCGAAGCCGCCCCTGCCCTGACAGAAAGCGTGCGTGCGGGAGAGTTGCTCGATACCGAAGGCCCGGTCTCGTCGATGGGGCGGCTGGACTGCAAGACCCCGTCGCTCGTGGCACTCGAAGGGCTGGCGCGGGATGCAGACCATTTTGTTACGATCACCGAGGATGAGGCCCGAGACGGCATACAAGCGCTCGCAGACCATGGCTTTGAAACCACGCCCTCAGGCGGTGCAGGGCTCGCAGCCCTGCTGTCCGGTGTGCCCGGGTGCAATGGAAATTTGACCGTTCTGGCCATCCTGAGCGAAGGCCCGGAAGATGGCTGAAACGGCCGCGCGCTTTCCGGACAGCGAGTTTCGCACGCGGGTCGAAGCCCTGCAGACAAGGCTGCGGGCGGCCGACACGGATGCGCTGCTGCTCACGGGTGCGGCGGATATTTTCTACGTGACCGGATTTCTGACCCGTTTCTGGGAAAGCCCCGCACGGCCCTGGTTTGTTGTCGTCCCGGCAAGCGGTGCGCCCATTGCCGTGATCCCTTCGATCGGGCTGGATCTGATGTCACAGACCTGGCTGCGTGATATCAGGACCTGGGACGCGCCAACGCCGGGCGATGACGGCGTCTCGCTTCTGGCCGAGACGCTTCGTTCTGTTATCCCGGAAAGTGGCCGCCTTGGCGTGCCGATGGGCGCTGAGACCGCCCTGCGCATGCCGATGGCAGATTTTCAGCATGTGATCGCGCAGCTCACACCACGCCGGATCGTGGACGCGACAGACGTGATCCAGCGGGTGCGCGAGATCAAATCAGACGCAGAGGTGGAGCGCATCCGCGCCGCCTGTCGGGTCGCCGACGCGGCCTTTGCACAGATCGGCGACATTGCCGGCTGCGGCATTCCTCTGGACCAGATTTTCAGCGATTTTCAGATCGCCCTGCTGGCGGCAGGTGCGGACTGGGTCAGCTATGTCGCCGGGGGTGCGGGGCGTGGTGGCTACCGCGATGTGATCTCACCAGCACCGCATCGGCCGCTTGTGCGCGGTGACGTACTGATGCTCGACACCGGCGCGGTAAAGGGCGGCTATTTCTGCGACTTCGACCGGAATTTTGCGATCCGGGAAGCAGGGGATGAGGCCCGCCGTACCTATGACGCGCTTTATGCGGCGACCGAAACAGTGCTGCAGGACCTGCGGCCCGGCATGACGGCCGCGGACGCGCACCGGATGCTGACCGGATCACTGGAAAAGTCGGGCGTTCAGCCCGGCGGCGGACGGTTGGGGCATGGTCTGGGGGTCACGCTGACGGAATGGCCGTCTTTCATTCCCGCCGATCACACCGAACTGCGCGAGGGGATGGTCCTGACCATTGAACCCGGTGCGGTCATCGCCCCGGGGCGGATGATGGTGCATGAGGAAAACATCGTACTGCGCGCCAGCGGCCCGGAACTGCTCAACCGCAGGGCCGCTGCCGAACTGCCGGTTTTAGGGTAAGGTATGGAGAACTTTCCCTACCGCCTCAGTGAGCCGGCCGGACGCCGCGCAACGCTCGGGCTGATCGTCCTGCAAACCGATGAAACGATTGAGGAAGACTTCCGGCAGGTTTTCCGGCCGCCGGAAACCGCGCTTTACGTCACGCGCATTCCAAGCGGCGCGGATGTGACGCCCGAGACGCTGCTGTCCATGCGCGAAGCGCTGCCTGCCGCAGCAAGCCTGCTCCCGGACGCTGCCGAATTTGACGTTATCGGCTATTGCTGCACCTCTGGTGCCACGCTGATCGGCCCCGAAACTGTCGCCGCGCAGGTGTCGGCCAACGCCCATACGCTACAGGTGACCGATCCGCTCACCGCCGCGCTGGCCGCCTTCCGGGCCGTCGGCGCGTCATCCGTTTCGGTTGTTTCCCCTTATGTGGCGTCTGTTGCGGACAGGATCAAAGAGGCTTTTGAACAAAAAGGGCTGCGCGTTCCGGCAACGCTGTCTTTTGGTGAAGAAGCCGAAGACCGGGTCGCCCGGATTGACCCTGCATCCATCCACGCCGCGGCGCTGGAAACCGCATCCCAGGCACCCTGCGATGCCTTGTTTCTGTCCTGCACCAACCTGCGGACATTCAGCATTATTGATGATCTCGAAGACCGGCTGGGCCTGCCGGTTCTCAGCAGTAATCAGGTGCTCGCCTGGCATATGAGCTGTAGCGCTGGCGGCGCCCCGCTCCACGACGCGCCCGGGCAGCTGTTCCGGCAGACCTGACCCGACGAACCGGTTCAGAGACCGTGATCCTGCCAGCTGTCGAAACGCTGATCATCAGACAATGGCGGCAATTCTGAATTGAGATATCCACCGGTAAAGAAACGGAACGGTACACCGGCCCTCAGGGCCGTTTCACAGTCCACTGCGCTGTCGCCCACATAAACCGTTTCCGCCGGCGTCGCGCCCAGTTCCGCAATGCACGACAGTAACGGTTCGGGATCGGGTTTGTGCGCAACACCCTGCCGTGCGCCCACGATCACACTGAGATACGGGCTGAGCCCCAGAACATCGCAGATGTGCCTCGCTGGGTTATCGGGCTTGTTGGTACAGAGGCCCATGGGCACGCCACGGTCCTTCAGCGACTGCAGGCAGGCCATGACACCAGGATATGGTTCCGTAAGCCGCGTCATATCAGCGTTGTAGCTTTCCATAAACCGGTCCAGCGCCGCGGTGTGCAGCTCCGGTGTCACACCGCCGGTGGCGTTCAGTGCGCGCTCCACCAGTTTGCTGACACCATTTCCGATAAAACTGATGACCTGGTCGAGCGTTACGGCAGCCCGCCCGTGGTCACGAAGCGCTGCGTTGACGGCGGCATGCAGGTCCGGCGCGCTGTGCACGAGCGTCCCGTCCAGATCGAAAACGACAGCCCTGTGCGGCACTGCGCCAGCCGCCGTCACGTCATGCCCAACGCTTCCTTGTACATTTCCAGAACAGCTTCTTCTTCGGCGATGTCGTCCGCGTCACGCTTGCGCAGCGCAATCACCTTGCGCAGCACCTTGGTGTCGTAGCCGCGTGCCTTGGCCTCGGCCATCACTTCTTTCTGCTGCTCAGCGATGTCTTTTTTCTCGGCGTCCAGTCGCTCGATCCGTTCAACAAACTGCCTCAGTTCGCCGGAAGACGCACGATACGAGGCATCTGCCTGTGTCTCGGGGGCGGAAGGGTCGGTTGCGGTATCGCTCATGCTGCGCTCCTGGTGAATAAATGTCCGCAGCCTGCCTACTCCCCTGCCCCCGGTGCTGCAAGCAGGTTTGCCGTGCGTCCCCCGCGAGGATGCGGCCTTGCCAAGCCGGGCACTTTTCAGTAGCCCCTGCGCATGAACACAGGCGACGACACAACCATTTTTGACGTGATTATCTGGACGGGTGCCGGCGTGTCACTGCTGGGCCTTGCCGGTCTCATATGGTGCATCGTCTACGTTGCCCGTGCCCGCCGGGCGCGGCTTGCGGACGAAGAGATGCGGGCGGTCCTGCGCCGGGCGCTGCCGCTGAACCTTGGTGCCCTGTTTCTGTCTGTGATCGGGCTTGTGCTTGTCATCATCGGTATCTTTCTGGGCTGATACCGCGCTTGCGCTCTGACAGTCATCAGACTTATGCTGATGCAGGATCAGAGGAGCGCGCGCATGTCACCGGACGTCACAGCATTTTTCGATACGGCCACCAACACTGTCAGCTACGTCGTACAGGACCCCGATGGGACTGCCTGTGCCATTGTGGATTCGGTTCTGGATTTCGATCAGGCCGCCGGCCGGACGGACACCGCTTCAGCGGATCGGGTGACCGCCTTTGTGCGCGAAAAGGGACTGCAGCTGAAATGGATTCTGGAAACCCACGTTCATGCGGACCATCTGTCTGCCGCACCCTATCTGCAGGAACGTCTGGGCGGAAAAATCGGGATCGGTGCGCAGATCACAACGGTGCAGGACACCTTTGGCAAAGTCTTCAACGAAGGTACTGAGTTTCAGCGCGACGGCAGCCAGTTTGACGCTCTTTTCGAAGAAGGGTCTTCCTTTCACATCGGGCAAATGCGCGTCGATGTGCTGCACACGCCGGGCCATACGCCCGCCTGCATGACCTATGTCATCGGGGACGCGGCCTTTGTGGGCGATACGCTGTTCATGCCTGATTTCGGCACGGCCCGCTGCGATTTTCCGGGCGGTTCGGCACATGACCTCTACCAGTCAATCCAGAAAATTCTCGCGCTGCCCGATGAAACGCGGATTTTCGTGGGCCACGACTACAAGGCGCCGGGCCGCGAGGAATTCGCCTGGGAAACGACCGTGGGCGCCCAGAAAGCCGCGAACGTGCACGTCGGAGACGGCCGCGACGAGAACAGTTTTGTCGAGATGCGCGAAGCCCGCGATGCAACGCTGGGCATGCCGCGTCTTATTCTGCCATCGCTGCAGGTGAATATGCGCGCAGGACAGATGCCCGAACCGGACGAGCATGGGGATGTGATGCTCAAAGTACCACTGAACAAAATTTAGCAGGAACTACTGATGACAGACTGGATCGCAGGAGCTCTTGGCGGGCTTCTGATTGGTGGCGCTGCGGCACTCTATCTTCTCGGGAACGGCCGGATCATGGGGGCCAGTGGCATTCTGGGCGGTCTGGTTGACGGCAGCGGTCGTCAGGACCGGATGGAACGGCTTGCGTTTGTGGCCGCGCTGATCGCGGCACCTTCCCTTTTGCGGCTTGCCGATCCAACACCAGCGGAAACCGGCCTGACCGGTAACGTTTTTCTGATCATCGCCGCGGGCCTTCTCGTCGGTCTCGGCACGCGCCTCGGAAACGGCTGTACGTCGGGCCACGGCGTCTGTGGAATTTCGAGGCTCAGCCTGCGCGGCATTCTGGCAACCGTAACATTCATTGCTGCCGGGATGATCACGGTGGCCACGCTTCGGTTTCTGGGAGGGCTCTGACATGCGCATTCTCACGGCTGCACTCTGCGGCGCTCTGTTTGGTATCGGCCTCTATATCTCCGGCATGACAGACACAAAAAAAGTTCAGGGATTTCTTGATGTTACCGGAGTATGGAATCCGACCCTGATGTTTGTAATGGGTGGCGCGCTTGTGCCGATGGCCATTGCCTGGCGTCTGATACCCGGTCGCAGCCCCCGGAACGGCGGCAGCTTTCCACCGCCGCCGGGTGGCGGCCCGGACAGGCAGCTCATCACAGGTGCGGTGCTTTTCGGCATGGGCTGGGGTCTGGTTGGCCTATGTCCCGGGCCTGCGATGGCATCGCTGACCTATGGTGGTATCGGGGGCCTTGTCTTCCTTGCCGCCATGTCAGCAGGCATGTTGGCGGCACCTCCTGTGCGCCGGCATCTGGACACCTCCGCCGGGCTGTCCTAATCCTTCGTTCATGGATATCCGGCAGATCACCCCGACATTCTTCGCGGCACCTCAGCTGACCTGCGAAGACATTCCTGCCCTGAAAGAGGCCGGAATTGAACTCATTCTCTGCAACCGCCCGGACGAGGAAGTACCGCCCGGGTACCGCGCTGCGGATCTGCGCGCGGCGGCAGAGGCTGCCGGTATGCGCTTTGTCGAACAGCCGCTGACGCACTACACGATGACACCTGATGTCATTGCACGGAACAATGACCTGATCTGCGGGTGCGACGGTCCGGTTGTCGCCTATTGCGCCTCGGGCACCCGCTCGACCATCGCATGGGCTCTGGGCTCTGCCGGTGGAATGGACGCAGACGAAATAATAGAAGCCGCGCGGCGGGGTGGTTACGATCTGTCAGGGATGCGGGACACGCTGATCAGCCTCGCGGGCTGATCCCGGATCGGGCCTCAGGCAGTATTCATCTTTGGCAAATCCTCAAGATCGGGAAGATCACCAAGATCCGGCAGATCATCAAGGTCCGGAAGCTCCGGCAGGCCATCTCCGTCCAGATCAGGAAGATCAGGCAGATCGCCCGGCTCTGCACCCTCGCCCGGCAGTTCAGGAAGATCCGGCAGGTCAGGCAGACCTTCCGGCATTGCTTCGGAAAAGTCGGTTTCAGGCGACAGTTCGATATCCGGTAAATCGGGAAGGTCTGGCAGATCACCGCCTGGCAGAGCTGACATGTCCGGCAGACCAGCATCCGGGGCACCACCGGCCATCGCCAGCCCGGCATCCGGCAGCCCCTCCATATCCAGCTTTTGCCTTGCACGTTTCCCCGGCATAGGCTGCTCAAGCTGAAGCGCACGGTATCCGTCAATCTGGCCCATAGCCCCCTTTGCTATCACATCTCCCTGGCCGGTCACCAGCGAGACACTGTCGAAAGCATCCGCCGGGATTTTCAGAGTATCCCCAGCGGCGAGCGCGCTGGCCTGTGACAGTGGCAACCGGATGCGGGTCAGCACAGCCGTCAGGTCCGCCGGCAACTCCATAACGGATTTTTCAAGCGTTCGCGGCGCAGGCGGCTCAATGGCATCACTTTCGTGGGCGGGAAGCGGTTCACCGGCTGCATCCGGTTCCGGGATCAGCACAATGACCGGCGCCTGGCCAATCCCGCCTGCGATATCCAGCGTCAGGCGCAAAACGGTGTACGTGCCGCCTTCAAGAGCCAGATCGAACAGGCGCCGGTTCTCTGCCCGGGCACCAAAGCGGTAGGGGCGTATCGTGCGCTTGTCCTCAGGCATTTCCACGGTGTCATGACAGCGGGCAAAGAAGCGGTCGATCAGCGGTGCGCACAAAGCGGCATCTGTCGATGTGGGTTTGCGGGTGAGGTCATCCGGCAGCTTCATGATCCGACCGGTTGTCTGCTGCTGGATCAGCGCCTGTACAAGGCCCATGCCGATAGAAATGCCTGCTGTGGATCCGTCCGGCCCGTCCAGCAGGATCAGCATGGTGTCCTCTTCTACCAGTTCCTGAAGACTATCGCCTTCGAAGCTGTCCTGAGACACAGCGATCACGGCAAGCGCCATGTCAAAGAGATCGTCCGCGACCTTTGCCATGCTCAGCCGCACAGCTTTGGGCACGGTCACAGACCGCGCCTGATGTTCCTGTTTTCCCGCCTGCGCTTTGCGCTGCAAAACTGACATCTGTCGCCCTTGTCTCAGGGTTCCGGCAAACACAGTTTACCCGGAACCTTTGCGCTCCAGACTAGAGGCCAATGGTTACCATAGCCTTTAAAAATGAAGGAACTGGCAGGGTTAACAGACAGATTTACTGCGCGGCCATCGCCAGTTTCTGCGGCAGTGTCACCCGGAATGCGGTGCCACCAGTGTCGTCCAGATAGGTGACATCCCCGCCCAGCCGCACCATAATTTCACGGCAGATCGCCAGCCCCAGCCCGGCGCCGTTGCTGTCCTGGGCGCCTATTCTGCTGAACTTTTCAAACATCATTTCCCGCGCGTCGTCCGGAATGCCCGCGCCGTTGTCCAGAAAATCAATAAAAACTGTATCTCCCTGCCGCACCGCCTCAATCCGCAGTTCGGGGTCGGATGCAGCACAGTATTTCTGAGCGTTCGTAATGAGATTGATGAACACCTGCGCCAGCCGGTCCAGATCGGTGTCCAGAGTGATGGTCTCTTCCAGACGCCGCCTGCGGATGGTAATACGGCGCGCTTCGCTGGCCTGCGCCGTGGAAATCGCCTGGTCCAGAAGATCCGCCAGGCTGCCTGTCTGCCGGTTCAGCGTGACCTGGCCGTTTTCCAGCACCGACAGATCGAGCAGATCATCAAGCAGCCGTGTCAGCCGGATGGCCTCTGTGTGAATAATGCTGGCGTACTTTGTCTTCTCCAGCGGGCCAAGACCGTCGGTATCGCGCAGAATCTCCGAAAACGCCCGTATGGAGGTCATGGGGGTACGCAGTTCATGACTGATCTGACTCAGAAACGCGTCTTTCTGCAGGGAGATTTGTGTCAGCTTGTCATTGGTGCGGCGCAGCTCCGCGGCCGTATCGCTCAGTTCACGTGATTTGGCCTCAAGCTGGCTGGAATACTCCAGCATCTGCGCGGATTCGTCAGCAACGGCCATGAGTTCCTGCACGGACACCGCAGATCCGCCAACGATCTGACCGATCATCGCATGCGCGGTAGCCGCGCCCACGGAACCGGCGAGCTCGCGCTCCAGTGTCTGCAGAAAATCGGGCGTCGGCTCCGGCAAATGGCCACGGCGTCCCTGGCGCCTCGCCTGTCTCTCAAAAAGCCGCCGCGCCTCTTCGGGCCCCAGCAGCCGTTGTGCCATAACCATCAGATCTTCGCTTTCGGCAAATGACGCATGCCAGCTGCGCGCCTGTCCGGAGTGATCGAAGACATTCACAAACTGTGCACCCTGCAACCGTTCCAGCGGGAGCGGAAAGCTGACCAGCGAAAAAACGACAAAGCCCGTCACATTAAGCGCGAGGCTCCAGAACACGGCATGCACCATCGGATCCAGCCCCCCGATCCCGAAAAGCGCCTGAGGACGCAGCCAGGACAGACCAAGCAGACCGTTTTCAAAGGTGTCCGCCGACAGGACAGCGCCCGGCCCGAAACTGGGCAGCAGCATGGTAAACATCCAGGCCGAAAACCCGATAGCCAGCCCGGCCAGTGCGCCAATGCGCGTGGCCCCGCGCCAGAAGAGACCGCCCAGCATCGCCGGGAGAAACTGGGCCACGCCGGCAAAGGAGATCAGACCAATGGCGGCCAGTGCCCCTGAGCCGCCCGAGGCCTCAAAATAGACATAGCCCAGAGCAATGATCCCCAGAATGGACAGCCGCCTGGACAGGATGACCACGTCACGGACGTCACCGGACTGCGTCGCTCCGCCCTGTCTGAGGTGCAGAAACACCGGCATCACGATATGGTTCGACACCATTGTGGAGAGCGCCAGGGTTGCCACGATCACCATGGAGGTCGCCGAGGAAAACCCGCCGAGAAAACTCAGCATGGCAAGGCCCTCGCGACCCTCGCTGAGCGGCAGGCTGAGCACAAAGAAGTCAGGGTTGGAGCCCGCTGGCAGGACCTCAAGGCCAATGACGGCGATGGGCACTACGAAGAGGCTCATGAGCATCAGATAGAGTGGAAAGGCCCAGCTTGCGATCTGCAGATGCCGTTCATCATCATTCTCGACCACCATGACCTGAAACATCCGGGGCAGACACAGAAAGGCCGTCGCCGACAGGAGCGTCAGCGTTGCCCAACGGCTGCCATCGGTCTGCCATGTCCCGAGGGCGGAGGCATCAATCCGGTCCAGCGTGGCAGACAGCCCCCCCGCGACACCCCAGACCACGAACACCCCCACCGCAAGGAGCGCCACCAGTTTGACCACGGCCTCAACCGCAACGGCAATAACGACGCCGTGGTGGCGTTCGTTTGCGTTCAGGTTCCGGGTGCCGAAAAGCACCGTAAAGAGCGCGAGACCTACAGCGATCCACAAGCCGCCGGCGCGCGACACTTCCGGATCGGGCACGCCATCCGTCCCGGCAGAGGAAAAAATAGATACAGAGGAGGCCACCGACTGCAGTTGCAGAGCGATGTATGGCGTGACCCCGATCACCGCCATAATGGTCACGACAATCGCGAGCGTGTTGGACTTGCCATAGCGCGACGAAATCAGATCCGCGACGGAGGTCACTTTCTGACTGCGCCCGATCCGCACGAGACGCCGGAGGATCCACCACCAGCCGATGATCACCAGACTGGGGCCCAGATAAATCGTTACATATTCAAGGCCTGAACGCGCGGCATTGCCCACCGCACCATAAAACGTCCAGGCTGTGCAGTAGATCGACAGCGAAAGCGTATAGACAAGCGGCGAGCGCAACAGCCAGTCGGCCCTGCCGCGCACACCGGCCCGTTCCGCCACGAAGGCCACACCAAAAAGAAAGGCCACATAGGCCAGACAGACACCGATGAGCAGGTTCAGGGACGTCACGCGTCCTCACTCCCTGCCGGTTCGCTGCCGTCCTGCCGCGCGCGGCGCATCTTTGAGACCAGGAAAGCACCGGTGCAGATCAGAAAGAACCAGACTGCAAAGACGTAGCTGAGTGCCCGCGACATGGGCATCCCTGCGCCATCTGCGGCGTCACCGGTGGGCCAGAGCAGCGGTATCATCCACAGCACTGCGCCCAGGACAGCAAGCAGCCTGACGGCATCAATGACCCGGCGCTGGCGATAGTTACCGCGTTCCAGAAACACAGGGGTGCGTCCGCGCGGCGCCATCGTTTCAGCTCTGCTGGCGGTGCACGTAAAGCATGTCGCGCACAGCGTTCAGCACTTCGGTGTTGGAAAACGGTTTGGTCATGAAGCGGCTGACGCCGGCTTTCTCCGCCATTTCCCGGTCGCGGCTCTGGCCACGCGCCGTGAGCATGAGCACCGGCAGATCAGCCGTCTGTTCATGCGCGCGCAGCTCTTCGAGAATGTCAAAACCGCTTTTGCCCGGCAGCATCACATCCAGGATCACAATGTCGGGTTTCATGCGCCGGATCACCTCTGCCGCGTCCGTCCCGTTTGAATGTGTGTCCACCTGCCAGCCTTCCCGGCTCAGCAGAAAGCGGATGGCTTCGATGATGTTCGCCTCATCTTCAACCAACAGCACGTGGTGATTCATGGTCCCCTCCTCCCAGGGAGCATGCCGCCGGTCTCTCCCCAACCGTGGTGCGGCACGCCTGTGCCGGATATTGTCGGATTCCCCGCATCAAGTCAAAGCGGGTGCGGTGCCCGGGCCGCAGTTTTTCGCGGCTGAGAAGGCCGGTCGCACGACCTTATCTGCAGGCGTGTCTCCTGTGTCCCTCTTGCGAACGGCGACCCTGCGGAAGTCTCAGAGCCCGTCGCGCAGGATCGAGCTTTCGCGCCGGCCCTGACAGGCATCCCTTGGACAGACGCGGCAGGTGCTGCCAACCTCGGTCACACCGTCCGGCTCCGGTTCCGCAGACGGCAGGATCAGCATGCTCGCATGCAGCAGCGGCGGACGGTTGTATTCCGGCACCCCGGTGATCTCAGACACCGCAAAACAGTCAAAGGCGGACCGGCCCCGGCCAAGCTGTACAATCGGTGTTCTGATCACCTGCCCCGGCTGGCCCAGCGCTTCGAAAAGCGGCCAGAGCACGCAGGCCGGTGCAAAACGCGGGATCACGAACTGGCTCACGGGTTTGCGGAAGAGGATACTGCCCGCGCGGTCGCAGACCACCAACCCACTCTGCAGGTCCTGCAGGCTGGCCATCCGCCGCATAATCAGCGCCACAGGTGCACCAAGCAGCGCAGCAAGCCGCACAGGATCAGGCCCGGTTTCTTCAAGCGCGCCTTCGAGCACCGGTATGCTGACCTGGGCTGCATCCGCCGCCATCCGCCGGAGCACGGCACGAGCCAGTTCGCGGGCGGCCTCGCTGCGCAGCGCCGCAGCGCCAGTGATCAGCGCTTCTGCGTCTTCCTGTCCCGCTTCCAGATCCGGGAAGAACCAGGCGTTCTCTGTCAGAAAGGCGTCAACCTCATCCTGCGGGCTGGACGCCGCATCATCGGGTCCCTGACCGGCCTCAAAATACTCCACCAGCGACTTGGAGCTGTCCGCAAGCCGCCGGCTGTCCTCATTCAGGTTGGCGTGAAAACGGTCGCGCCACTGATCGTCCAGTTCCTTCTCATCAGCCAGAATAGACGCGGTGGAGCGGATGGCCGCCGCTGTGGACAGCAATTCATGTACTGAGGCTGCAAGCTGCGGGTCATGGGTCAGCCGGTCGTTCAGGGTTTCGACCGTGCGTTCCAGCGTGGCAATGCGCCGGTGACCGGCGGCCAGCACTTCTGCCCAACCCGGAAAGCGCCCGGCAAGCTCATCGGCCCGCTCGACTTCCGCAGGCGCGAGGCTGGCTCCCGTGGCCGCTTCGCGCAGCGTGGCGATCAGCGCCGCCTCCGCCCCTTCGGTAAGCATCGTCGGCTCCACGCCGAGGGTCCGGGCAATGTCCAGCAGGAGTTTTCCACCGATTCTGCGGCGGTTGTGTTCGATCAGATTGAGGTAGGACGCAGATATGCCGAGGCTGCGCGCCAGATCAGCCTGACGCATACCGGCAACTGAACGTCTCTCCCGGATCCTGCTCCCTGTCAGACCTTCACGCGGCATACCTGGACCTCCTGTAATTCCGTACCTTTTCAACAGGTTTCTGCGATGCGACATCACAAAATTTACAGAAACACCGATGATGCTGTAGATTTATTTACAAAATAATTGTGCATTTCAAGGGACTTGTTGCGCAATTTTCACTTCCCGCGCGATAAGATATTTGCACATCTGTGCCTCAGGCGGCGGACGGAGGAGTCCGGCCAGCAGCCTGATCTTATCAACTGGGAGGATATTCATGTCCAATTCGAAACTCACACGTCGTGGTCTGATCAAGACCGGCGCTGTGGCCGGTGCTGCCGGTCTGACGCTGCCGACGTATCTGCGTGCGGATGGCCACTCCGGCTTTACCAACGCACCTACAGGCGACACCGTGACACTCGGCTTCAACGTGCCGCAGTCCGGTCCCTATGCCGACGAGGGCGCAGACGAACTGCGCGCCTACGAGCTGGCGGTCGAGCACCTGAACGGTGGCGGCGACGGCGGCATGATGAATACTTTCTCGTCCAAGGCGCTGAAAGGTAACGGTATTCTCGGCAAGAAAGTCGAATACGTCACCGGCGACACGCAGACGAAATCTGACGCAGCACGGGCCTCCGCGCGCTCGATGATCGAAAAAGACGGCGCGGTGATGATCACCGGTGGTTCGTCCTCGGGTGTGGCCGTTGCCGTTCAGGCGCTCTGCCAGGAAGCTGGCGTCATCTTCATGGCGGGCCTCACGCACTCCAACGACACAACCGGCAAGGACCGCAAGGCCAACGGTTTCCGTCACTTCTTCAACTCCTACATGTCCGGTGCCGCCCTGGCGCCCGTGCTGGCGAATGCCTACGGTACAGACCGTAAGGCCTATCACCTGACAGCGGACTACAACTGGGGCTACACCACAGAAGAAGCGGTGAAATCCTCGACCGAAGCCATGGGCTGGGAAACAGTCGCAGCCGTGAAAACGCCGCTGACACAGACCGACTTCTCGTCCTATATCGCGCCTGTTCTGCAGTCGGGCGCCGATACGCTGGTTCTGAACCACTACGGCGGCAACATGGTGAACTCGCTGACCAACGCGGTTCAGTTCGGCCTGCGCGACAAGCAGGTGAACGGCAAAGACTTCCAGATCATCGTTCCGCTCTACTCCCGCCTCATGGCGAAGGGTGCGGGTGCCAACGTTAAAGGCATCTTCGGTTCGACAAACTGGCACTGGTCGCTGCAGGACGAAGGCTCCAAGGCATTCGTCAAATCCTTCGGCACCAAGTACGGCTTCCCGCCGTCGCAGGCTGCGCACACATGCTATGTGCAGGCGTTGCTGTATGCGGATGCGGTTGAGCGCGCCGGCTCCTTCAACCCCTGTGCGGTTGTTGAAGCGCTTGAGAACTTTGAGTTCGACGGCATGGGCAACGGTAAAACGCTCTATCGTGGCGACGACCACCAGTGCTTCAAAGACGTGCTGGTCGTGAAAGGGAAAGAGAACCCGACATCCGAGTTCGACCTTCTCGAAATCGTCGAAGTCACACCGGTTGCTCAGGTGACATACGAACCTGACCACCCGCAGTTCGCTGGCGGCAACCTCGGGACATGTAACCCGGGCGCGTAAGCGGCATCTGAAAACACCACGCCGGGCGGTTCTCTCCGCCCGGCACCACCCGGGCGCAACAGTGCCTGATCACGCATCCTGAAGGTGGGACCATGGACGCAATCATCCTGCAAGTTCTGAACGGCCTCGACAAAGGATCAGCCTATGCGCTGATCGCTCTCGGCCTGACACTGATTTTCGGCACCCTCGGGGTTGTCAACTTCGCCCACGGGGCGCTCTTCATGATCGGCGCCTTCTGCGCTGTTACGCTGAGCCGCATCCTGACGCTGAGCCACACGGTCATCGACGACACAAAAACGGACTTCCTGGGCAACCCGCTCAAGGTCGAGGTCCCTTACCTCTATGACATCTTCGGACAGGCCACGGGCGATGTGATCATCGACTGGGCGGTACCGCTGTCGATCCTCTTCTCGATCCCTGTGATGGTCGGTATCGGCTTCGCAATGGAACGCGGCCTGATCAAGCACTTCTACAAGCGCCCCCACGCGGACCAGATCCTAGTGACCTTCGGCCTTGCCATCGTCCTGCAGGAGATCATCAAGTATTTCTACGGTGCAAACCCGATCCCCACCCCCGCACCGGCAGCCTTCACCGGCTCGTTCGATTTCGGCGCTATGCTGGGCTTTGATCCCAACACGATCATCTATCCCTACTGGCGTCTCGTCTACTTTGCCTTCTCGGCCATCATCATCGGTGCCGTCTTTGCCTTCCTGCAGTTCACCACCTTCGGGATGGTCGTGCGCGCCGGTATGGCAGACCGCGAAACCGTCGGCCTGCTGGGCATCAACATCGACAAACGCTTTACCATCATGTTCGGCATTGCCGCCGCTGTGGCGGGCCTGGCGGGCGTGATGTACGCACCGATCAACTCTCCGAACTATCACATGGGCATGGACTTCCTTGTGCTGAGCTTTGTGGTCGTCGTGGTCGGCGGCATGGGCTCGCTCTCGGGCGCGGTTCTCGCCGGCTTCCTGCTGGGTGTTCTCGAAAGCTTCGCCTCCATGGGCGCGGTTCTCGAAGTTCTTCCCGGTATCAACCAGATCATTATCTATCTGGTCGCCATCATCATTTTGCTTACCCGTCCGCGTGGTCTCATGGGCCGCAAGGGCGTGATGGAGGAATAAGACATGTTCGGACTGACAAAACGCGACACAACGCTGCTGATCATCGTCGCCATCCTGACGATCTTCGCCCCCTTCATCCTGAACCCCTTCCCCGAGGGCTCCGCCATGGCACAGTTCAACGCGGGCTATCCGGACCTGATGCAGCGTCTGGTGATCTTCGGGATCTTTGCCATCGGGTTCAACATCCTCTTCGGCCTGACCGGTTATCTCAGCTTCGGGCACGCAGCCTTCCTGGGTGTCGGTTCCTATGCCGCGATCTGGATGATGAAACTGCTGACCATGAATGTGATCCCTGCGATTGCGATCTCTGTTGTGGTCGCCGGTCTCTTCTCACTGCTGGTGGGCTGGATATCGCTGCGCCGCTCAGGCATCTACTTCTCGATCCTGACACTTGCATTCGCGCAGATGTCTTATTCACTGGCCTACTCGGTGCTGACCCCGATCACAGGTGGTGAAACCGGTCTGCAGCCCAAGGTGGATGATCCGCGTATTCTGGATGGTGCGCTGGAAGCCGGGCAGACGCCCCGTGCCAATCTCTTCGGTCTCGAAATGGGGTCGAGCTACGAACTGGCCGTCGGCAACTGGGTCTTTACCTTCAACGCCGGCTACTACATCGCGGCACTGGTGATGCTTCTGGCCTTCTATCTGTCGATCCGCATCTTCCGGTCGCCGTTCGGCATGATGCTGCGGGCCGTGAAATCGAACCAGCAGCGGCTGAACTACACCGGCCTGAACTCCAAGCCCTACACACTCGCGGCCTTTGTGATTTCTGGCATGTACGCCGGTCTTGCCGGCGGTCTGCTGGTGGCGATGGACACGCAGGTGGGTGCGGAACGCATGTTCTGGACAGCTTCCGGTGAGGTCGTTCTGATGACCATCCTCGGCGGTGCCGGCACCCTCATTGGCCCGGTCCTTGGCGCGGGCTTCATCAAGTACATGGAAAACATCGTCTCCAAGATCAACAAGTCGATCCTGGAACAATGGTTCGCCTTTATGCCCGACGGGATGGAAGATTTCTTTATCACCATCGTCTACCCGTTCATCGGCAAAGGCTGGCACCTCACGCTGGGTCTGATGTTCATGATGGTCGTTATCTTCCTGCCCGGTGGCCTTGTCCAGGGCGGCCAGAAGATCGCCGGTCTCTTCCGCAGCAAGAAAGCTGCGGACGATACCGCCGACGGCAAAACCACACCTGCAGAATAAGGAGACGACGTCATGGGTATTCTTGAAGTCAAAAACGTCGGCAAACGCTTTGGCGGTCTGCAGGCACTGAGCGAGGTGAACCTCTCGGTCAAGGAAAACTCGGTTCACGCGATTATCGGGCCGAACGGGGCCGGTAAGTCCACCCTGCTGAACTGTCTGGTCGGCAAGCTCATCCCGGATACCGGCTCCGTCAGCTTTGACGGCCAGTCGGTGCTGGGCCGCAAGCCCTTTGAGATCAATCAGATGGGCATCAGCCGGGTGTTCCAGACACCGGAAATTTTTGGTGACCTGTCGGTGCTGGAAAACATGATGATCCCCTGCTTTGCAAAGCGCGACGGTGCGTTTGAGCTGAACGGGATTTCGTCTGTAACCAGTCAGAAGGACATCATTCAGCGGGCGGAACACATGCTTGAGGACATGAACATGGCCGACAAACGCCACATGACCGCAAGCTCAATGTCACGCGGCGACAAGCGGCGCCTGGAGATCGGCATGTGCCTCAGCCAGGAACCCCGCCTGTTGTTGCTGGATGAGCCCACTGCGGGCATGGCGCGTGCTGACACCAACAACACGATCGACCTGCTGAAACAGATCAGTGACGAACGCGACATCACCATCGCGATCATTGAACACGACATGCACGTGGTGTTCAGCCTTGCTCAGCGCATCACCGTGCTGGCCCAGGGCACACCGCTGGTCGAGGACACCCCCGACAACATCAAAGGCCACCCGAAAGTGCGCGAAGCCTACCTCGGCGAAACGCAGACGGCGGCGTAAGGAGAGCTACGATGAACGTCAAACCCGATTTCTCCAAAAACGCCAACCACGCAGCAACGGCTCCGGCCTTTCTGTCGGTCTGGGACATGCATGCCTATTATGGCGAGAGCTATATCGTGCAGGGCATCAGCTTTAACGTGCACGAGGGCGAGATCCTGGCCCTGCTGGGGCGCAACGGGGCCGGCAAAACCTCGACACTGCGGGCCATCGCCCGCCTTGCCGACCCGGAGGTCCGCCACGGCGAGATCTGGCTCGACCACCAGCCCCTGCACAAGATGAGCAGTTACCAGGCCAGCCAGGCAGGTCTCGGCCTGGTGCCCGAGGACCGGCGCATCATCGCGGGTCTGACGGTCGAAGAGAACCTCAAGCTGGCGCAGATCGCCCCGCCGGTCGGCTGGTCACTGGACCGCGTTTATGACCTCTTCCCGCGGCTGCGTGAACGGCGCAACCAGGAAGGTGTCACACTGTCGGGCGGCGAACAGCAGATGCTCGCTATTGCCCGCGCGTTGTGCCGGGACATCAAAGTGCTTCTGCTGGACGAGCCTTATGAGGGTCTGGCGCCGGTCATTGTCGACGAAATTGAAAAGACGCTCCGCATCATCAAGGATCAGGGCATCACGACAATCCTCGTCGAACAGAACGCTGTGCGCGCCCTGCAACTGGCCGACCGCGCGGTGATCATGGACACCGGTGGCATCGTCTTTGACGGCAGCGCTGCTGAAGTTCTCGAAAACAAAGAACTGCGCGAAGAATATCTCGCGATCTGAGGTTGGTATTTCCGTCTCTACGGGCACAGCCCGGTCCGGTTTCCGGGCCGGGATTTTTGCTGCAATTTGACCGGAACGGGGATCAGGCGCACACTCAGGGATCATCTGATCATTGAGGAGCACTGCCATGTTAACCTCGTACCGATTGATTTCTTTCACTTTTTTATCTCTTTTTGCAGGGCTGTCAGCGTGCGTCCTGATTACCCAGGATCCGTTCTCACAAAGCAATTGTGTGGGAATTGATGGCGAAGATTTCGGCGATGCGCCGGATGGCACGCCAACCGGATACACCACACCAGGCGCTGACACAGGCGCATTCCCGACACGGCGCAGCAACGATGGCGCGCGCGCGCAGGTTCTGTGCCGCTACTGGATCGGCGAATTCGTCAGTGCCGAGGACGGATACACCGATGTCAACGACCCTGACCCGGTGAACCCACGCGGCAGGCCGCCCGGCACCAATGTCCCGAACATCACGACCGACTACGACGATGGCGTGACCTGGGACTGGCTGGTCGCCGCACAGTCTACGCCCGGCAGACTGCCCGCGGATCTGAATTTCCGCATACAGATCAACAGCATCGGCCAGCATGAGGTGTTTTTCAACATCCTTGTTGATGCCAACCGCGACGGCGACTGGGAGGACTCACCGGTCACCGGCCCCGGCGAATGGGCCGTACGGAACCACCGCGTCAGTGTGCGTGACGGCTTTGTGACCTACGACATGCCCCCGATACGTTTCCCGATCGGCTCCAGCGGAATGCCTGAATGCATGTGGGCCAGAGTGATCGTCTCTGACCGGCAGCAGGGCGTGGGCCAGGAACTGCTGTGGAGCGGAAAAGGCATGTCCGGCGAGGGCGAGATTGAGGACGTGCTTGTCCCTGGTGCCAATGGCTCAACCTGCATGGTTCTGCAGCCCGAAAACTGACGGATCACAGCTCGGCGCCGGCCCGCCATTCGCCCCACCGCAGGCGCGTCGTGGCCCCGGCCCGGGCGATCAGACCAGGTGGCAGTTTCTTCGGAACCGGCGCCTGCTGCATTCTGTCCAGCGCATCCGAACCAACGCCATTGGCAGCCTCTGCGGCGAGCATACCCGCAAGGGTGCCCTTGGCGGTTCCCAGCCCGTTCTGACAACAGGCAGACCAGAGGCCCGGCTCCAGTTCTCCGACCACCTGAACACCGTTCCGGCTCAGGCAGAGCCGGCCGCCCCACCGGTACTCCATCCGGACATCGCCAAGCATCGGAAAACGTGCTGCAAAGGCCCGGTCATGATCGCGCGCGACCCCGGCGATGCGGGTATCCGGCACCTCCATGTCCGGGTCAAAGGTGAAACGGTTGCGGACAACGATCCGGTCCCCGCCCGTGCCGGAGATACGCCGGACCGTCGTACCCAGCGGGTCTGCAGGTGTCAGAGCCCAGACCGGGCTGCCGCCCAGACGGGCGCATTCGTCAGATGTCAGCGCCCGGGTCATTGATGCATAGGTGAAGACATGCATCAGCCGCCCGCGCATATGGCCAAAGCTCTCAAGGTGACCGTTTACGGCGAGGATCACCTGAGGCGCTGTGACCTTTCCACCCGGTGTCGTTGCCTGCCAGTCACCTGATGCACGGCTCAGCTCCGTCACCGGTGAGTTTTCGAATAGACGTACGCGATTTGACACAAGGCCCAGGGCCACTGACCGGACAAAAAGCGCGGGCTGGATCATGGCAGCACCCGGCGTGAAAAGCCCGCTGGAATAACAATCTGTGCCAGTCAGCTCCTGCATCGCAGCGGCGTCCAGCGTTTCAAAAGGTTCGCCCATCGCTGTCAGATGTTTTGCGAAATCAGTGTTATGCGCATCACCGCGCGGGCTGGCGGCCCCGTTGATTTTACCGCACTGCGCAAAGGCCTCTTCGCTCAGCCCGAAGGCCTGCGCCATCTCTGCAGCCAGTGCGATCCCGCGGCGGTTGTCAGCGGTCTGCGCCAGATCAGCGGCAAGGGCGCCGCCGTAGTTGTCAGACGCCAAGTCATGCGGCAGATCGATCATAAACCCGGAATTCCGCCCCGCCGGCCCCTCGCCCACACGACGGGCCTCAAGCACGACGATCCGGTCTGTAGCGCACAGCTGTGCGAGCCTGTATGCCGCCGCGAGCCCGGCGAAGCCCGCACCAATCACCAGCCAGTCGGCGCGCAGCGCACCGTTCAGCTGTTCCGGTGGCCCATCCTCCGGCAGCAGCGCATTCCAGCCCGCCGGCCCCGGATCGCGCGGCAGCCGTGTGACGGAACCGGCCACGGTCAGTAGTCCTGGTTCAGGGCATCTGCGGCCGGGATTTCCCGTTCGCGCCGCGCAATATAATCGCGCAGGGCCTCATCCACTGCCGCGTCGAGCTCTGGTTCCTCGTATTCGTTCAGCATGTCGCGGCACCGCTGCAGACTGCGTTCATTGACCTCGACAGCACCTTCTGCCTGCCATTGCTCAATCGAGTTGTTATCGAAGAGTTCCGGCATGAAAAAGGCGCGCTGAAAGTTCTCAAGCGTGTGCGGATGTCCCAGATAATGTCCGCCCGGACCAATATCCGCGACCGCGGCCAGGCCCTCGTCAAAGTCATCCCACCGGATGCCTTCGGCCATACGGTAGGCCATCGCGCATTGTTCGGCGTCCACGACGAACTTGGCCATTGAGCAATGCATACCCGCCTCGTTCCATCCGGCGGCATGCCACATGTAATTCGCCCCGGCCATCTGGAGCGCCATCAGCGTCGACGCGCTCTCGTAGCCCGCCTGTGCATCAAAAGTCTTGGCCCCGCCGAGCGTTGTCGAGGAGCGCCACGGCACACCGTAAAACCGCGCCATCTGCCCGATCATCAGGTTCATCAGGCTGATTTCCGGCGTCCCGGCCATAGGGGCCCCGGATTTCATCGACACGGTGGACAGATAATGCCCGTAGATCGCCGGACAGCCCCGCCGGATCACCTGGGTATAGGCCAGTGCGCTCAGCGCTTCCGCATTGAGCTGCGCTACCGTCGGCGCAACAGAGGCAGGCGTATTTGCGCCCCCGAGCACAAAGGGCGAGCACAGCACCGGCTGGTTGCGCCGGCAAAAAGCGCGCATGGCCCCCAGCATTGTCTCGTCCCAGACCAGCGGCGAATTTCCATTGCAGTTGCCCGTCACCACCGGGTGTGTTTCCAGAAAATCCGCCCCGAAAAGGATCGCACACATGTCCATGACATCTTCTGCGTTTTTCGGGCTGGTGGTCATGCCCATGAACGTCTTGTCCGAATATTTCATGGACGAATAGGTGATGCGCAGATGCCGCTGGCTGATCGGATGATCATAGGGCTCGACAATGTGATGCGCTGACGAATGCATCGCGGGCAGCATGTGGCTGAGCCTGTGAAAATTCGCCAGATCCTCCAGCGTCGGATTGCGCCGCACGTCTTCGAGATCGCGCAGATAGGGCGCGCCTGTCATCGGCACAAACATCGCATGGTCCGCGCCAAACGGCAGAGATTTACGCGGATCGCGTGCGTGATAAATAAATGTTTCTGGTATGGTCGCGATCAGCTCCCGCACCAGACCCCGGTCCAGATGAACGCGCTCTCCCCGCACATCAGCACCCGCCCGGCGCCAGTCTTCGAGCGCTGTGTCATCGCGAAAGACCACGCCTGTGTTTTCCAGGATATCCATCGACGCGGCATCGATCCGCGCGATCTGCTCTGCGGTCATCGGCTCCGTGAGCGGCAGACGACGCTTCAGCGCGGGCAGCATAGCGACATCGCGGGTTTCGCGCTGTTTGCGGCGCGCGCCGCGCCCCCTGCGGACAGTGCCAACAGCATCAACACTCATGATTTGCCTCCCAGACGCGCTCCGATCGCATCCATCGCCCCGGTCAGGGCCTCATGCGCACGCCCCTCGCGCAGCGCTGTCGTCATCTGCAGGCTGAGGGTGCCTTCGGTTGCGAGCGCGTCGCGTTCGGCCGCAAGCTGTCCCTGCCCCCGCGCCATCGTGGCCAGATACCCGGACATCAGCTGGGTCGTGTAAACCTCCGCCGCCTGCCGGTCTGCCGTTTGATCACCCAGCCATTCTGCGCCCGATGACAACAGATCCAGCATGCCCGGCACCATAGCGCAAACGGCAAAGTGCATGTTGAGCGCCGTTTCCGTTGCCACATCATGCACAGGGTTCTCAGGCTCGAACAATTCGCGCAACAAACGCCCGTCGGGGAAACCAGGCAGCGGGCAGCCGCCCTGTTCCAGAAACCCCAGCGGGATCGTCACAGAAATGTCCGATGCCGGCGCGCAATGCTCGCGCAGCGTATCGCGGGTGACCCCGGCCATCACCGAGACGATCTGCTGGTCAGCCCGGAACGCCAGCGGGGCAATTGCGCTGACCGCCGCTGTGGGGCGCAAGCACAGAAAGACCACATCGCTCGCATCCACAACATCCTGATTGTCCGCAATGCTGACCCCGTGAGATGCCGCAAGTGCCGCTGCCGTTTCCGCGTTGCGCGCCGAAACGGTCACGCGGTACCCCTTATTCGCCAGAAAACGCGCCATGGGGGCCGCGATATGGCCGGTGCCGATGAACCCGATACGCTTCATCCGATGTTATCTCCATCCGCAGGATCGGTCAGATCGACCCAGATCGTTTTCACTTCGGTGTACTGATCATGCGCGTGCAGACCGTTGTCGCGCCCACCGAACCCGGATTGTTTGAAGCCGCCGAACGGGGTCGTGATGTCCCCTTCGCCGTAGCAGTTGACCGTCACCGTGCCGGCACGGATATCCCGCGCGGCCCGCAGCGCACGGCGGGTGCTGGCGGTGAAAACGCTGGCCGTCAGCCCGTATTCCGTATCGTTTGCCAGCGCGATGGCCTCTTCGTTCGTCGCAACCGTTGTGACAGACAGCACGGGCCCGAAAATCTCTTCGCGCATGGCCCTGTCGTCCGGCTTCACCTCCAGAACGACCGGCGCCACATATGGGCCTTTCCCCTTTTCTTTCAGATAGCTGCGCACTTTGGCACAATGTTCCGCATCGACCAGCGCACCGATATGATTTGCCGGATCCAGCGGATCGCCGGTTTTCCAGTCGCGCACCCGCGCCCCGATACGCTCCATCAGTGGCGCGTGCACGTCACGGTGCACAATCAGTCTGGAGGTCGCGGAACAGTTCTGCCCCGCATTCCAGAAGGCGCCGTTGACCAGGTGTTCCGCCACATGATCGAGGTTTTCCGCATCTGACAGAACCACTGCCGGGTTCTTGCCGCCGCATTCGAGGACAACCTTCTTCATGTTGCTGTCCGCAGCATACCGCAGGAAGCGCCGTCCCGTGTCTGTTGACCCGGTAAAGCTGACCATATCGACATCCATATGCCGTCCCAGCGGTTCCCCAACGCATGGACCATCGCCCGGCAGAACCTGAAACACGCCGCGGGGGACGCCAGCCATATGAGCCAGCTCTGCCACGCGCAGCGCCGTCAGGCTGGTCTGCTCCGCCGGTTTCACGATGACCGAACAACCAGCGGCAAGCGCAGGTCCGATTTTCCATGCCAGCATCATCAGCGGGAAATTCCAGGGCAGTATCGCTGCAACAACGCCGATCGGCTCCCGAACGATCAACGAAATCGCATCATCGCCCGATGGTCCGGCCTGGTCATACAATTTGTCCGCTGCCTCAGCATGCCACTTGATGCAGGCGATGGCTTCGGGGACGTCGATCAGCTCGCAGTCCCGTATGGGCTTGCCGGATTCGATGCTCTCCATAACGGCCAGTTCGCGGCGACGGCGCGTGATAAGTTTGCAAAGTCTGATCAGAATATCTTTGCGATTTGCAGGATGCATGCGGGACCAGTGACCCTGGTCAAAAGCTTCACGGGCCTTCTGCACAGCAAGATCAACATCCGCTTGGTTCGCAGTTACAATCTCAGTCAGCACGTCGCCGGTCGCCGGATTGACAGTGGACATCACAGGCCCAGAACCAGGGCGGAACTTTCCGTCAATGTAAGGCGCAGAGGGCAAATCAATGTCTGCCGCAATTGCAGAATATTCAGCACGGGTGAGCAGATCGGTCATGCCTGTCCTCCTTCTATGGCCGCAATCGCGGTGTTCATTGTACGGATCACTTCCTCGAGCGCGCGCTTTTCGTCTTTATTCAGCGGTTGCAGCGGTTTACGTGGTGGTCCTGCGTCGATGCCCCGCAGGCTGAGACCATGTTTGATGCATTGAATGAATGTGCCGCCCTGCTCCAGAACGCGCATCAGCGGCATCATCGCCGACATGATCGCCCGCCCTTTGGTAAAGTCACCCTCAACCGCGCAGGCGCGATAGAGCGCGATGTGAGCTTCCGGTGCGAAATTGGATCCCGCGCACACCCAGCTGCGCGCGCCCCAAGCAAAAAACTCCAGCGCCTGATCATCCATTCCACAGCTCAGCCCGATATGCGGATAGTCGCGCGCCAGCATATGCAGCCGGTCGGGATCGCCGGAACTCTCCTTGATCGCGCAGAAATTCGGGCTGCGGCCAAGGCGGTCCAGACATTCTGGACCCATGTTCACGCTCATCCGGCCGGGGTAATTGTAGAGCATCACCGGCAGGTTCGCGGCCCGGTCAACCGCCAGGCAGTGCAGTGCAATCTCGCGGTCATTCGGATACGCATAAGGCGGCGTGGCGACCAGCACCGCATCGGCACCCTGTTCCTTGGCCGCGGTCGCGTAAACGACGCTGTCTTCGGTCCGCATGGCGCCGGTGCCCACGATCAGCGGCACGCGCCCGCCGATCATTTCCCGGAAGGTACCGATCAGCTCTATGCGTTCCTGCATGGACTGCGCATAGTATTCTCCGGTTGTTCCCGCGACGATCAGGCCATGCACCCCGGCCTCAACTAATAAATTAATTATCGCTTTTAGTTCTTTGTTATTTATAGAATAATCATCAAAGTACGGTGTCACGACCGGCGTATATATTCCCTCAAACTGCACCACGGCGCTCCTTCATTGAGATTACATCCACCGGCAGCGGATCGGGCCGAACAAAACGTTCGATCCGGTCACGCGAAAGGTCCCAGTGCTGCAGCGTCAGATCGATGGCCAGCGCTCCTTCGCCAGCCTCAATCGCGCTGATCAAAGCTTCGTGCTGTTCCGAGGCCCGAACGACCAGATCTTCTTCTGCGGGCCCGGACGGCCGGTAGAAAGTCTGGCTGAGACGGGTATGATCAATCAGCAACCTGTTGAGCGCGGCAACCAGATAAGGGTTATGGGCCATTTCCCCGATAACTGCGTGAAAGCGATGATTGGCCAGCGCGGCCTGCGGTGCATCGCCGGCCTGCGTACTCTTTGCAAAATCATTCTGGCTACTTTGCAAATCGGCGATCTGCCGTGGCGTCCTGTTTTCCGCAGCAAGACGGCTGATGTTGGCATAGACCATCGGGGCGGTCTGGAAAAATATCCGCATTGTCGTGACATCCATTGATGACACTTTTGCTCCCCGGTTTTCGCGCGTCGAAATGAAGCCCGTACCTGCGAGACGCTGCAGAATTTCCCGCAGCGGCGTGCGCGACAGACCATAGTGCGATGCAAGCGACGCCTCATCCAGCAGGGCACCTGGTTCCAGATCCATCCGAAGGATTCTCAGCTTCAGATCCTCCAGGCAGAGCTCTTTCTGATTCCGCGACATTCACCCCTCCATCTGTATACAAAATGTATACAAAAAATCTGAAAGGCAGGCCTGTCAGCGACAAAACCATGTCGTTTACAGTGCCGGTACAACACAAAAATCCGGTTTTCAGTCTCCGCTCTGCACCTGCGTTGCAGCATCTGCCAGAATCGCTCTCAGGTCCGTTTTCAGAACCTTGCCGTAATTGTTCTTGGGCAACGCTTCGACAAAAACGTATTCCTTTGGCCGTTTGAAGCGTGCAATACGCTCCAGACAGCGCTGATCAAGCGCCGCGCGCGTGACCGAGCCCACAACAAACGCCACGATCTCTTCGCCCCACTCCGCATGCGGGCGCCCGACCACGGACACTTCCTCAACATCGGGATGACCCTGCAGAACTTCTTCGACCTCGCGGGGATACACGTTTGAACCGCCGGTGATGATCATATCTTTGGACCGGTCCTGCATCGTTATATAGCCTGCGGCATCCATGAACCCGATGTCGCCGGTCAACAGCCATCCATCCTGAAACGCCCCTGCGGTTGCCTCCGGGTTATTCCAGTAGCCGGGCATCACGGTATCCCCACGCACCATAATTTCACCCGGAACGCCCGGCCCGGCTCTGACACCATGTGGACCGCAGATCATAACCTCAACGCCCGATTGCGCGCGGCCAACGGATTGCAGCCGGGCCTCCCAGTCGGGGTGCTGACGGTCAGATACATCGTGCCGGGACAAGGCGGTGATCCCCATGGGGCATTCACCCTGGCCGTATATCTGAACAAATACCGGGCCGAAGGTGTCGACCGCATCAATGATGTCCGCGTTGTACATTGGCCCACCGGCGTAAACCACGGTCCGCAATCCGGCGCCGGATGCCCCGGTTTCGCGGGCCACCCTGGTCATACGCTGCACCATTGTGGGCGTGGCAAACATCTGGACGCTGCCAAAAAACGCGCAGAGATCAAAGATTTCCGCCGGATCAAAGCCTGCGGACACCGGGCAGACATGGCGAGCGCCCACGCGCACATGCATGATGTTGTAGATGCCAGCACCATGACTCATCGGTGCCGCATAAAGCGTCGCATCGTCGGGCAGCACCGGATCCGCGTCGAGCGGGTAACACAGGCTCATCGACAGAAGCATACGGAAGGTGATCATGACCCCCTTGGGCCGGCCAGTGGTTCCGGAGGTGTAAAACAGCCAGGCCAGATCACCAGGGGCACGGTCGGTCACTGCCGTGAGCGGCGTATGCGTGAGCGCCTCCTGCCAGACATCACCCGGCACAGTTATGACGCGGGCGGTCGCCCCGGCGGCCTCAAGCGTTTCCGTAAGCTCTGCTGAGGCAAAAACAACGTCTGCCCCGGCATCCGCAATGATAAAAGCCGCCTCTCTGCCATGCAGCCGGGCGTTGATCGGCACCACTGCGGCCCCGGCGCACCAGGCGCCATAGAAGGCCACCAGGTATTCCGGCGCATTTGGCATGAATATTGCGACCCGGTCGCCGGGGTTCACGCCCTGCGCCCGCAGCCAGCCCGCAACCGCAAGTGACTGCGCGTAAAACGCCCCATAGGTTGCAACACAGTCCCGTCCCAAGAACAGTGCAGGACGCTCCGGATCCAGCCGGGCCGTTTCTGCAAGCCAGATTGCCAGGTTCATCGTCTGCCCTCCCCCGGGGCGCAGGATACGCCCGGGACCGGGCGGTGCAAGAGGCGGGTTTCCATGACGTAACCCTTGGCCTATAACAGGCTGGCAGAACAGGGGCCGGGACAGACAAGGCCCGTCGAATGGTTGAGGACTTACATGACAAAAAAGAACCATGACGCTGATGTGGCCTTTATTCAGGCCCTGGCGGAATTGCTGCGGGAAAATGATCTGACGGAACTGCAGGTCAAACGCGACTATGGCGCCGATGACAGCCTCAACGTCCGGGTCAGCCGGCACAACCAGCAGGTCGCCGTCCAGACCGTTGCAGCGGCACCAGCCCCTGCCGCCCCGGCTGCAGCACCAGCCGCGCCGGCAGCACCGGCACCCGCAACAGACACCGACGATCCCGCGGATCTTCCGGGCGCGGTTACCTCACCTATGGTGGGCACCGTCTATATGCAGGCCGAGCCGGGAGCAGCACCTTTCGTCAGCGTTGGTGCAAAGGTCGCCGAGGGCGATACCCTGCTGATCGTCGAGGCGATGAAAACCATGAACCACATCCCCGCCCCCCGGTCCGGCACGATCAAACGTATCGTGGTCGAGGATGGCGCGGCTGTTGAATTCGGCACACCACTTGTCATCCTCGAATAGGAGGACGCGCCCATGTTCAACAAAATTCTGATTGCCAACCGTGGCGAGATTGCGCTGCGCGTTGTGCGTGCTGCACGCGAAATGGGTGTGGCCACCGTGGCTGTGCATTCGACCGCTGACAGCGATGCCATGCATGTGCGCATGGCCGACGAATCTGTCTGTATCGGCCCGCCCGCCGGGACCCAGAGCTACCTGTCGATCCCTGCCATCATCTCCGCCTGCGAGATCACAGGCGCCGAGGCGATCCACCCGGGCTATGGCTTTCTGTCGGAGAACGCGCAGTTCGTGCAGGTGGTCGAGGATCACGACCTGACCTTTATCGGCCCCACCGCCGAACATATCCGCATCATGGGCGACAAGATCACCGCCAAGGATACCATGAAAAAGCTGGGCGTGCCCTGCGTGCCCGGATCGGACGGTGGCGTTGCGACGCTTGACGACGCAAAGCGCATCGGTGAGGAAATCGGGTATCCGGTCATCATCAAGGCCACAGCCGGCGGCGGCGGACGCGGTATGAAAGTGGCGCAGAACGCAGCCGAGATGGAAAAAGCCTTTCTGACAGCCCGCGCTGAAGGCAAGGCGAACTTCGGCAACGACGAAGTCTACATCGAAAAGTATCTGACGACGCCCCGACACATTGAAATTCAGGTGTTTGGCGATGGCAAAGGCCGCGCGGTGCATCTGGGCGAACGCGACTGCTCGCTGCAGCGCCGTCACCAGAAGGTTTTCGAAGAAGCCCCGGGACCCGCAATTTCGCCCGAAGAACGCGCGGCAATTGGTAAGACCTGTGCGGATGCTGTAGCCCGTATCAACTATATCGGTGCCGGCACCATCGAGTTCCTGTATGAGAACGGCGAGTTCTATTTCATTGAAATGAACACACGGCTGCAGGTGGAGCATCCGGTCACAGAGGCCATTTTTGGCGTCGATCTGGTGCGCGAACAGATCCGCGTCGCCGCTGGTATGGACATGTCGTTCGTCCAGGAAGATCTCGACATCAACGGCCATGCGATCGAGGTGCGGATCAACGCAGAAAAGCTGCCGAACTTCTCGCCCTGTCCGGGCCGGATCACACAGTACCATGCCCCCGGAGGTTTGGGGGTGCGGATGGATTCAGCGCTTTATGACGGCTATTCGATCCCGCCCTATTACGACAGCCTGATCGGCAAACTGATCGTGCACGGGCGCGACCGGCCGGAGGCGCTGGCGCGTCTGAAACGTGCGCTGGGTGAGCTGATTGTGGATGGGGTCGACACCACGGTGCCGCTCTTTCACGCGCTGCTCGAGGAGGAGGCCGTGCTGTCAGGCGGGTATAACATCCACTGGCTTGAGCACTGGCTGGAAACCAATCTCGGCGACGGCTGATACGGGGCTGCGATGCAGCTGACACCGGATGTCCTGATGCAAGGCTATGCCTCTGGCATTTTTCCGATGGCCGAGCACCGCCACGACGACGAAGTGTTCTGGGTCGATCCACGGCGGCGCGGGGTCCTGCCCCTTGACGGGTTTCACGCGTCGCGCTCATTGCGCCGCGCGATGCGCGGCACCGCGTTTACTGTCAGCGTCGATCAGGATTTTGCGGGCGTCGTGGATGCCTGCGCGGACCGCCCGGATACCTGGATCAATGAGACCATCCGCGACCTGTATCTGGCGCTCCGGGCGCGTGGACAGGCGCATTCGCTGGAAATCCGCGAAGATGGCGCGCTTGTCGGCGGTGTTTACGGTGTCACACTGGGGGCTGCATTCTTTGGCGAAAGCATGTTTTCACGGCGGACCAATGCATCCAAAATGGCGCTCGCCTGCCTGGTGGACAGGTTGCGCGACGCGGGCTTCCAGCTCTTTGACACACAGTTTCTGACCGCGCACCTCGCCTCGCTGGGCGCTGTGGAAATCACCCGCGCACAATACCGGTCACTGCTGTTTTCAGCGATTGAAGAGGACGCCGACTTCGCCGCGGCGCCACTGCGCAGCCCTCAGGAGGTTGTGCAGCGCATGACCCAGATATCGTAGCGCGCGTGATCCATGGAAGACAGTGCGGGTGTCGACGCAATCATCCAGCCTGAAAACACCTCTTCGCCACGCAGTTCATCGCGGATTTCCAGCGCGGCAAAGGCATCGCCCGATGGATTACCAACCGGATAGCGACATGACGAAAGGGAAATCCGCAGATCACCAAAACTTGCGGTCTGACCGACCGGCAGTTCGATATCGAAGACGAGCCCGTTGATCTTATCAAGGCCGCGCAGCACCACGCCCGGAGCGTCAGTTGCCGCCTGCTGCGCCGCTGCAGGGCCACCGGCAAGCGCCAGCGCCAGAACGGCCGCACGTATCATTCGGTCTGGCCGCTCACAAACTTCAGCAGAAGGCTGATCAGGCTGACCGCACCCTGCGTGTCTTCGATGGTGTCACCCTCTTCGTAAAAGAACGGTGATCCGCCGGGAACGATCTCAACAAAATTGCCGCCCAGCAGCCCCTCAGAAGAAATGATGATCGCGCTGTCATCGGGTATCTCGACACCGCGCTGAACAGACACAGTGGTGTCCGCACGGTAGGTTTCCGGGTTCAGAACGACATCGGTGACCGAGCCCACCCGCACACCCGCAAGGCGCACGTCTGTACCGACGCTGACCCCTTCAAGGCTGCGGAAACTGGCCTCGAGCGGATAGGTCGGCGCGCCGCCGGAAAACCCGGACACCTGCCCGGCATAGACAACAAAGGCAACGGCCGCTGCAAGAACGGCCGCCCCCGTCAGAACTTCGGTGGTATTCTCAGACATCAGCGCTTACTCCGGCGTCCAGGCCTCATAGTCGCTGCGCGGTGCGGGATCGCCACGGCGGATCGACCCGGTGGGCGCATAGGCGAGTGCAGTGCCGGTCAGATTTTCCTGATGCGGCTTTTCCCAGGATTTGTGTTTCAGCGGCGTATCGGTGGGCGGCTCTTCCCAGGTGTGATGCAGCCATCCGTGCCAGTCCGGGTCCACACGGCTGGGCTCGGCCTCGCCGTTGTAGATCACCCAGCGGCGTGACTTGTCCTTGTTTTCATAGAAAACATTCCCCTGGCTGTCCTCGCCCACCTTTACGCCGTGGCGCGATGTCCAGAGCTGAGTGTTCAGCGTCTGGCCGTTCCACCACGTCACGGCGCGCAGCAATGTGTTCAGAATGCCCATGGGTCAGATCTCCGGTCGCACTGTTGTTTCACATATGGCGGATCAGGCCGCAAAGGTCCAGCACGATAGAGCCCCCGGCCCGCGGCTTTCTGCCCGCGTCACCCCGCGCCGGGCAAAAGGGCCGTCACCTCAATCTCGATGCGGTCTTCGGGGGTGATCAGACCGCATTCGATCATGGTGGCTGCCGGTGGGTTCTCGCCGAACGCCTCGCGCAGCATCGGCCAGCAGGGCGGGAACTCTTCGCGGTCGGGCAGCATATATGTGACCCGCACCACGTCCGCAAAACTGCAGCCCGCCTCGGCCAGTGCCTTACCGATGATTTCCAGCGCGGACCGGCACTGTTCCACCGCCGTGGTGCCGTGCCCGACGGTGCCTGCCACATGAACCCAGCCGCCCGCGACGACCGCGCGGCAATAGCCGATTTTCGGCTCGAATTCTCCGCCGGAATGGATGCGTGTGATGGTCATAGTCGAGCCCTTCTTTCTGGTGTCGGTGCCGCGTCGGTAAGACGTCGGTTTCACGTCGGTATTGCGTCGGTGCGCCGCGCGCGCTGCTGCTACGCCCTGTTAACGCTTTGCCGCGCGGTTCTGAATCACAAAAGGCAGGCTCTGTGCCTGCCTTTCGCGGAAATTTTCAGAGTTGATCCGGTCAGCCGGCGCTGGCCGGTTCCTTTTCGGTATCGGCGTGGATCATCAGAGGTGACGCATCAGAATTCACGGCTTCTTCGTTCACCACAACCTCGGTCACCGACTCAAGCCCCGGGAGATCGAACATCGTATCCAGCAGGATGTCCTCCAGAATGGAGCGCAGCCCGCGCGCACCGGTCTTGCGTTCGATGGCCCGTTTGGCGATGGCCAGCAGCGCATCGTCGGTAAAGGTCAGCTGTGTATCCTCCAGCTCAAAGAGTCGCTGGTACTGTTTCACCAGAGCGTTCTTGGGCTGGGTCAGGATGGTTACCAGCGCGTCCTCGTCCAGATCCTCGAGCGTTGCCAGCACCGGCAGACGGCCAACGAATTCGGGGATCAGGCCGAACTTCAGCAGATCCTCGGGTTCGAGGTCGGTAAAGATCTCGCCCACGCCGCGCTCGTCATTGTCGCGTACATCAGCGCCGAAGCCCATGGCCGAGCCTTTGCCGCGCGCCGCGATGATCTTGTCGAGACCGGCAAAGGCACCGCCGCAGATAAAGAGGATGTTCGTGGTGTCCACCTGCAGGAATTCCTGCTGCGGATGCTTGCGGCCGCCCTGGGGCGGGACCGACGCCACGGTGCCTTCCATCAGTTTCAGCAGCGCCTGCTGCACACCCTCGCCCGAGACGTCGCGGGTGATCGAGGGGTTTTCGGACTTGCGGGTGATCTTGTCGACCTCGTCGATATAGACGATGCCGCGCTGTGCCCGCTCGACGTTGTACTCGGAGGCCTGGAGCAGCTTGAGGATGATGTTCTCGACATCCTCACCCACATAGCCCGCTTCAGTCAGTGTGGTCGCATCGGCCATCGTGAAGGGCACATCAAGGATGCGCGCCAGCGTCTGAGCCAGCAGCGTCTTGCCGCAGCCGGTGGGGCCGATCAGCAGGATGTTGGATTTCGCCAGCTCGATATCGCCACCCTTCTGGGCGTGATTGAGACGTTTGTAGTGGTTGTGCACCGCGACCGAGAGCACGCGTTTGGCCATCGCCTGACCGATCACGTAATCGTCCAGAACCTCGCAGATGTCTTTGGGTGTGGGCACACCATCGGTGGCCTTGAGCCCGGAGGCTTTGGTCTCTTCACGGATGATGTCCATGCAGAGTTCGACGCATTCGTCGCAGATAAACACCGTTGGTCCCGCGATCAGCTTGCGCACCTCGTGCTGACTTTTCCCGCAGAAACTGCAGTAAAGCGTGTTTTTGCTGTCGCCACTCGAATTCGTAGCCATGTCAACCCTTTCAGGTCCTTGGTGGTGTCCGGCGCCCCGTAATGCAGGGTGCACCGGCTCCTTTATGCCAGCTTAAGCCAGCGCTGACAGGTCCACAATCGCTAAATGGTAAACTCACTGTGCACCCGGGCGCATCGTTCAGCTGTCGTCCTCGTCCTTGCCGCGGTTTTCAACGATCTCGTCAATATGACCCCAGTCCTTGGCTTCCTCGGGTGTCATCCAGAGGTCACGGTCGAGCGCCTTCTGCACGGCTTTGAGGGTCTGGCCGGAGTGTTTCACGTAAAGCTGGTACATCCGTTCCCGCGTCCGTTCGATGTGACGGGCGGAGATCAGGATGTCTTCGGCCTTACCCTGCGACCCGCCGGAGGGCTGGTGGATCATCACTTCGGCATTGGGGAGTGCGAAACGCATGCCCTTTTCGCCCCCGATGGCGATGACCGAGCCCATCGAGGCAGCCATGCCGCAGATCAGGGTCGAGACCTTGGGCTTGATGTACTGCATGGTGTCATAGATCGAGAGACCCGCCGTCACCTCGCCACCAGGTGAGTTCACGTAAACGCTGATTTCCTTGGTCGGGTTCTCGGCCTCAAGGTGCAGCAGCTGGGCGACCACCAGGTGGCTCATCCCGCTGTGGATCGGGCCGTTGACGAAGATGATCCGCTCCTTGAGCAGGCGCGAAAAGATGTCGTAGGCGCGCTCGCCCCGGCTGGTCTGTTCCACGACCATGGGAACGAGATTCATATAGGTTTCAATCGGATCTTTCATGAGGGATGCCTGTCTGCTGTTGTCCGCGAAGACCATACCTCACGGACCGTTGATGAAACATTAGTATCGCCACCGGGGGGCTGCAAGGGGGCGGGCGCAAATCCTGCCACTCTGCGTTGAAACCCGCGGCGCGGGCCCCATGTAGCGCCGCATGGATGCACTGACCCTTTTCCCGCCCGACCGGACAACCGCGCTGGAGCGCCTTGCCGCCTTTGCCCCGAAGGCCGGGCGCGACTATGCCGCGCGGCGCAATTACGACTTTGGCCCCGGCGCGCATGACGCCGTGTCGGCCCTGTCACCCTGGCTGCGCTGCAGGCTGATTACCGAAGAGGAAGTGGTCCGCACAGTGCTGGGGCGGCACAGTCCGGCGGCTGCGGAAAAGTTCATTCAGGAGGTTTTCTGGCGCACCTACTGGAAGGGCTGGCTGCAGTTGCGCCCGGCTGTCTGGGACCGGTATCAGGCCGATCTGCGCCGGTGCCTCGATGATGTGCAGACCCAGAGCGGGCTGCGCGACCGCTGGGAAGCGGCGTGCAGCGGTGCAACGGATATTGAGTGTTTCAACGCCTGGGCCCGGGAGCTGGTTAAGACGGGGTATCTGCACAATCACGCACGGATGTGGTTCGCCTCGATCTGGATTTTCACGCTGGAGCTGCCCTGGGAGCTCGGCGCGGATTTCTTTCTGCGCCATCTGCTGGACGGGGACCCGGCCTCCAACACGCTGAGCTGGCGCTGGGTTGCGGGCATTCAGACGCCGGGCAAGACCTATCTGGCGCGGACGTCCAATATTTCGAAGTACACCGACGGGCGGTTTCACCCGAAGTGGCAGCTGGCAGGCGAGGCACGGGCCATCGAGGCCCCTGCCCCGCCGGCGGCGGGCATTCTGCCCCCGCCCGCCGCCCCGCGCCCGGGTCTGCGCACCGGGTTCCTGCTGCATGAGGACGATCTGAGCCCGGAGTTCGTGCTGCAGAGCACGGAGATTACGGCCGCGGCAGTACTGGCCCCGCAGACCGGTTTCACGCCGCTGCACCCGGCCCCGCATGTCCCCGCGTTCCGGGCCGGTGCCCTGCAGGACACGGCCAACCGCTGGGCCGGCCAGATCGGAGACACCCCTGAACGCCTGGAGGGCCCCGACGCACTGGAAGCCTGGGCCATGGCACATGATCTGGAGCAGATCGTTACCCCGACAGCGCCTGCCGGAGCCGTAGCAGACTGCCTTGCTGCTGCTGCCGCGCGCCCGGGTATGCCGCGCCTTGTGCGGATGACGCGGGCCTGGGATCAGCGGGCCTGGCCCCATGCCACCAGGGGCTTCTTTCCGTTCCGCAAGCAGATCCCGGGCCTGATCGCTGCCCTCTCGTAAAAGTCTTGCAATAGCGAAAACCACCCGTCAGGGTTGTACGCGGGTCGGGTGTCACAGAGCCGTCATCAGAAACGGGCATTGAAAACCAGGACCTGCACAGTCCGGGATTCGCCGGCTGTGCGACGCCAGAAGATTTCCAGCAAGGGAGCCAGAAATGGACCGCAACAGCATTATCAATGACCCCGAACACGGCAATAAGGCAGAAGCCTTTGAGGCCTTTGACGACATCCCCACAAACCCGAACCTGAGCCGCACGATCGGAGATGTGATCAACACGCGCTATGGCCGCCGCGATGTGATGAAGGGCATTCTGGGCGTCAGCGCCACCACCGCGCTTTTTGGCACCTCGGCAATGATCGCACCGAAACAGGCGTCTGCCGCTGCCGCAGGGCGCTACAATTTTGAGGAACTGACCTGGGGCAACGACGAAACGCACCATATCGCCGACGGTTACAACGCGGATGTACTGCTGCGCTGGGGCGATCCGATCACCGCGGACGCACCCGAGTTTGATGTAATGAACCAGACGGTTGAAGCGCAACTGCAGCAGTTCGGGTACAACAACGATTACGTTGGCTTCACCGCGCTGAACGACGACGGCACGCGCGGTCTGCTCTGCGTGAACCACGAATACACCAACGAAGAGGTTATGTTCCCGGGGCTGGGCCGCCAGGACCGCGATGGCTTTAAGGGCATGACCAAAGAGCTGGTGGACATCGAAATGGCAGCACACGGCGGCACTGTCGTCGAGATCGCGCAGGGCGATGACGGCAAATGGGCGCTGGTGCGCGACAGCCGGTACAACCGCCGCATTACGCCGCTGAACACCGAGATGACCATTGGTGGCCCCGCCGCCGGCCACGCGCGGATGAAAACCAACGCAGACCCCGACGGCCTGACCGTGATCGGCACCGTAAACAACTGTGCGGGCGGTATGACGCCCTGGGGCACCTACCTGATGGCGGAGGAGAACTTCCACGGCTATTTCTGGAGCGATAAAGTCGACGCCGATGGCAAGCCCGACATTTCGGCGCAACCTGAAGCGGCCAACATGAAACGCTATGGCGTGCCGGGCCGCTGGTATGCCTGGGGCCAGTATCATGACCGCTGGAACATCGACAAAGAGCCCAATGAGCCCAACCGCTGGGGCTGGATCGTCGAGGTGGACCCGCGCAACCCGGATGCGAAGCCGATCAAACACACAGCCCTGGGGCGGTTCCGTCACGAGGGTGCGGAAACCACCATCTCGTCCAGCGGCAAGCTGGTGGTCTATTCCGGCGACGACAACCGTTTTGACTATCAGTACAAGTATGTCTCGAACGGGACTGTCACGGACGACGCGGGCTTTGGCAGTTCGCTGCTGTCAGACGGGACGCTCTATGTGGCACGCTTTGATGCGGACGGCACGGTGGAATGGATGCCGCTGGTGCATGGTGAGGGCCCGCTGACCGCTGAGAACGGTTTTGAAAGCCAGGCCGATGTGCTGATCGACACCCGGATTGCGGCTGACCTGCTGGGCGCGACCCCGATGGACCGTCCGGAAGACGCCCAGCCCGGGCCCGATGGCACCGCCTATCTGATGCTGACCAACAACACCCGGCGCAAACCGGATCAGGTGAACGCGGCGAACCCGCGGGCGGAAAGCTCTTTCGGGCATATCATCGAGATCAAAGAGGCCGGTGGCGATCACGCGGCGACCACAGGCACCTGGTCGATCCTGGTGAAATGCGGGGATCCGACGATTGCCGAAGTGGGTGCCCAGTGGAACCCGGAAACGTCGGAAAACGGCTGGTTCGGCTCGCCCGACAATGCCGCGATCGACGCCGATGGCCGGCTCTGGATCTCGACCGACCAGGGCAGCGGCTGGGGCAAGACGGGCAAATCCGACGGGCTCTACGCGCTGGAGACAAGCGGCGAGCTGCGCGGAACGTCGAGGCTCTTCTTCCGCTGCCCCGTCGGCGGCGAGCTCTGCGGTCCGTATTTCCACGACAGCGGCGAGACGCTGTTCCTGGCCGTACAGCACCCGGGCACGGATGGCACCAAGGATTTCAAGGGCTTCGAGCGCAACTCGACCTTTGAAGACCCTGCGACACGCTGGCCGGATTTCGACCCGGCCATGCCGCCACGACCGTCAGTGGTTGTGGTCACCAAACAGGGCGGCGGTAAAATCGCAGTCTGACCTTTGTGCCTAATTCGCAAACGAGCCCCGCCTCAGAGATGAGGCGGGGTTTTTTGTGTGCGGTGGCGTGGAGGTCTGCTGAGAGCCCACTTTGACTGATGCTGCGCATTGAACAAACGTCTGTTTTAGATCGGTTCTTTAAAGTCGGGCTCAATTAGCTGTTTTTGCCAACCACTTGCCGCTCGTAGTCTTCTCCATCAAACCAACCCAACGAAGATGTGACTTTCATGTCCTCGTCGAGTTCCCACTCTTCCCAACCCTTCACATTCAAGGCATTGCCGGTGTCGGCGTGATGTCCTGTGAACGTCCAAAGATAGATCACGTGGTTTCCAGCACCGCGAATACCGTTACAGGTTAGCTGCAGATCCGGAACGTCTGCGTGGAAGCCAGCCGCCATCTCGGTAAGCCCTGAATGGCCGACCGATGGTTCGCCTTGATTGATTACTATGCTGCTGCTTTGTCTGTGGAATGAAGCGACGTTTTCTGGAACTTTCGAGTTCCATGCATCGGTGTAACTCTGCGCAAGCGCATCTAAATCACTTTGTGTAAATGACATTGATCTCCCCCTTCTTGTTCGAAAACGGTATCGTTGGTTCACCTAAGAAACAAGAAGTGGTCATTTGGCTGAAAAATCAGCACGGCAGCGTCGTCCGCTCGGCTGATAAGCATTCCAGCGGTATAAGTTTGCTGCCAGGACCGGCATCCGGAGGCACAGCATGATCACACTGCATTACGCGCGGACCATGGCGCGGTATAACCGCTGGCAGAACCGGTCGCTGGTCGGGGCCGCGGATGGTCTGTCAGATGCAGAGCGCTGGCGGGACGGTGGGGCGTTTTTCGGGTCCATTGCCGGGTCTCTCAACCATATTCTGTGGGACGACCGGGTCTGGCTGGCGCGTCTGAACGAGGACGCGGAAACTGCCGCCCGGATCGGCAAGGAGCATCCCTATACCGACACGCCCCGTGACTGGGCGGTCTATGTGCGGGACCGCGCGGCGCTGGATGATGAGATCGTTGCGCTGGCTGACGGTCTGACCCTGGAAGATCTGGCCAGACCGGTGCGCTGGATCAGGGGCACGGAGGCGGTCGAGACAAGTTTCGGCTTCAATTTTGCCCATATGGTCAACCATCAGACCCATCACCGTGGGCAGGTGCATGCCCTGCTGACACGGGCGGGTGCCGCACCGGAACCAACCGATCTTCAGATGCTGAGCGTGCTGGCGCAGGATGATGACAGGGTGCCGCCGGGCTGACGCAGGGCCAGCCCGGCCTGCGGGCATATCAGCTGCTGCCGAGGCAGTCTGTCAGCGCGTCCGCAATGTTCTGCAGCATGTCCGGGTAAAAGGCAGGACCCGGCTCGAAACCGGCGCCGGTCGGGCTGGCCGTGGCGATACGCAGCGCGCCGTCCGTGGTGAGCGCATCGATCAGCCCCTCGCCCGATGCGGGATCATTCAGCGCACAGGTGGCTCCGGTGCGCTCCACTGTCTCACGCACTTCGGCCAGATGACCGGCGCTGGCCGGGCCATCATCGGCGAGCGTGATCGCGCCAACTGCTGTTACTCCAAAGCGCGCCTCGAAATAGTGATAGGCGTCATGCGTGACGACGAAGGGTTTATCCGCAAAGGGGGCCAGCTGCTCTGAAATCGCGGCCTGCTGAGCCGTCAGTTCCACAGCGGCCTTGCGTGCATTTTCAGCATAGAGATCTGCATTCTCAGGATCCTGTTCGGACAGAATGGCGCTGATATGTGTCAGCCAGGCTTGCGCGTTTGCAGGGTCGAGCCACAGATGCGGGTCGGTGCTGCCGTGATGGGCGTGACCCTCATGCCCGGCGTGTTCATCGCCATGGTCATCATGGTCGTCGTGACCGGCTTCTTTGTGCTCTTTGTCATGATCATGTTCGTCGTGATCGTGACCTTCGGCCTCATCATGATGCTTGTCATGGTCATCATGTTCATCGTGCGCATGATCATCATGCGCGTCGTGGTCATGATCGTCGTGTTTTTCGGCCGCGTGATCCCCGTCATGATCTTCATGGCCGTGGTCATCATGTTTTTCGCCGCTGTGTTCATCATGCGCGTGATCGTGGGCTTCGAAATTCTCGCCCTCCCGGAACTCCAGCAGCACCATGCCGGGCGCTTCGGTCAAAGACACATGCCGGGCATCGCCGGCCAGTGTTTCAACGGGACCTTCGAGCCAGGGGGTCAGTTCCGGGCCGATCCAGAACACGACATCTGCCTGCGACAGCGCGCGCGCCTCAGAGGGGCGCATGGCGTAGGCGTGGGGCGAGGCACCGGGCGGCACCAGCAGATCAGGTGACCCTGCACCTGCCATCACCTGCGCCACCAGACTGTGTACGGGGGCAATGTCTGTCACCACGCGCGGCGCTTCGGCATAAGCAGCACCGGCAATCATCAGCCCACCGGCTGTCAGAACAGAAAAACGCATCATAGTACCCCCTTGTGAATAACGCAGAGGTCCCGTAACAGGGATGTTATAACATATCAATCGCAAATCTGACGGAGGCATCCATGCCAGCCAGAGGTTTCCCGTGTCACAACCATGATGACTGCATGTCAGACATGATTGCCCGGGCAGAAGCACGCTGCAAAGAGCTGCGCCTGAACCTGACGCCAGTACGCCGCAGGACGCTGGAAATCCTGCTGGACGAGCATCGTGCGGTCGGGGCTTATGACCTGCTGGCGCGGCTGGCGGCAGAGGGCCTGGGCTCGCAGCCACCCGTCGCCTACCGCGCCCTCGATTTTCTGGTGCGTGCAGGTCTGGCACACAAGATCGAGGCGCTGAACGCCTATGTCGCCTGCACCCACAGCGGCGGCGATCACGCCCCTGCCTTTCTGATCTGCCGCGGCTGCAATTCCGTGGCCGAAGCCAATACAGCCCCGGCTGCGGGCCGCCTTGACAAGGCCGCGCAGGAGGCCGGATTTCAGATTGAACGCACGGTGGTTGAAGCCCAGGGTCTCTGCCCGGAATGCCAGCCGGATCACGCCGCATGAGCGCGCTGCTGGAGACACGGGACCTCAGCCTTGCCTATGGCGGGCAGACGGTCCTGCGCGACGTGAACCTGAGCATCGCGCCGGGTGAGATCGTCACAATCGTGGGGCCGAACGGATCCGGTAAATCCAGCCTGATCCGCGCCTGCATCGGCGCGCTGGCCCCGGCCGTGGGCACGGTGACGCGGGCCCGAAAACTGAAGATCGGCTATGTGCCGCAGTCGCTGGCCATTGATGCGACACTGCCGCTGACGGTGACGCGGTTTCTGGGCCTGCCCCGCCGGATATCACCGGCGCGCGCAGAGGAGGTGCTTGCGGAGGCGGGCGTGCCCGGTCTTGGCAACAGACAGATGCGTGATCTGTCCGGTGGTCAGTTTCAGCGCGTGCTGCTGGCGCGCGCCCTGCTGGACGCGCCTGATCTGCTGGTGCTGGATGAGCCGACGCAAGGCCTTGATCAGCCCGGATCGGCCGCGTTTTATCAGCAGATCGCCACCGTCCGCCAGGAAACGGGCTGCGCGGTGCTGATGGTCAGCCATGACCTGCATGTCGTAATGGCCGCGTCCGACCGGGTGCTCTGTGTGAACGGGCATATCTGCTGCGAGGGCACGCCGGAGATCGTGGCAAGCGCCCCGGAATACCGCGCTCTCTTTGGCACGGGCACCCGCGGCGCGCTGGCGCTGTACCGGCACGAGCACAGCCACAGTCACGGCCCGGACTGCGATCATGATCACGCGCCTGCAGGGTCTGCGAAACGCGAGGCGGCTGAATAATGCTTGACGATTTTATGGTGCGCGCGGCCCTTGCCGGGCTGGGCGTGGCGCTGGCTGCGGCCCCGCTGGGATGTTTTGTGATCTGGCGGCGCATGGCCTATTTCAGCGATGCCACCAGCCATGCGGCAATCCTGGGCGTGGCCCTGGCGCTGTCGCTTGAACTGCCCATAACGGGTGGCGTTCTGATGATGGCCATGGCCATGGCGCTGGGGCTGACGGTCCTTGCCGGGCGCGGTGTCAGCAGTGATGCCCTGCTGGGCGTTTTTGCGCATGCGGCACTTGCGCTGGGGCTGGTGGCGGTGTCGCTGGTGCCGGGGCTGCGTGTGGATCTGATGGGCTATCTGGTGGGCGATATTCTGGCCGTCTCCAAGGCCGGGCTGGCGCTGATCTGGGGCGGTGCGGCAGTTGTCACGGCGCTTATGGTATGGCGCTGGTCAGCACTGCTGTCTGCCACTCTGAGCCCTGATCTGGCACAGGCCTCGGGCGTCAATCCGCGCCGGGAACAGCTGGTGCTGACACTGGCGCTGGCGGTGACAGTGGCGGTGGCGATCAAGGTGGTGGGCGCCCTGCTGATCGCGGCGTTGCTGATCATTCCGGCGGCGGCGGCAAGACCGCTGACCCGGACACCGGAAGCCATGGCCGTGGTTGCCATGCTCATCGGCGGGACCTCTGCCCTGGGCGGGTTGCTGGTTTCTTTTGCGATGGATACGCCCACCGGCCCGACCATCGTGAGCCTGGCCGCAGTGGTTTTCTGTGCCACGCAGGCGATGCCCTGGCGCGCCTGATCTCAGGCGATAACGGCGGTGGCCTCAATCTCGACCCGGGCTTCGTCCTCAACGAGGCCCGCGACAACGACCATGGTCATCGCCGGGAAATGCCGCCCCATCACATCGCGGTAGGCGGCACCAACCTCTCCCTGGGCGGCGAGGTATTCTTTCTTGTCCGTCACATACCAGGTCAGGCGCGTGATATGTTCAGGCGCACCGCCCGCCGCCTCGACCACCGCGCGGATATTCTGCAGCGCCTGGCGCATCTGGCCGATGAAGTCATGCGCTTCAAACACCTGATCCGCGGTCCAGCCGATCTGGCCGCCCACATAGAGCGTGCCGTCCGCGCAGAGCACGCCGTTGGCATAGCCTTTGGCCGCTTTCCAGCCGTCGGGGTGAATGATCCGGTGGGCCATCATAGGCTCCTTTCAGATGAGCGGCGCGTTACACGCCGAGATACTGGTCGGCCAGCGCGGGGCTGACATCACTCATGGCACCGGCCCAGACGGAGGTGCCGCGTTCAAGAATAACGGCACTGTCCGCCACCTGGCGCAGTTCCGAGAGGGATTTGTCGACCAGCAGAATGGCCATGCCTGTTTCAGATCTGAGGCGGCGCACAGCGCTCCAGATTTCCTGGCGGACCACGGGCGCCAGACCCTCTGTCGCCTCATCAAGGATCAGCAGACGCGGGTTTGTCATCAGGGCGCGGCCGATGGCCAGCATCTGCTGTTCGCCGCCCGAGAGTGAGGCCGCCATCTGGTCCCGGCGTTCTTCAAGACGTGGGAAAATCCCGGCCACGCGCCGGAAATCCCAGTCGCCCGGCCGGGCCGCGGCAATCAGATTTTCATGCACGGTGAGGTTCGGAAAACAGCGCCGTCCTTCGGGCACGAGGCCCAGCCCGAGGCGCGCGGCCCTGTGCGGGGGCAGGCCCGCAATGTCGCGCCCGTCAAAGGTGACGCTGCCACCGCTGTGCCCCAGCAGCCGGCAGATCACTTTGACGGTTGTCGATTTGCCCATACCGTTGCGGCCCATGAGGGCGCAGACCTTGCCTTCGGCCAGTGCCAGATCGACACCGAAAAGGGCCTGTGCGGGACCGTAGGAAGCGGTAACACCTGTGAGGCTGAGAAAGCTCATGCGGTGGCCTCCTCGCCGAGATAGGCTTCACGCACTTCCGGGTTGCTGCGGATTTCAGCGGCGGTGCCGGTGGCAATGATACGTCCGTAGACCAGCACGGAAATGCGGTCTGCGAGGGCAAATACCGCATCCATATCGTGCTCAACGAGCAGGATCGGCGCCTCAGCGCGCAACCGGTCGAGAAACCCGGTGAGTTTCTGCGATCCGTCCGTGCCCAGTCCGGCCATCGGTTCGTCCATCAGAAAGGCGCGCGGTTTCAGGGTCAGTGCGACCGCCACCTCCAGCAGGCGGCGCTGGCCATGACTGAGCTCGGCGGTGCGCCGCGCGGCGAGATCACTAAGCCCGACGCGCGCCAGCGCTTCTTCGGCGGCGGCGCGCAGGACACGGTCTTTCATGACCGGCCGGAAAAACCGCCAGACAGAACCCGCCTGCCCCAGCGCGCCCAGCATGGCGTTCTGCAGCACGGTGTATTCCATCGCCAGCGCAGAGATCTGGAAGGTGCGCCCCAGCCCCGCACGCGCCCGGGCGGCAGTGGGCAGCGCGGTGATGTCCCGCCCGTCAAAGAGAATCCGGCCTGCATCGGGTGCCAGGCCACCCGCGATCTGTTTGATCAGCGTGGATTTGCCCGCCCCGTTGGGCCCGATCAGCGCATGGATCTCGCCCGGCACCAGCGTTAACGAGACATCATCCGTGGTTTTGAGCGCGCCGAATGCTTTGTTCAGCCCCTCGATGCGCAGCAGCGGTTCAGTCATGCGCCACCTCCCGCCCGGCCAGCGCACCGATGATGCCGCCACGCGCAAAGAGCACGACCAGCAACAGCAGAAGGCCCAGATAAACGTGCCAGAAATCGCTGATGCCCCCCAGCACATGTTCCAGCAGAATAAAGAGTGCCGCCCCCGCCACCGGACCAAAAAGCCGCCCCACACCACCCAGAATGATGAAGATCATGATCTCACCGGAGGTGTGCCAGCTGAGCATGGTGGGGCTGACGAAACGGTTGAGATCCGCGAAAAGCGCGCCGGCCAGTGCCGTGACAGCACCCGAAATGACGAAGGCCACCAGCCGCAGCCGGTAGGGGGACAGCCCCACAGTTTCGACCCGGTCGGCGTTCTGGCGCGCGGCACTGAGTGCGAGACCAAAGGGCGATGTGGCCAGCCGCCCTGCCCCCCAGAGTACCAGCGCCAGGATCACAAAGGCGATGATGAAAAACTGAATGGGATCGAGCGTGTTCATGCCCGGAAAACCGTTGCGCACCCAGATCGAGAGGCCGTCCTCACCACCATAGGCGGGCCAGCTGATCGCGAAATAATAGAGCATCTGCCCGAAGGCGAGCGTGATCATGATGAAATAGACGCCCGAGGTCCGCAGGCTGAGCGCACCGATGGCCAGCGCCGCCAGCGCGCCGGTGATGACCGCTACCAGCCAGATCACCGGCATGGATTTGGTGCCCTCGATCAGGAATGGGGCCTCCATGAGCGGGGTGAAACTCTGGGCGTGGCTGGCAAGAATGCCCATGGCATAACCGCCGATCCCGAAAAATGCGGCATGGCCAAGGCTGACCAGACCACCCAGACCGAGCGCGATGTTGAGGCCCACCCCCGCCAGCGCCAGGATCGCCACCTTGGTCGCCAGCGTGATGATAAAGGGTTCGTCCAGCATCAGCGCCACGCCCGCCGTGACGGGAAGCATGGCAAAGAGGATGAGGTTGATCAGGGAGGCGCGCGTCATGTCACTGGCCCCCGTAAAGGCCGGTAGGCCGGAACAGCAGCACGCCCGCCATGAGGATGTAGATCGACATGGACGCCAGCGATGATCCGATGGCGGTGGCCGCCGACGGCTCCATGAAGGTGGCGAAAAACCCGGGCAGCAGCACGCCCCCCAACGTGTCCGTCAGCCCGACCAGCAGCGCGCCCACAAGCGCCCCTTTGATCGACCCGATGCCGCCGATCACGATGACCACAAAGGCCAGGATCAGCACCGGCTCGCCCATGCCCACCTGCACCGACTGGATGGCCCCGACCAGCGCGCCGGCGAGCCCCGCCAGTGCTGCACCCAGGGCGAAGACAATGGTGTACAGCCTGGAGATATCGACACCAAGGGCTGCGATCATTTCCCGGTCGCTTTCGCCCGCCCGGATGCGGATGCCGATGCGCGTGCGGGCAATCAGCTGGAAAAGACCGATGGCAACGATCAGACCGACACCGATGATCACCAGCCGGTAAAGCGGGTACTGGATGCCGCCCGGCAGCATCACCGGCCCTGCGAGAGCGGCGGGAATGTCCAGAAAGAGCGGGAATGAGCCGAAGACCCAGCGGGTGCCTTCGGAGAAAATCAGGATGAGTGCAAAAGTGGCCAGCACCTGATCGAGGTGATCGCGGTCATAGAGCCGGCGGATCACGGTCAGTTCAACCACTGCCCCGGCCGCGGCGGCAGCCACCAGGCTGGCAATCAGGGCGAGCACAAAGGACCCCGTTGCCCCCGCCACAGCCGCCGCCGCAAAGGCCCCGATCATATAGAGCGAGCCATGCGCCAGATTGATCAGCCCCATGACGCCGAAAATGAGCGTAAGCCCGGCGGCCATCAGAAAGAGCATCACACCGGACTGCAGCCCGTTGAGCACCTGTTCGATAAGCAGAATGGTTGACATGAGGGTTGCGCTCTCTGGCCCGCGGACGCGGGTGTTTCGATGCGTGGGGTAAAATGCCGCCCGCGGGTGACCCGCAGGCGGTGGTCAGGTCAGTAGCTGCAGTCCGCGGCGTAGGCGTCGCCGTGGTCTGTCAGGCTGGCGCCGATGATTTTGTTGGTGAAGACGTCACCCTCTTTGATCACCTCGCGGACATAGAAGTCCTGCACCGGATGCTGGTTCGGCCCGAAGGCGAAATCGCCGCGCACGGAGTCGAATTCAGCCGCCGCAAGCGCCGCACGGAAGGCGTCTGCGTCGCTGACATCGGCTTTGGCCATGGCGCTCAGCAGCAGGTTCGCGGTGTCAAAGCCCTGGCTGGCATAAAGCGAGGGCAGCCGTCCGTATTCGGCCTGGAAGGCGTCAACAAAAGCCTTGTTGGCCGCATTGTCGATGTCCTTGTTCCACTGACTGGTGTTTTTCACACCCAGGGCTGCCTCGCCCACGGCCTGCAGGATGCCCTGGTCAAAGCTGAACGCGGGGCCGACCACCGGCAGGTCAACGCCGGAACCTGCGTATTGCTTGAGGAAAGAGATCCCCATGCCGCCCGGCAGGAAGAAGAAGACCGAATCCGCACCGGAGGCCCGGATCTGGGCGATCTCGGCGGCATAGTCGGTCTGGCCCAGTTTGGTGTAGACCTCGCCGGCCAGATCACCGCCATACATGCGTTTGTAACCGGTCAGCGCGTCCTGCCCGGCGGGGTAGTTGGGTGCCAGGATAAAGGTGTTTTTGTAGCCTGCATCATTGGCGTAGGCGCCCGCCGCCTCGTGCAGGTTGTCGTTCTGCCAGGCCACATTGAAATAGAGCGGGTGACAGCCCTTGCCTGCCAGCGCCGAGGGACCAGCGTTGGGCGAGAGGTAAAACTTGCCCTGAGCCGTAGCGGCAGGCACCACGGCCATCGCGAGGTTGGACCAGATGATGCCGGTCATTACGTCGACTTTTTCGGACTGGATCATCTTGTCGGCCAGCTGCACCGCAATTTCCGGTTTACGCTGGTCGTCCTCGATGACCACCTCCAGATTGTCGTTGCCGGCCATTTTGGCGGCTAGCATAAAGCCGTCGCGCACGTCAATGCCGAGGCCCGCGCCCCCGCCCGACAGTGTGGTGATCATGCCGACCTTAACCTTGCCCGCATGGCCGTCCGCCAGTGCCAGGCTGCCGGCGGCGGCAACACCTGCCGCCAGTACCAGTGATCTGAGTTTCATCCCATTACTCCCATGTTCCGGACCCGTTCCGGCCCTTTTTGTGAGGTGCCTGCTGCACCCTGATTGCCGCGTCAGGTGACCCTGTTGCGTGTTCTGAATGTCGGGTTATCCCAGAGGCGATCCTGCATGACCCGCGCGATACGTTCCACCGCAATTTCAACATCCGCCTTATCGAGATAGAGCGGCGTGAAGCCAAAGCGCATGATGTCGGGCGCCCGGAAGTCGCCGATGACGTCTTCGTGGATCAGCGCCTGCATCGCCGCGTATCCGTGTTCAAAGCGGAAAGACACCTGACTGCCGCGTATTGCCGGATCGCGCGGGCTGACCAGTTCAAGCTGTGGGGCTGCCGCTTCGACACCGGCGATAAACTGTTCCTGCAGCGCGACGGACGCTGCGCGCACGTCCTGCATGTCGATGCCTTCCCAGGCCTTCATTGCAAACTCCAGCGCAGCCATTTGCAAAACCGGCGGCGTGCCCACACGCATGCGCTCGATGCCCGCACCCGGCTGGTAATTCAGCATAAATTCAAAAGGTTGCTCATGCCCCAGCCAGCCGCTGAGCGCGGGATCAATACTGTCTGCGAGATCCGGCCGGACGTAGATGAAGGCGGGCGCGCCCGGACCCCCGTTGAGATATTTGTACGTGCACCCCACGGCCAGCTCTGCGTGGCTGGCGGCCAGATCGACGGGAATGGCGCCTGCAGAATGCGCCAGATCCCAGATCATCACGGCCCCTGCCGCATGTGCCCGCGCGGTCAGCCCGTTCATGTCATGCATCCGGCCAGTGCGGTAATCGACCTGCGTCAGCATAACCGCCGCCACGTCATCGCTGATCGCACTTTCGACCTCTTCGGGCGCGACGGTTCTCAGCTCATAGCCCTGATCGAGCGTGCGGATCAGGCCCTCGACCATATAGAGATCCGTCGGGAAGTTGCCGGTGTCCGACAGAATAACCCGGCGGTCCGGACGCATCTTCAACGCGGCGGCGACGGCCTGGTAGACCTTGATCGACAGGGTATCCCCCATCACGACAGACCCCTGAGGCGCGCCGATCAGCCGGCCGACGATGCCCCCCACGCGCGAGGGCTGTTCCATCCACCCGGCTGCGTTCCAGCCTTTGATCAGCAGGTTGCCCCATTCGTCCTGCAGAACGGACGCCAGGGCGTCAGGCACAGCACGGGGCAGCGGGCCAAGCGAATTGCCATCGAGATAGACGACGCCTTCAGGAATTTGAAACAGGTTTTTTCTTGTAACCTCAGACATCTACAACACACCTCTCACGTGCCATAACTCAGGGAAAAGCTCTACCTCAAGCATCCTGCGCAGGTATCCCACGCCGGAGGTTCCGCCCGTCCCGCGTTTGAAGCCGATCACACGCTCGACGGTGGTCACATGGTTGAACCGCCACCGGCGGAAGTAGTCTTCCAGATCCACAAGTTTCTCCGCCAGTTCATAGACATCCCAGTATGTTCCGGGGTCTTCATATATCTTCTTCCACTGCAGCTGAACCGCCTCGATGGAAACCCATGCGGTGTCGGCTGCGGGGCCTGAAAGGTCCTCTTCACCGAGACGCGCCGCCATGAACGACAGCGCCACCTGATAGAGACTGGCCCGTGCAAGCTCATCATCAAGTCGCTGCCATGCGCCCGCGTCCGGCTGATGCAGCTGCATCAGCTTCCGGTTGCGGTTGCCCAGCAGAAATTCGATCAGACGGTACTGATGTGACTGAAATCCCGAGGAATTTCCGAGGGCAGGACGAAATGCGGTATATTCGCTGGGCGTCATTGTGCGCAGCACATCCCAGGCGCTGTTAAGCTGCTCAAAAATGCGGGCGACCCGCGACAGCATCTTGAAAGCCGGCCGCAGATCACCTGTTGCGATGGCCTCACGCGCAGCCTGTAATTCGTGAACCGCGAGCCGCATCCAGAGTTCTGACGTCTGGTGCTGAACGATAAACAGCATCTCATCATGGGCATCCGAACGCGGATGCTGGGCGTCAAGAACGGACTGCAGCCGCAGGTAATCCCCATAGGACATGTCCTGCGAGAAATCCATTTTTGCACCGGACGCGGGGTCGTCAGTCATGCGCCTGACCGCAGGACAAAACGCTGGATCTTACCCGTTGCCGTCTTGGGCAGAGCCTCTGTAAAGCGCACATCACGCGGGTACTTATATGGCGCAATCTTTACCTTAACATGCTCCTGCAATTCCTTGATCATTTTATCATTTCCTTCCCCGCCGTTATTCAGAACAACATGTGCCTGAACGATGCTGCCGCGGGCCTCATCCGGCAACCCGACGACGGCGCATTCCCGCACCGCAGGGTGCGACAGCAGTGCGGCCTCCACTTCGGGCCCCGCGATATTGTAGCCTGACGAAACGATCATATCATCGTTGCGGGCCGCGAAATGCAGATAGCCGTCGGCGTCCATGGAAAAACTGTCTCCGGTGATGTTCCAGCCGTCCGAGACATAGCCCGCCTGACGGTCATCTGCCAGATAGCGGCACCCGGTGGGCCCGCGCACAGCGAGCCGGCCGACTGTGCCCCGCGGGACCTCCCGGCCTTCGGCGTCGACGACCTTTGCCTCGTAGCCGGTGATCGGCTTGCCGGTGCAGGCCGCGCGGTGGTCGTCGAACCGGTTGGAGATGAAAATATGGAGCAGCTCGGTCGCGCCGATCCCGTCGAGCATTGGCTTGCCTGTTTTCGCCTTCCAGTCTGCATAGACCGGCGCAGGCAGCGTTTCCCCGGCAGACACGGCGGCACGCAGGCTGGAGAGATCCGCGCCCTCTTCCATCGCGGCAAGCATGGCGCGGTAGGCTGTGGGCGCCGTGAAACAGACCGTAGCGCGGTATTTTTCGATGATCTCGATCATATTCGGGGGCGACGCGGCTTCGAGAAGCGTTGCCGCGGCCCCGAACCGAAGCGGGAAAATCGCGAGGCCACCCAGCCCGAAAGTAAAGGCCAGCGGCGGAGAGCCGACAAAAACATCCTCGGGCGTGACGCCCAGCACTTCGCGGGCATAGCCATCGGCGATGATCAGCAGGTCACGGTGGAAATGCATCGTGGCCTTGGGCGCGCCTGTTGTGCCGCTGGTGAACCCCAGCAGGGCGACATCGTCCTGTGCGGTGTCGACGGCATCGAACCTGACCGGTTTTTCCAGCGCCAGGCGGTCCAGTTCGGCGTCATGGTTCGAGGTGCCGTCAAACCCGACCACAGATTTCAGAAAGCTGCTGGTTTTGGCACAGGCCGTCAGTTCGTCCATCAGACGTGTGTCGCAGAGCGCGTGGCTGACCTCTGCCTTGTCGACGATGGCCGACAGCTCGCCTGCGCGCAGCATTGGCATGGTGTTCACAACAACGGCGCCCGCTTTGGTCGCCGCCAGCCAGCAGGCCACCATGGCCGGGTTGTTGGCGGAACGGATCAGCACCCGGTTGCCGGGTTTCACGCCCAGATCAGAGACCAGTGCATGCGCCAGGCGGTTGGTCCAGTCAGAGAGTTCCTTGTACGTGCGCCGCCGGCCGTTGCCGATCAGCGCAGTGTGATCACCGAACCCTTTGTCGACCATGGCATCGGTCAGTTCTGCGGCGGCATTCAGCCGCTCAGGATAGTCAAAACCGTCGAGCAGGAGGTCGGGCCACTGGTCACCGGGCGGCAGATTTTCCCGGGCAAAGCTGTCCGTATGTCCGGATGCGTGCATCACTGATCCCCGGCCGTGCTGCAGGCGGGATAAGTGCGCGAGGAGATGCAGAAACCGGGATTTGGCACATGGCACGCTTGCACATACCCTGCTTTTTTACCTCCTGGAGCACCCGATTTTTGCCTGAAACCGTACACTTTTCGACAAATTGGCGCAGCCACAGGCTCTGCGCCACAAAGATGCGGCTCCGGGTGAAAAGACAAAGAGTTCAGCATTGCTCATCCCTCTGCAGCGCGCAGCTGAGCCGCGCCCGATGCCTCAGACGTTAGGATGAGTCGCAAAATGCTTCAAGGGAAAATATTTTAAACCTAAAATATTTTCCCTTTCACGAAATTATCTGATCCGCGCTTCGGTTTTGCTGTCGAAGATCATCGCGCGGCGGGCCTCGAATGTAACATCAACCGTGTCACCTTCGCTGGCACGTTCATCGCCGCGCTCCTCAACGATGATCCGCTCTCCGGTGGGCGTATCAAGGTGCAGGTAGGACACACCACCCAGCGCCTCCGAAAGCTCCGCCTTAAGCGCACCCTGCCCCATCTGCACTTCCAGATGCTCGGGCCGGATGCCAAGGGTCACCGCCGTTCCGACCGCGGGCAGGGTTGCCTCAACCGCGACCGTCCGGCCGAGGCCGGGCACATCGACGCCACCTTCGGCCACAACACCATTGAGGAAGTTCATCGCAGGCGATCCGATGAAGCCGGCCACGAATTTGTTGTCCGGGTTGCGGTAGAGTTCCAGCGGCGCGCCGACCTGTTCGATGTTACCGGCCCGCAGCACCACGATCTTATCCGCCAGCGTCATCGCCTCGACCTGGTCGTGCGTCACATAGATCATTGTGGCGCCGATATCCTTGTGCAGGCGGGCAATCTCAACCCGCATTTCCACACGCAGCTCCGCGTCCAGGTTCGAAAGCGGTTCGTCAAACAGGAACACCTCGGGACCGCGTACAATTGCGCGCCCGATTGCAACCCGCTGACGCTGACCACCGGAAAGCGCCTTGGGCTTGCGGTCGAGATACTGGTCCAGCTTGAGAATATCAGAGGCTTTCTGCACCTTTTCATCGATCTCGGCCTTCGGCACGCCGTTCATTTTGAGACCGAACCCCATGTTATCCTTGACCGACATATGCGGATAAAGCGCGTAGGTCTGGAACACCATGGCCACGCCCCGCTCGGACGGGTCCATATGAGTCACATCCCGCGTGCCGATGTGGATCTGGCCGTCGCTTGTTTCCTCAAGACCGGCGATCATGCGCAGCAGCGTGGACTTGCCGCAGCCTGACGGGCCGACAAAAACGCAGAACTCGCCGTCCTCAATCTGCAGATCGATCCCGTGGATCACCTGCACGTCACCGTAGCGCTTGATGGCCTTCTGAAGCGTGACACCTGTCATGGTTTAAGTCCCTGTGTTTTGCAAAAATGAATCTGGGAACCGCCAGGCCTGCGCGTCGCGCGCGATGGTCTGTGCCACAGAGGCAAGCCGGGGCGCGAGGGCCTCCAGCCGGTTCAGTGAAGTCGTTCTGGTGGATCCGGTGACCGACAGCGCACCCAGCACACGGCCCTGATCGGTCAGGATCGGATAGGCAATACAGATGATGCCGGGTTCATGTTCTTCGTCGTCAAAAGCATAGCCGCGCGACCGGATATTCTGCAGTTCAGCGCAGAGCGTTTCCCGCGTGGTCAGTGTGCGGTCGGTAAACCGGTGGAAAGACTGCTGGCGCAGCACGGGTTCCAGATCCGCTTCGGGCAGGAAGGCAAGCATCGCCTTGCCGACGCCGGTACAATACGCCGGGCCGACCTTGCCCGCGTCGGAATACATCTCAACAGGCTGGGCCGCATTGCGCTTGTCGACATAGAGTACCTGCGCGTGATCCATCTGTGCCAGGTGCACCGTCTGGCCGACCTCGGCGCTGAGCTGGTCCAGCATCGGGCGCGCGATCGGCGCGAGACTGCTCTGGGTCCAGGCCGCATGCGCCAGACGCACCAGCCGCACTCCCAGCGCATAGGTCTGGTTGTGCGAATCGTATTCCAGCATGCCCTGTGATGTGAGTGTCTGGAGAAACCTGTAGAGCGTGGCCTTGGGAAAGCGGCTTTCCGCCAGCAGGGTTGCAAAGCGCACGGGGCGGCCATACGCGGCCACCTGATCCAGTACATCCAGTGCTTTGCCGACCGTGCCGTCCCCCGACATGCCAGGCACCTCCCTTATCCTGCCCCGCCCGCAGCGCCGGCGCGCTGCAGCCTCCCCGGGGCGACTTTCTTTCCCGGAAAAACCAGGAAGAGTGTTGACAGTGTAGGCAGAGTGCAGTGTAGTTTTCAATATATAAAACTTGGTTTCAAATAATGGAACACATTATCAGGAAACCGGGGGGACCAAAACCGCAAACGTACCTTAGGGAGGACACCATGCGTTTCACCACCAAATCCATGCTCATGGCACTGGCAGGCTCGACGATGCTTGCCGGCGCTGCGTCAGCCGAGCTGACGGGCGAGCTGAAGATCTTCCTCGACACCTCCAACCCAGCACCGCGTGCCACCATGGAGCAGATGATTGCGGACTTCGGCGCAGAGCATCCGGGCCTGGAGATCTCGACCACCGTGATCGACCGCGAAGCCTATAAAACACAGATCCGTAACTTTCTGACAGCGGACAGCCCGGACGTAGCGACGTGGTATGCGGCCAACCGCATGACCCCCTATGTCAGCGCGGGTCTCTTTGAGGACGTATCCGACCTCTGGGCCGAGCCTGAGATCGCAGAGAACCTGGCATCGACCAAGGGCGCGATGACCATCGATGGCAAGCAGTGGGGCGTCCCCTACACGTACTACCAGTGGGGCATCTACTACCGCAAAGACATCTACGAGAACCTCGGCCTGAACGAGCCGGCGAACTTCGACGAGATGAAGTCCAACTGCCAGGCGATCATTGATTCGGGTGCCAAGTGCTACACAATCGGCACCAAGTTCCTGTGGACTGCCGGTGGCTGGTTTGACTATCTGAACATGCGGACCCACGGTTTCGATTTCCACATGGAACTGGCCCAGGGCAACGTGAAATGGACAGACGACCGCGTCAAAGAGACCTTCGCCAACTGGCGTGAGCTCATCGACATGGGTGCATTTGTCGACAACCACCAGAACTACTCCTGGCAGGAATCGCTGCCCTTCATCGTGAACGGCGAAGCCGCGGCGATCCTGAAGGGTAACTTCGCTGTGGCGCCGCTGCGCGAAGCAGGTCTGGACGACAGCAAGCTGGACTTCTACCAGTTCCCGGCGATCAACCCGGACGTCGAGCTGGCAGAAGACGCGCCGACAGACACGTTCCACATCCCGGCAAACGCCTCCAACAAGGAAGCCGCGCGTGAATTCCTGCGCTTTGTGGTTTCTGCAAACGTTCAGACAACCATCAACAACGGTGCAAACCTCGGCCAGCTGCCGGTGAACGCACAATCCGCTGTGGATGACGACAAGTTCCTGAACGAAGGCTTCACCATGCTGTCCCAGAACAGCCCCGGTGGCGTTGCCCAGTTCTTTGACCGCGACTTCCCGGCCGAAATGGCTGCTGAAGCGATGCAGGGTCTGCAGGAATTCATGGTCTTCCCGGACAACCTGGACGACATCCTGGCCCGTCTCGATAAAGTTCAGGAGCGGGTTTACAAGTAATCCGCTTCCGGCCCGGGCGCTACGGTGCCCGGGCCCACCGCTGACCGGCGCAGCCGCCAGCGCGGGCCCGCCCTGCCCGCTTTGCCGCCTGTCCCGTAGCCACTCTGGGAGGAGAACCCGCCATGACCGATACGCCGGCACAACAGGTCGCCGCACCACAGCGCAGCTGGTACAAGCGAAATGAGATCGCCGTGACGCCATGGCTGTTTCTGGCGCCTGCGATACTGTTCTTTGCGTTTTATGTGATCTGGCCGATCTATCAGTCGATCGCGATCTCGTTCTATGACTGGGACGGTCTGGGCGAGGCACGTTATGTCGGCATGGCCAACTATGCCGAGCTCATGGACGACAGCGCTTTTGAGGTCTCTCTCTGGAACAACCTCAAATGGCTGCTCTTTTATCTGCTGGCCATCCCGGGCGGATTGTTCATAGCACTTTTCCTGAACCAGACGGTCACAGGCATCCGCATCTATAAGTCGCTGTTTTTCTTTCCGTTTGTGCTGTCTCAGGTTGTCGTGGGCCTCGTTTTCTCCTGGTTTTACCTGCCGAATGAAGGGCTGCTGAACAACATCCTCGGCGTTGTGGGGCTGGGCCCGGTCAACGTGCTGGGTGACCCGACGATGGCCACCTATGGCATCATCGCAGCCGGCCTCTGGCCGCAGACTGCATATTGCATGATCCTTTATCTGACCGGCCTCAATGCGGTTGATCCCGAACAGATTGAGGCGGGCCGCCTGGACAATGCCAAGGGCTGGAAGATGCTGTGGTACATCATCATCCCGCAGCTCAAGCCGGCAACATTCATCGCCTTTGTGGTGACCATCATCGGTGCCCTGCGCTCCTTTGACCTCATCTCCATCATGACCAACGGCGGGCCTTTCGGGCAGACGCGGGTGCTGAGCTTTTACATGTTCGAAAAAGCGCTCAGCGAATACGGGTTCCGCATGGGATACGGTGCAGCCATCGCTGTTGTGCTCTTCCTGATCATGCTGGTCTTTATTGCTTACTTCCTGTGGTCCATGTGGTCCGAAGAGAAGGGACGCTGATATGTTTCCGACACCTATCGAAAAAACACCCCGTTCCTGGCAGCTGACCTATCAGTCGCTGCTGCCGCTGGCGCTGATCATGTGGCTGCTGCCGCTGATTGCTGTGGCCGTCTTCTCGATCAAACCGGCGGTGGACTTCACGCAGGGCAACTACTGGGGACTGCCGTCTTCCTTCGAGCTGTTCGCGAACTACGGTCAGGTCTTCTTCAACTCTGATATGCCGCGCTACATGCTGAACTCCGTGTTCATCACGGTGCCCACAGTGATCGGTGCGGTGGCACTTTCCTGTCTCGCGGGCTTTGCGCTCGGCGTATACAAGTTCAAGGCCAACATCTGGATCTTCTTTATGTTTGTGGCGGGCAACTTTGTGCCCTTCCAGATCCTGATGGTGCCGGTGCGGGACCTGACGCTGGACATGGGTCTTTACAACTCCAAGACGGGGCTGGTGCTCTTTCACGTGGCCTTTCAGACCGGGTTCTGCACGCTCTTCATGCGTAACTTCATCCGTGCGCTGCCTTATGAACTGATCGAGGCGGCCCGCGTTGAGGGCATCGCTGAGTGGAAGATATTCTGGTACGTGGTCATTCCGCTGATGAAGCCGGCAATTGCAGCCCTCAGCGTGCTGATCTTTACCTTCATCTGGAACGACTACTTCTGGGCCGTGGTGCTGACACAGGGACCGGAAAGCCAGCCGGTCACAGCGGGGATCACCAGCTTTAACGCGCAGTTCCGCGCGGCTTACCACCTGATGAGTGCGGGCTCGATTGTGGCCGCCCTGCCGCCTGTGCTGATGTTCTTCCTGATGCAGAAGCACTTCATCGCAGGTCTGACCCTGGGGGCCGTAAAGTGACACAAAGCTGGCGGCTGGATGACGAGCGTCAGACACTGGCGCTCGCCTCTACCGGTGGGCTGTGCCCACAGGTGATTTACTGGGGAGCCCCCCTGCCCGCATCCGAAGATCTGACCCAGCTGGTGCAGACCGCCACGCTGGACGTGACCGGCGGCATGCTGGATGAAAACCCGGATCTGTCCATCTGTCCCGAAGCTTCTCGCAGCTTCCCGGGCCAGCCCGGGCTGGTCGTGCGGGACCAGGATGGCACGCCACTGCTGCCGAAGTTCCGTCTGAAGGAGGTGACCGAGGCCCCGCAGGAGCTGACCGTTATCTGCGAGGACAGTGCTAACAGGCTGACTTATGAGGCCCGGTTCGCGCTGGATCCGGAGACCCACGTCATAGAGATGAGCACGCGGCTGCATGCCGACCGGCCGCTGCACCTGCACTGGCTGTCTGCGCCCGTCCTGCCGGCACCTCAGCATTCGGACGAAATGATCGACTTTGCCGGTCGCTGGTGCGGTGAATTCCAGATGAACCGCACCGCCTGGTCGCCCGGTATCCGCTACCGCGAGAACCGCACGGGCCGGACGGGGCACGAACACTTCCCGGGCCTGATGATCCCGGCCCGCGGTGCGACAAACGCCACGGGCGAGACCTTTGCGTTTCACTATGGCTGGTCCGGCGGGCACCGGATGATCGCCGAGGAACTACCCGACGGGCGCCGGCAGATCCAGTTCGGCCATGCCGCACGTATGGAGACCGCACCGGCCACCGAATTCCGCACAGCACCGCTTTATGCGGTTTATTCCTCTGATGGTCTGAATGGCTGTGCCGTCTCCTTCCAGCGCCATCTGCGTGACCGGATCGTGACCTGGACCGAGAGCGGCCGCCCGCGCCCGGTACATTACAACTGCTGGGAAGCCGTCTATTTCGACCACGACCTGCCCAAACTGAAGGATATCGCAACACGCGCCGCCAGCCTTGGTGCCGAACGTTTCGTGCTGGATGACGGCTGGTTCGGTCAGCGCGACGATGACACCTCCAGTCTGTCAGACTGGGAGGTGGACCCGCGAAAGTATCCCGACGGGCTGGGACCGCTGATTGATCATGTACACGCCGAGGGGATGACCTTTGGCATCTGGTTTGAGCCGGAGATGATCAACCCCAACAGCAACATTCACCGCGCGCATCCCGACTGGGCACTGGGGTCAGAGGATCAGATCCTCGGGCGTCAGCAGAAGGCTCTGAATATGGCGCTGCCCGAGGTGCGTGATTTCCTCTATGACCGCATCGCAGCGCTGCTTGCCGCGCATCCGATTGACTACATCAAATGGGACCACAACCGCGTCCTGCCGATGCCGGATGCCGCACAGACACGTGGTTCATACGCGCTGATCGACCGGCTGCGGGGAGACTTTCCGCACGTGGAAATCGAAAGCTGTGCGTCGGGTGGCGGGCGGATCGATTTCGGCATTCTGAGCCGCACCCAGCGTGTCTGGCTGAGCGACAGTAACGATGCGCTGGAACGGCTGATCATGCAGCATAACGCGGCGCTCTACCTGCCCTCTGCCGTCACAGGCAGTCACGTGGGGCCGCGCCACTGTCACACGTCGGGCCGCACGCTCGACATTGAATTCCGCGCGTGGGTCGCCGCCCAGCGGCATATGGGGTTCGAAATGGACCCGCGCGAACTGACCGACCATGAGGCAGGCGTGCTGCGCCACGTCACCGCATGGTGGAAAGAGAACCGTGACTGGATGTATGATGCGGATATTCTGCGGCTGGATGCGTCGGATGCATCAGTGATTGCCGAACAGCAGCAGGCCCGCGATGGCAGCCGTTTCGTGGTTTTTGCCGGTAAATCCGGCACGTCGCCACAGATTGCGCCCCGCCCGCTGCGGATGACGAGGTTGGACCCACAGGCGCACTACGAGATCAGCCTTGTGAACCGCGCGTCTGCTCCGGCGCTGTCGCGGGGCAGACTGAAACTGAAAGACGGTGCCGTAACTCTGACCGGGACGGCGCTGATGCACAACGGGCTGACCCTGCCCTGGCATTTTCCTGAAACCATGTGGGTGCTCGAAGGGCGGCGGCTCTGAACGCCTGACCGTCTTTCCGGCCCCTGAAATCAAGGCTCTCCAATGACCCAGACTGCAACATTTCATGATCTGAAAGGCGCCTCTGTCTATATCACCGGCGGCGGGTCCGGCATCGGTGCCGACCTGACGGACGGATTTATGGCGCAGGGCGCACAGGTTGCTTTTATCGGACGCTCGGACGCCAGCGCCTTTGTCGCTGAGATGACTGAAAAACACGGTCGCGCGCCGCTGTTTTTTCAGGGCGATATCACCGACACAGACCGGCTGCGCAGCACCATTGCTGAGGCCGCCGAGGCGCACGGCCCCGTTCAGACGCTGGTTTCCAACGCCGCAAATGACAAACGCCACAACTGGCTGGAACTGACACCGGAAGAATGGGACAGCCTGCTGGCTGTGAACCTTAAGGCCTATCTCTTTGCCGCCCAGGCGGTTGCACCGGGGATGATTGCCCGCGGCGCCGGATCGATCATTAATTTCAGTTCGATCAGCTATATGATGGGCAATGCGGGGTACCCCGCCTACACCGCCGCCAATGGTGGCATCACCGCGATGACCCGCAGCCTTGCGCGTGAACTGGGCCCTGACGGGGTGCGCGTGAATGCGCTGGCACCCGGTTGGGTTCTGACCCAGAAACAGCTGGACAAATGGGCCACGCCCGAAGGTCTGGCCGCACATCTGGAACGCCAGTGCCTGAAAACGCACCTGGTGCCGCAGGACATTGTGGATGCGACGCTGTTTCTGGCATCCGACACCAGCCGCATGATGACAGGCCAGTGTATGGTTGTTGACGGCGGCGTGGTAACAACCGGATAAGCAGCGCATGACAGACACGCTAAAACCAGACTGGATCGCCGTTGACTGGGGCACGACCAACCTGCGGGCCTGGGCCATGCAGGGTGCGCAGGTGCTGGGCCGCGCGTCGTCCGGTCAGGGAATGGGCGGATTGTCCAGCGATGGTTTTGAGCCGGCCCTGCGGGCACTTATCGGCCCCTGGATCCTTCATGGTAACGTGCCGGTCATTGCCTGCGGCATGGTCGGCTCGCGTCAGGGTTGGCAGGAGGCACCGTACCGCAGCGTGCCCTGTGCACCGATGGTCAGCGCGCTGACCCGTGCACCGGCATCAGATGGCCTGTCCGTACACATCATCAGCGGCCTGTCGCAGGACAATCCGGCGGATGTCATGCGGGGCGAGGAAACACAGATCGCGGGCTTTATGCAGCTCAACCCCGGCTGGGATGGTGTGCTGTGCATGCCCGGAACCCACACCAAATGGGTTCATCTGAGCGCCGGCGAAGTCGTTAGTTTTCAGAGCTTTATGACCGGCGAGCTCTTTGCGCTGATCAGCGATGCTTCTGTACTGCGGCACTCTGTGGCCGGTGATGGCTGGGACAGTGCGGCCTTTGATGCAGCGGTGGGCGAAACGCTCGCCCGGCCGGAGAAACTGGCAGCGCGGCTCTTTGGCCTCCGGGCCGGACAACTGCTGGCCGGTACAGAGGCGGCCGCCTGCCGGGCGGCGCTCTCGGGCCTGCTGGTGGGCGCGGAACTGGCGGCTGCCCGGGCTTACTGGCTGGGTCAGAATATGGCCATCCTGGGCACGGGCACACAGGCCCGGGCTTACCGCGATGCACTGGCACCCCAGGGGGTCAGCTGCCTTATGGTGGACACCGAACGTGCAACACTGGCCGGGCTGACCGCGGCCAACCGACTGCTGAAAGAGACAACATGACCCTTCCCATTATTGCGATTCTGCGTGGTGTGACCCCGTCTGAGGCGCCGGCCATCTGTGCGGCGCTGATCGGGGTGGGTATCACGCAGATCGAAGTCCCGCTCAACTCGCCGGACCCGCTGGAGAGCATTGCGGCTCTGGCGCGGGAGTTCGGTGATACCGCGCTGATCGGGGCCGGCACCGTTCTGAGCACGCAGGATGTAGCGGATGTGGCGGATGCAGGCGGCCGGCTGATCGTCTCGCCGGACTGCAAGCCGGCCGTGATCCGGGAAACCAAATCCCGCGGCATGCAAAGCTGGCCGGGGGTGTTCACACCGACAGAGGCGTTTGCCGCACTGGATGCGGGCGCTGACGGCCTGAAACTCTTCCCCGGCTCCATGGCAGGCCCATCCGGGTTGCAGGCAATGCGCGCGATCCTGCCCGCAGGCACGAAAGTCTATGCGGTTGGCGGTGCGGGTCCGGATAACTTTGCCGAATGGGTTGCGGCAAGCGCCGATGGCTTCGGGATGGGGTCTGCGATCTATAAACCCGGTCTGACAGCAGACGAAGTAGCAGAACGCGCCAAAACGATCGTGGCGGCCTGGCACGCGGCAACGGCATGAGCGCGCGCGTCTTTGACGCGCGGCACTGTCGTCTGGGCGAAGGCGCGCTCTGGCATCCGCTGCGCAGGCAGTTGTTCTGGTTTGATATCCTGGGCCGCAAGCTGCTGACACAGGAAAATGGGAAGCCTGCCTCCTGGGATTTCGACGAAGAAGTTTCGGCCGCCGGCTGGATTGACGAACACCGGTTGCTGATCGCCTCGGCCTCGGGGCTCATGGACTTTGACATCCGCGATGGCAGCCGCAGACAGCTCTGCCCGCTTGAGGCCGGCAACAGTGTCACGCGATCCAATGACGGGCGCGCTGATCCCTGGGGCGGGTTCTGGATCGGGACGATGGGGCGCAACGCAGAACCGGGTGCCGGGTCAATCTATCGCTACTATCAGGGACAGCTGAGGCGCATTGTGGGTGACATCACCATCTCCAACGCGATCTGTTTTGCGCCGGATCGCGGCCATGCGTTTTACACGGACACGGCAACCGCAAAGATCATGCAGATCCCGCTGGACCGCAGCGGATGGCCCGCCGGAGCGCCGCAGCTCTGGCTCGATCTTTCCGGCGAAGGCCTCGCACCTGATGGCGCGGTTGCGGACGCGGACGGGACGCTCTGGGTGGCGCAATGGGGCGCGGCGCGCGTCGCGGCCTACCGTGATGGGGCGTTTCAGCGGGCTGTAGACCTGCCTGCTGATCACATCACCTGCCCGGCTTTTGGCGGACCTGACCTCACGACACTCTATGCGACCTCCGCCATGCAGGGTATTTCCCGCAGCGACCTGACCGACCCCCATGCGCATGGTCAGACATTTGAGATCAACGGCGTGGCCCAGGGCCTGCCCGAACCGAAGGTGTTGTTGCTATGAAACGCAGCCTTGGCGTCTGCTACTACCCCGAACATTGGCCCCGCACAATGTGGGAACAGGATGCCGCCGACATGGTCGCTGCGGGTATTTCCTGGGTGCGCATCGGCGAGTTCGCCTGGAGCCGCATCGAACCCAAGCCCGGTGAATTCGTGTTCGACTGGCTGGACGATGCCATCGCCGTGCTGAGTGACGCAGGTCTGAAAGTGATCCTCGGCACCCCGACCTGCACCCCACCCGTCTGGATGACCGAACTTTTCCCGGACATGCTTGCGCTGGATGCACATGGCCATCTGCGGGGTTTTGGGTCACGGCGGCATTATTGTTTCAGCCACGAAGGTTATCGCGCGGCAGCAGCAGACATCTGCGCTGTTCTGGGCGACCGCTATGGCCGCGACCCGCGTATTCACGCCTGGCAGATCGACAATGAATACGGGTGCCATGATACCGTTCTGTCCTGGTCAGACGCCGCCGGAGACGCGTTCCGGGCATGGCTTGCGGAACGGTACGGCACCGTGGACGCCCTGAACACCGCCTGGGGCAATGTGTTCTGGTCCATGGAATACAGCGATTTCAACCAGATCTGTCTGCCGAACATGACCGTCACCCAGCCGAACCCGAGCCATGAGCTGGCGTTCCGGCGGTTCAGTTCGGATCAGGTGGTACGCTGGCATGAGGCCCAGGTCGCCGCTTTGCGGGACCGCACAGATGCGCCGCTGGTCCACAACTACATGGGCCGCGTTCTGGATTTTGACCATTTCGACGTTGGCGCCTCCATCGATATCGCCAGCTGGGACAGCTATCCGATCGGTTTCCTGTCAGACCGCCTCGAAGGCACGGCAGAGCACAAGGCGCGCTACCTGCGCCAGGGGGATCCGGACATGCAGGCGTTTCATCATGACCTGTACCGCGCTGTGGGGCGGGAGAACCGCTGGTGGGTCATGGAGCAGCAGCCCGGACCGGTCAACTGGGCGCCCTACAATCCGGCGCCCCTGCCCGGCATGGTGCGCCTGTGGTCCTGGGAGGCCTTTGCCCATGGTGCTGAAGTCGTCAGCTATTTCCGCTGGCGGCAGGCCCCTTTTGCCCAGGAACAGATGCACGCCGGTCTGCGCCGCCCCGACAACCAACCAGCACCCGGCGAGCAAGAGGCAGCCGAAGTTGGACGCGAACTGCAGCAGATGCTGGATACGGATATCCTGCAGGCCCGCGTGGCGCTTGTTTTTGATTACCCTTCTGAATGGGCGTGGGCGACACTGCCTCAGGGCGCAGATTTCAGCTACTTCCGCCTTGTTCTCGATGCTTACCGGGCGCTGCGCAAACAGGGGCTGTCGGTTGATATCGTGCCGTCGGACGCGACCTCGCTTGAGGGATACGCGCTGGTGCTGATCCCGGGTCTCGCCACGGTGCCACCCGCTCTGATGGACGCGGCGCGCGGCAGAACCGTTCTCCTGGGGCCGCGGACAAATGCGGTGACTGACGAGCTGCGCATTCCCGACCCGATGGGACCGGCCATTCCAGGGCTGGATATTACTGTTGCGAGAGCAGAGAGCCTGCCGCCCGGCATCAGCCGTCCGGTGGCCCACCGCGGCAATGTACAAAGCTGGGTCGAAACGCTGGAAGGGTCTGCGACCGTGTCGCTCGCTGACGACAGCGGAGAGCCGGTTATGGTCTCGGACGGGCAGACGCATTACCTCGGTGCCTGGCCGGACGACAGGTTGTGGTCTGAGATCATTACCGGTCTGGCGGCTCAGGCGGATGTCGACCTGATACCAATGCCGGATGGACTGAGGATCCGGGACACACAGCACCACCGGTTTGCGTTCAACTACGGACCCGAAGCGGTTGACTTTAATGGAGATACCATAGCACCCGCAGGTGTGGCATGGTGGCCGCGTCAGACGACTGACTGAGCGTATGCAAGACAGCCCAGCAGGGCCGCCTCGTCCTGCGTGATAACCGACACAGGCACAGGCTGCATCGTTTGCTTGACCGTGGGCTGTTCCTGCAGTGTTTCAATGAACGTCTGGCGTGCCGGGCTTGCCAGAAGCCCGCGCACAACAGACCCGGCGAGATAAATACCACCGCCCGACATATAAAGCAGGCGCAGATCCTGCACAAAAGCTCCCAGCATGCGCGCATACACAAGGGTCGATGCAAGGGCGTCACTGTCCCCGGCTGAGGCCGCCGCCATTACATCACTGGCGTCTATGCGCGGTGTACCGGTCGCTGCCGCATGCAGCTCGGCAAGGCCGGGCCCCCGCACGGCATCTTCGGCACAGCGTACCCAGCCCGCTGGTCCACCAATATACTCTTCCAGGATAGCCTGGACGCGAGACGGCAGGCTGCACAGTCCTGCTTCGGCCCGCAGGCACACCGTCTGACCGCCGGCATTCAGAACCGGACTTACGTTGAAACCTGTGCCAGCTCCCACGACCAGACGCTGATCCTTTTCGTTGGCCGGAGCGTCCAGGACCACCTCGGCACCGTCTTCACCCAAACTGTCAAGGGCGTATCCCAGCGCACTGAGATCATTGAGCAAAAAGGCAGACGCCCCAGGATGCTTCTGCGCCATTGTGGCAGTGTCAAAATCCCAGCCGCGGTTCGTGAGCCGCGCCTTTGACCCGTTGACAGGTCCGGCCACCGCAACCGTCAGCGCCTCAACACCGTCGACCTTTTCCTCGGCGACATAGGCCTCCAGGGCCGCGTCAAAACTGGCGTAGTTGTCATTGCGGTACCGGCGGACACCCGCAGGATCAATCGCGCCGTTTCGCGCTGTCGCAAAACGTACGTTTGTTCCCCCTACATCCGCCAGTATCAGAACCATATGCCCCGCCTTCAGACAAATCTGTTTACATAGTTCTCAAGGATCTCCTGCCGCCCAGATCTGGGCTGCGGGTTGATACCCCGGTCCGCGACTGTCGCGGAAATGCTTTCCAGACTTTCTGACGTCAGCCAGCTTTGCGCCTGGTCGCTCTGCCAACCCGCATAACGCTCTGTTCGCGCGGCTTCAAGCCCGCCATCCTCAAGCATCGCGGCCGCTGCTTTCAGACCACGCGCGCAGACATCCATTGCACCTGCATGAGAGGCAATAAGGTCAACCGGGTCGAGGCTCTGACGCCGGAGTTTGGCATCAAAGTTGGTCCCGCCGGTGGTGAACCCGCCTGCTTTCAGGATCTCGTAGTAGGCAAGTGCGACCTCAGGCACCGAATTCGGGAACTGATCCGTGTCCCAGCCGGACTGGTAGTCATTCCGGTTCATGTCGATCGATCCGAAGATGCCAAGAGACGCCGCCATCGCCAGTTCATGCTCAAAACTGTGGCCGGCAAGGATTGCATGCCCCTGCTCCAGGTTCATTCTGACTTCGTTTTCGAGCCCGAAGTCCTTGAGGAAGCCATAGACCGTTGCGACATCGTAGTCATACTGGTGTTTCGTCGGCTCCTGCGGTTTGGGCTCAATCAGGATCGCACCCTCGAACCCAATCTTGTGCTTGTAGTCCACGACCATCTGCAGCATGCGACCCGCCTGCTGGCGCTCCTGTGCCAGATCGGTGTTCAGCAGCGTTTCATACCCTTCACGCCCACCCCACAGCACATAGTTTTCGCCGCCGAGGCGATGCGTGACGTCCATACAGGATTTGATGGTCGCAGCAGACCATGCAAAAACCTCAGGGTCCGGGTTGGTTGCAGCGCCTGCCATGAAACGACGGTGCGAGAACAGGTTCGCCGTCCCCCAGAGAAGACGCGGACCACCAGCAGCCATTTTCTCTTCAAGATAGTCGGCTATTTCATTGAGATTACGGGTGTTTTCGGAAAAATCCGCGCCTTCCGGACGGATATCTGCGTCGTGGAAACAATAAAACGGCTGACCCAGAAGCGCGAACATTTCGAAAGCCACATCGGCCTTGAGACGCGCCAGGTCCATTGTGTCCCCAAACCATTGGCGGTCAAAGGTCTGCCCGCCGAACGGGTCACCACCCGGCCAGGCAAAGCTGTGCCACCAAGCGATGGCAAACCGCAGGTGCTCTGACATTGTTTTGCCCGCGACGATCTCGTCAGGGTTGTAGTGGCGGAAGACCAGCTGATCGGCCGGCGCGTCCGGTGCATAGCGGAGCGGTTCTGTTCCGGCGAAAAAATCTGTCATAGGGCCTCCTTCAGGGCATTGTATGCGGCGCGGTAACGGGCATGTCCCGCTGAAAACGCGTCGAGAAGAGCGTTATGCGGCTCAATTGTTCGTTCTGTCCGGGGCGGCGTGGCAAGCTCGGCACCTCCACCGGTTGCGGCCATCTGTGCCAGGCGCGCGGCACCGAATGCGCCACCAAAGTCGCCGGCTTCGGGGACGTCAATTGGCATATTCAGAGCTGTGGCGAGCGCCTGCAGCCAGTAATCTGAACGGCTGCCGCCCCCTACAGCAACCAGGCTGTCGATTGTCGTTCCGGTTGAGCGCAGCGCGTCAAGGCAATCGGCGAAAGCAAAACTGACGCCTTCGAGCACGGCGCGCGCACCCGCAGCGGTATCCGTGGCATGGCCAAGACCGAGAAAGGCCCCACGGGCTGCGGCATCGTTATGCGGCGTCCTTTCGCCTCCGAGATAGGGCAGGAAAAGCGTCTGTGACGGCGCCTGCAGGCTGCCCAGACCAGTGGTCAGTGCCGCTGCGTCTGAGCCCACAAGTCCCGCATACCAGTTCAGCGAATCCGTGCAGGCCAGGATGACGCCCATCTGGTGCCACAGATCCGGCAGCGCGTGACAGAATGTGTGCACAGCGCTCGGCGCATCGGGCTGGTAGGCACTGCTGGCCGCGAACAAAACGCCCGACGTCCCCAGCGACAGGAACGCCTGCCCCGGCCGGACAACGCCCATACCCACAGCAGCGGCGGCATTGTCACCAGCACCGCCGGCGAGGACAACGTCTGACCGCATGCCCCAGCGCTGTGCCAGTTCCGCACGCAGCGTGCCAGAAGGCTCAGAGCCCTCAACGAGGCGCGGCATGTGATCCCGCGTGAGACCCGACGCCGCCAGCAGCGCGTCAGACCAGTCACGTGCACCGGTATCCAGCCAGCTGGTTCCGGCCGCGTCCGACATCTCTGACACCGCGTCGCCCGTCAGCCAGTACCTTAGATAATCCTTAGGCAGCAAAACCTTAGAACACTTTGCAAAGATCTCAGGCTCATTTGCAAAGACCCAAGCCACCTTTGGAGCGGTAAAACCCGGAAAGACAATATTGCCGGAGATCTGCCGCCACTGCGGATCGGCGTCCAGCGTCACTGCTTCGGCATGACTGCGTGTGTCATTCCACAGCATACAGGGACGCAGAACATCCCCCGCATCATCCAGCAGCGTGGCGCCATGCATCTGCCCGCTGATCCCGATACCCCGCACGGCAGACAGATCATGATCCTTTCCCAGCTCCGCAACGACGTTTTCGGTCGCTGCCAGCCAGTCCGCAGGGTTCTGTTCTGACCAGCCGTCATGAGGCCGCTGCACCGTCAGCGGTGCAGTCGCCTCCCCTGTCACGTTCTGCGCGTCGTCCGTCAGAACGCCTTTCAGCCCCGACGTGCCGAGATCAAGCCCCAGATACATTGCTCAGGCTGCCTTGTCCGGTTTTTTGCCCATGATGATCATACTCAGAATATCATCTTCCGTCACGTCCTCGACCCGTTCGGTGCCGATCAGACGCCCGTTCTTCATGACGGAGACCCGGTCACAGAGTTCCAGCATCTCGCGGGTGTCATGGCTGATCAGGAAGATACCAAGCCCCTGCTTTTTGAGCTCCTGAATGAGTTCAGCCACCATCTGGGTTTCATGCACGCCCAAAGCAGCCGTCGGTTCGTCCATGATCAGGATTTTGGCGTTGAAATATACCGCCCTTGCAATCGCAACGGATTGCCGTTGCCCCCCGGACAGAGCAGACACAGGCTCTTTGAGCTTGCGGAAATTGGGGTTCAGACGCGCCATGATCTTGCGTGTCTCCGCCTCCATCTTGTCGTCGTCAACAAACCCCATCCAGCTGGTCAGTTCCCGTCCCAGAAACAGGTTCGAGGCTGCATCCAGATTGTCCGCAAGCGCGAGTGTCTGGTAAATCGTCTCGATGTTGTAGCGGCGGGCGTCGCGCGGGCTGGCGATATGCGCCCGCTCACCTTCGACGTAGATCTCGCCGCTGTCCGCTTTGTAAGCTCCGGACAAAATCTTGATCAGCGTGGATTTTCCGGCGCCATTGTGCCCCAGAAGGCCAACAACTTCACCGGGGTTGACGTGAATGGACACACCGTCCACCGCGCGCACACCACCAAAGGAGATCGAGATGTCGCGCATTTCGCAAAGGGGTGCCATCAGCGGCCTCCTGTCTTTTTACGGTAGATCGTATCGATCAGGACCGCCGCCACCAGTACGGTGCCGACAACGATGTTCTGCAGGGGCGCGTCGACGCCGACCATGGCCATGCCTGATTGCAGCGACTGCATGATCAGCGCGCCAAGGATCGCGCCGTAGATTGTACCGATGCCACCAGCCAGCGCGGTTCCCCCGATCACGGCCGCCGCAATCACACGCAGTTCGTCGAGCGTGCCGATATCGTTGGAGTGGTTCGTCAGGCGGGCTGACGCCACAACCGCGGACAGTGCGCAGAGAAAGCCCATCAGTGCGAAAATCTTAACCGTCAGCATGCGCGTATTGATGCCCGAGAGCTCAGCCGCATCGGGGTTGCCGCCCGTCGCAAAGATATAGCGACCCAGTCTTGTCCTGCGGGCAATGAGTGTCATGGCAACCGCCACGGCGATCAGCAGCAGAACCGACAAAGGCAGACCATATGCCGCCGTGAAGCCCTCCGGCATCGTCTCTCCGCGCGCTTCGAACATGCGCTGCAGGCGGCGTTCCGGGATTTGGTAAGCGTTCAGGATGGCAATAAAACCAAGGATGCCTGCGGCGGTAATTCCGGCGATGGTGGCCTCGGCCCAGGCCGGTTTGACCGGGAAGCCGTGTGAGATTTTGGCCCGCCGTGCAGACCACAGCGCCCAGAGCGCCCAGACCACTGCCACCAGTCCGAAGATCCAGCTCCAGGTTTCGCCCAGTGTACCGTTGATGCCACCGAACTTCATGAATGTCGGGTCGAGCGGTCCGATTGTCTGCCCGTTGGTCTGATACCAGGCCACGTTGCGCCAGACGAGCAGGCCACCGAGGGTCACAATGAATGCGGGGATCGCCAGATAGCCCACAAGCCAGCCCTGAAACGCACCGATAACAGCGCCCAGAAAAAGACCTGCGGCAATGGTGATCCACGGCGTCAGCGGATGGCCGAGACCAAGGCCGAAAGCGTCCGGCAGATAGCGTGTCTGCAACATGGCCATGAATGCCGAGCAGGTTGCCAGCAGCGCGCCCACAGCAAGATCGATGTGCCGCGTGACGATGACAAAGACCATGCCGGTCGCCATGATGGCGACGCTTACGGTCTGAATCGTCAGGTTAAAGATGTTCCGGGGCGTCAGGAACCGCCCTTCGGTCAGTACGTTAAAGCAGATACAAATGACCAGAAACGCGCCGATCATGCCCAGAAGCCGCGTATCGACCTCCAGTGCCTGAAAGCCTGTGCGTTTCTTTACCTGTGGTGCGGATACATCCGTCATGGCGCGCTCCGGGGTAAAAAAGGGGGTTCGCCCGCGCCGGACCGGCGGAGCATTACAGAGAGGGCGGGCCCCACATCAGGGACCCGCCGGTTTTCAGGGAGTTTTAGTTACAGGGAGCCGGGCCGCCGGAGACGCCCTGGCAGAGTGCTTCCTGTGTGATCCAGCCCGCATCAACCACTGCGGACAGGTTTGCAGCTGTCACCGGCACAGGTGCCAGGAAACGTGCTGTCATTTTGGTGCCGCCCGGGGACGTCCATTCCTGAGCGTCGCCTACTGCGGACATCTCGGTGCCGTTGGCCAGCTCAACCGCGATTTCCGCGGCAGCTTTGCCGAGGTCACGCGCGTCTTTCCAGACAGACACGGTCTGGGTGCCTTTGGCCACGCGGTTCAGAGCAGCATGATCGCCGTCCTGACCGGATACCGGAATGCCTTCCATACCCTGCGCGGTCAGTGCTGCAACAACACCACCCGCTGTGCCGTCATTGGACGCGACAACCGCATCAACATTGTTGTCGTTCGCGGTCAGGATCTGTTCCATGTTGCGCTGTGCGTTGGCGGGCAGCCAGCCGTCCGTGTAGGCTTCGGCCACGATGTTGATCTTACCTGCATCAATGGCGTCCTGCAGGACTTCCTGCTGACCACCACGCAGGAAGTCTGCGTTCGGGTCGGTGGGGGAGCCTTTGATCATCACGTAGTTGCCTTCGGGCAGTGCTTCGAGCACAGCACGGGCCTGCATGCGGCCCACTTCGACGTTGTCAAATGTCAGGTAGAAAGCGCGCGGGTCTTCGATCAGGCGGTCATAGCCCACAACCGGAATACCTTCGTCAGCGGCTGCCTGCACGGCCGGGCCGATGGCGGCGGCGTCCTGTGCCAGGATGATCAGGGCGTCAACGCCCTGCGCGATCAGGCTTTCAACGTCGGACAGCTGCTTGGCAGAGGAGCTTTGCGCGTCCGCGGAAACATATGCTGCGCCAGCAGCTTCGAGAGCGGCCTTGATGGCTGCTTCGTCAGTCTTCCAGCGCTCTTCCTGGAAGTTCGACCAGCTGACGCCGACCGTCATCGAGTGGCCATCTGCCAGCGCGGTCGTGGACAGAGCAGCCGACAGGACGACTCCCATAATTGCGATTTTTTTCATTCTATCCTCCCAAGGGACATCTCAGTGTCTGTTGATGCCGTTTCTTTGATTTGGCATGGCAATAAAGATTGACTGTTTTAATTCAGCTGTCAAAATAAATTTGTGCAAATCGTGCAAAATCCTTGTGCGAACTGCGTCTGGATTGTTTGAAAACCCCGAAAATACGGGGAAATCCGGTTTTAATTTTTGAGGGACTGAATAAATGAATGTGGAACTGATGCAGGGTGCTGATCCGGATGCGCCCACAGGATGCGGACCGATCCGACCCGAATCGGAAGCCCCGTCCAGCAGTCTGCGGCACCGTGTGTTCGAATGCGTCCGTTCCGCAGGGCAGATCCCGCGTATTGATGTTGCAAAGCAGCTCAGGGTCAGCCCGGCCTCCGTTACCACGGTTGTCGGTGAACTTATGGACCTGGGCCTTTTGCTGGAGAATCCGGACAGCAGCCGGGCCACAACCCGCGGCCGTCCACCGGTGGCCCTGTCTGTGAACCCGGAAGCCGGTTATGTGGTCGGCATCAAGCTGTCGAGGACGCGCCATACAGCGCTTCTCGTGGATGCAGCCGGAGAACCCAAAGCAGAATTCAGTCTTGAGACGGACCAGCGGCGGCGCACACTGGATCAGGTACTGGATGAAACCGGGCGGGTGCTGGATGCGCTGCTGCAGAAAGCCGGTCTGGAGCGGACTGACATTGCCTGTATCGGGCTCGGCATGCCGGGGATGATCGAATACAGCACAGGCCGCATGGTGTGGTCTCCCCTGCTTACGGAAACGGACAGGCCGCTGCGGACACTGGCCGAGGATCTGTTCGGCGTGCCCGTCGCCGTCGACAACGACGCCAACCTCGTCACGCTGGCCGAGCTCTGGTTCGGCAAGGGGCGTGCCATGGCCGACTTTGCCGTTGTCACCATCGAACAGGGCGTCGGCATGGGCCTCGTCATCAACCACCGTCTGTACCGCGGTGCCGGATCACTGGGTATGGAGCTCGGCCATACGAAGGTGCAGCTTGACGGCGCGCTGTGCCAGTGTGGTCAGCGCGGATGCCTGGAAGCTTACGTGGCGGATTATGCCCTCGTCCGTGAGGCCTCAACAGCACTCGACGCTATGCCCGACGCGACACTGGGCGCGGATGTGATGCTCGCGCGGCTTTTCGAACAGGCCAAAGCCGGCAATGAGGCCGCCCGCATCATCTTTCGCCGTGCAGGCCGGTTTCTCGCCCTCGGCCTTGCGAATGTTGTGAACATCTTTGACCCTTCGCTCATCATCCTGGCCGGCGAGCGTATGCAGTATGATTACCTCTATGCCGACGACGTTATGCGCGAAATGCACCAGCTGGCGCTGAACAGGCCAGAGGACGCACCGCAACAGGTCGAAATCCACGCCTGGGGTGACCTGATGTGGGCTCACGGCGCGGCAGCGCTGGCCCTGTCAGAGGTTGCGGACACGATGGCCGAGGGCCACGCATGAGGGTCGCAGCACTTTTGCTTTGTGCGCAGGCGGCATCAGCAGATGTCATCTTTGAGAACCACTCGGGCGCATTACCGGAACATGTGTATTCCGGCGGCTGGGAGCATTTCGTGGGGGGCGGCATCGCGGTCTTTGACTGCAATGGGGACGCACTGCCTGAACTGCTGGCAGCCGGTGGGACAGCCCCTGCCCGTCTGTTCCTGAACCGCGGGAGCATGACGTTCGACACTGCGCTGCTGCCCGACATGACAGGGGTGACAGGGGCCTGGCCTCTTGATGCTGATGGTGACGGACACCTGGACCTCATGGTGCTGCGCGTTGGCGAAAACCAGTTACTGCGCGGCGATGGTGACTGCGGCTTCACACCGGCGAATGATCTTCTGGGGTTTGACGGGGGTGACGCCTGGTCGACGTCCTTTTCGGCCACATGGACAGACGAAGGGCCGGTTCTGGCCATCGGCAATTATGTCGATCGGGATGACCCGGATGGCCCTTTTGAAGCCTGCGATGATAACCGTCTTCACCGATGGGATGGAAACGCCTTTGCGGCATCAGACCTGAGCCCGGGTTTCTGTGCGCTGTCTGCGCTGTTTGCGCGGGATGCCACCGGGAAAACCCGCCTGCGGCTTTCGAACGACCGGCATTATTATGTCCGCGGTGGAAAAGAACAGATGTTTGACCTGGCTGAGAACAGGTTTCTGGGACCTGAAGATGGATGGGAGGATGTCCAGCTCTGGGGCATGGGGATCGCAAGCCGGGACATCACCGGCGACGGTGTGTCCGAGGTGATGCTAACGTCAATGGGTGATCAACTGATGCAGATTGCCGGACCAGACGGCACCTATCAGGCGGCCCCCTATTCACTGGGCACCTATGCGCAGCGCCCCCACATCGGTGACGATGGCCGGCCGTCCACCGGCTGGCACGCAGAGTTCGGCGATGTCGACAACGATGGTCTTGCGGACCTGTTTATCGCCAAAGGCAACGTCGATCAGATGCCAGGCCTTGCGATGGAGGACCCGAACAGCCTGCTGCGCCAGAAGACAGATGGCAGTTTTGAAGAAGTTTCCGTTTCCGCCGGGGTCGCGACAACGGCCAGATCGCGCGGGGCCGCGCTGGCCGATCTTGATGACGACGGGCGGCTTGATCTTGTGGTTGTGAACCGGCGGGCTCCGATGGAGCTTTACCGCAACGTGACATCGGACACGGGCAACTGGCTCCGGATCGAACTGCGCGCGCCTGCCCCCAACACGCGGGCGGTGTCGGCCCTGGTGAGCGTTCAAACCGCAGACCGGCGTCAGATGCAGGAGGTAACGGTAGGCGGCGGGCACGGAGGGGGGCAGACGGGACCACTGCACTTTGGGCTGAGTGCCGCGACCAGCGCAACAGTCACTGTCACATGGCCGGACGGTGCTGAGACCCGGCACGAGGCACGGGCAAACAGCCGCATCCTGCTGCAGCCTTAACGGTCCACCGGCAGCCCGCTGGGAACTGATGCCGGAATACCAAGACGTCCCTCGATCGCCGCAACATCCGTCAGGCTTTCAAGAAAAGCCGTGAGTTCTGCGATTTCCTGCTCTTCCAGACGTACCGGAGTGGCATCAATTGCAGCTTTCAGGAGGGCCTGTTCACCGGGGTCATTGTGGTGACGCCAGTCATCAACACCTGCGAGCAGGGGCAGCTGAACTGTTGCGGGATCAAACCGGTCGAAAGCCGCCACCGGATCCGCATGATCGGCAATAAAGGCTGCCAGATTTGCATGACTTCCCGTGTGCCCCCAGGGCCCTGTGGCCGCAACGTTCCGCAATGATGGTGTTCGGAAAGCGTAGGCATCACTCTCACGCCCGGTCACACGCATCCGGCCTGTGTCCCGCACATGGCGTTCAAACCGCGCCGCCTTGCCAGGGCCAAACTGCGGAACACCCATGGCGTGAAAGCGGTGATCGGTTTGGAATTTTCCGCTGTGACAGGTTGCGCACTGCGCCTCACCGTAAAAGAGCGCCATCCCAACAGCGGCGTTGGCGTCCAGCGGTGCCTCACCGCGCAGATATGCGTCGAACGGGCTGGTATCGGACCGCCATTCAAAGGCCATGAAGGCTGCAACCGCATCAGAGATATCGGTAAATCCGAACGCTGCACGGTCCGGGAAAGCCGCCTCAATCAGCGGTGCGTATCCCGGTGTCTCCAGCACCCGCCGGCTCAGCAGATCCCATGCGCCGCCAGGTCCGGTAATACGCCCCTGACGCACCGCCTTGCTGATGTCGTTCTCACTGTAGTGTCCGGCCATTTCATCCGCGCTGAGCACCGGGAACATGGTCTGTGCCGACAGCAGGCTGGCAAAGCCCTGGTTCATCTCGGCGCCCATCGGCGTGCGGATACCACCCGGTTTGGATGCGTCTTTTTCGATCCGGCCATCGTGAAACAGCACGGTGAATTCATGCGCCCCCAGATTGAACAGAGCCGGCGCATTCCGCGGGATCCGCTGTTCAGGCAGATTGTCCGGGTTCACAACACGCTCCGGGCCCAGACCCTTGCCGCCTTCGCCCAGCGACAGGGCAACACCATCACCGGTGCCAAACTTCGGATGATGACAGGTGGCGCAGGAAATATTCCGGTTGCCCGACAGGATGGGGTCATAAAACAGCATCTGACCCAGCCGGACCTGATCCATATCCACGGGCGCATAATCCGCATCCGTAACCGCAACCGGTGGATCGGCCCGCCCGATGGAGCCGAAGATCAGGAGAGCTGTAAAGAAAAACGCGCGCATAGTTTTGTCCGTGCAAAATGTGGTCCGGCACCGAAATGCCGGCCGCTGTCAGCAGTCCGGGTTCAGGTTCTCACGTCCGGTTCTGTCCGGCCGATGAGAGTGCCAAGATCAGCAATCTCCAGCAATGCTTTCCGCACGCCGGCCAGGGCCGTTTCCGCGTCCAGCCCATGATCTGCCTCAGGGTCCGCGTATTGTTCCAGGTAGACGCGCAGGGTCGCGCCTTCGGTTCCGGTGCCGGACAGACGCAGCACTGCACGCCCGCCACCCTCAAAGGAGACCCGCAGCCCCTGGTTTTCACTGACCGAGCCATCAACCGGATCATGATAGGCAAAGCTGTCCGCCGCACTGACCGTCTGGCCCGCCGCAACAGTGCCCGGAAGATCGCCAAGACGCTGCGAAACCCGGTCCATTACAGCCTGAGCGGCTTCCGTTGGCACGGCCTCATAGTCATGGCGGGAATAGTAGTTCCGCCCGAACTCCGCCCAGTGATCCGTCAGGATCTGCTCTACGGACCGCCCGGCCTCTGCCAGAATGTTGAGCCACAGCAGAACCGCCCAGAGGCCATCTTTTTCGCGAACGTGGTCGGAGCCGGTTCCGGCGCTTTCCTCACCGCAGAGTGTGACCTTGCCCGCGTCCAGAAGATTGCCAAAGAATTTCCATCCGGTCGGCGTCTCAAAACAGTTGATGCCCAGCTTCGCGGCCACCCGGTCGCTCGCGCCACTGGTCGGCATGGACCGGGCAACACCGGCCAGACCCGCACGGTAACCCGGGGCCAGATGCGCATTGGCTGCCAGCACCGCCAGGCTGTCTGAGGGCGTCACATAGACCCCGCGACCGACGATCATATTACGGTCCCCGTCCCCGTCCGATGCCGCGCCGAAATCCGGGGCCGCATCGGACATCATCAGGTCCATCAGTTCTTTGGCCCAGACCGGATTGGGGTCCGGATGCCCACCACCGAAATCTTCGCTGGGCACCGCATTCACAACAGACCCTGCCGGCGCACCCAGACGGTCCTCAAGAATGGCTTTGGCATAGGGACCGGTAACCGCATGCATCGCATCGAACCTCAGGGTGAAACCCCCTTTGAAAAGGCCGGCGATCCGGTCAAAGTCAAACAGGGTTTCCATCAGCGCCTGATAATCCGTGACGGGATCCACCACCTCGACCACCATATCGCCCAGCGACGCAGAGCCCACTGTGCTCAGATCGATATCCGGAGTGTCGAGCGTGGCATAGGAAGAAATCGACCGCGTCTGCTCAAAAATACCGGCTGTGATATTCTCGGGCGCAGGGCCGCCATTCGAGATATTGTATTTGATCCCGAAATCCGCATCGATCCCACCGGGGTTATGACTGGCCGAGAGAACCAAGCCACCGTCGGTGCCACGCTGCCGGATCAGGTTGGACACCGCAGGTGTCGACAGCAGGCCACCCTGCCCCACGATCACGCGTGCGGCACCGTTCGCGGCGGCCATTTTCAGAATGCTCTGGATGGCCTCGCGGTTGTAATAACGCCCGTCTCCACCGACGACAAAACTCTTGCCCTGCGCGCCACCGATGGCGTTGAAAACCGACTGCACAAAGCACTCCAGATACCCCGGCTCCATGAAAACGCGGGTTTTCTTGCGCAGCCCGGATGTCCCGGGTTTTTGCCCCTCAAACGGGCCTTTGGAGACGGTAACGATCTGCATCAGTTATCCTTTCTTGTGTCTTCTGGTCCCGCGGACCGACCCGCCAGGGCCATGATCTGCGCGGTTTTTGTCAGCCCGGCGTTTCCGGCAAGGCTTTCTACATCAACAGGGTAACGCCTGCGCCAGTTGGGATGTTCCGAGACGGTTCCGGGAAGGTTTTGCGCCTGAGGTATATTCAGCACATCATCCAGCTGCACCGCAACCATCGCGGACGCCCCACCTGCCAGTGCGCGGTGAATACCATCCCGTGCCCGCTCCGCACCTGTTTCGGGCGACATGCGCGCTGGAACGCCGGGCAGTGTGGCGATATCCGCCGCCCGCTGCTGTTCTGCGGCAGCGCGTGCATCTCTATCGATCCACCCCAGTTTTTCCCACCACCGGATATCCTGCCCCTCGAGGTATCCGCGCAGTGTGGGCGTATCATGCGTTCCGAAACAGGCAAGCGTCTGCGGTTGCAGGCGCACCGGCCGTCTGAACCGACCGTTGCGTGTTTTTTCAAACTGCAGAACGGTATAGCCATAAAGCCCGCGCGACCGCATCTCCTCGCGAAAGCCTGGCGGCACGAGCCCAAGGTCTTCACCGACGATGACAGTGCCGGCGCGTTCAGCCTCGATCGCGATCACGGCCATCAGCGCGCGGAAGGGTTGCCGGATATATCCGCCCGGGCTGCCGTCATCCGGGATCCAGTAACTGCGGTTCAGGCCCAGCACATGGTCGATACGCATGAGGCCGCAGTGCCGCATTGTGGCGGCAAGCACCTGGCGGAACGCATCGTAACGCGTGGCCTGCAGGCCGGTTGGCGCATAGCCGGTCAGCTTCCAGTTCTGCCCCGCGGGGCTCAGATGGTCCGGGGGCGCGCCAATGGACACTCCCCTGGCAATGGCGTCCTGAGCCGCCCAGGCCTCGGCCCCACCGCGCCGCGCGCCGACAGCCAGGTCGAGATACAGCCCCACCGGCATGCCCGCAGACAGCCCCGCCTGCTGTGCTGCGCGCAACTGGCAGTCAGCGGTCCACTGCAGCCACATGTGGAACCTGTCACGCGCAGGGTCAGCACTGCCGCTGGCGCCGGACGGGCTTCGCAGAAGAGCGGGCCAGCGACGCCAGTCGGCCCCATGTTTTTCACTCAGCGTCTCAAACCGCGCAAAGTCGCGCAGCGCTGCCCCACATGCTGAACAGAAGGCCTCGAACGCCTTCTGCGCAGGCCCTTGCCCCCCTTCAAAGAACGTCTGCGCTGCAGCTTCCAGGGCGGCATCGTGCAATGGCCGGTGAGCGGCGTAGTCGAGCAGGTCCCCCTGCGGCACGCCCGGGTGATCGGCGGAGACCGCAATATGCCCGGAGTTCAGGAACCCGCGGTGCCCGGGGGAATATGGCGAGATCGTCTCCTTGTCCGCCCATCCCGGCGCGTGCACCGGATTGATGCCCAGAAATGCCGCCCCCTGCCCGCCCAGCGCGGATGCCAGTGCACCGAGTTCGCGGTAGGAGCCCGGCCCGGTGTTTTCGCGTGAATGCAGGCCGTAGAGGGCTGCAACAGCACCCCATGTTTTGTCGCCTGCACCCGTCTGCTGCAGCGATGGTGTCTGCCTGGGACTGACCAGCAGACTGACCTCCTGAACCGATTTACCCTTTTCCAGACGCAGCCGGTGCACGCCCGACGGCAGCGCAGGCAGTTGCAGTGTCAGGTCACGGGTGCGCCCCTGGGCAAGAATGTCGCCGGACCCGTCCGCCAGAATACACCAGTCGCAATCGGTCTTTGCGGTAAGACGCTGAGGTTTACCGCTGGTCGCGAAAACATCGCGTGGCAACCAGGCTGTATCAGATGCGGCCCGAACCGCCGCAAGGCTGTCAGATACTTCGCCCGGCGTCTCTGCGGCAATGCCACAGGCGCGCAACAGGGCGCGCTGGGTCTCCGGACCCGTCGCACGGATTTCACCCTCCAGGTCCTTGAAGTCCGGGAAAATTCCTGCGGATGCAGCAAGTTCCCGCAGCTGCCCGTCCGCCGTCACGGTGCCGTCTCCGGCGCCGCGTAGTGCGCGAGAACAACGGGCCCCTGCACTATAAACTCAGGCCCGCCTGAGCTGGCATCGTGCGCTACATCAGGCCATCGGGTGTCAATCCCGCGATGCCAGACGAGGCCCTCCGGCAGCGACGGCAGAGTAATTTTGATTTCTTCATCACTGTTGATCATCGCCACATGCACCGTGTCGCGGCTGTTCCGGTCATGCGGACCACCCGCAGCGCCGCGCAGCATCACACAAATGGCAGAGAGGCAGGGATCACGCCAGTTCAGCGTCCTGGCCCCGGCATCATGCCAGGTGATGTCAGGCTGCCCGTCTGACACCCGCGTATCACCGTGCAGGAAACGGCTCTGGCGCAGAACGGGGTGCGCGCGGCGAAAGGCTGACAGCTCTTCGACGAAACGCATCAGTTCCGCGTCAGCGCCTGCCCAGTTAATCCAGGTTGTTTCGTTGTCCTGACAATAGGCATTGTTATTGCCCATCTGCGAATGTCCTGCCTCGTCGCCCGCCAGCAGCATCGGCGTTCCCTGCGACAGAAACAGGGTCGCGAGCATATTACGCTGCCGCAGGCGGCGGCGCGCGAGGATATCCGCGTCGTCAGTCGGCCCTTCGATACCGCAGTTGTCGGAATGATTGCTGTGATGACCATCGCGGTTGTCTTCGCCGTTAGCCTCATTATGACGATCATTATAGGCGCTGACATCCGCCAGCGTAAAACCGTCGTGGGCAGCAAGAAAGTTCACCGTGCTCCAGACCCTGCGGCCGCTGTGATCAAAACGATCTGCTGACCCTGTCAGGCGCGCGCCAAGCTCCTGACCTGCGTGCAGATCCTTTTTCCAGAAACGCCGTGCTGTGTCGCGCCATGTATCGTTCCATTCCGCGAAGGAGGCAGGAAACCCGCCGAGGTTATACCCACCGGGGCCGATGTCCCAGGGCTCGGCAATCAGTTTGACACCGGCAAGCACCGGATCCTGACGCAGCGCGTCGAAAAAGCCGCCCTCGGGATCAAATCCATGATCCTCGCGGCCCAGAGTGGTGCCCAGATCAAACCGGAACCCGTCAACGCCCATGTTGCCCGCCCAGAAACGCAGGCTGTCCATCACCATCCGCAGCACATGCGGATTGGAGACATTCACCGTATTGCCGGTGCCTGTATCATTTACGTAATGCCGCCGGTCTCCGTGACGGAGCCGGTAGTACGATGCATTGTCGAGGCCGCGGAAAGAAATTGTCGGCCCGCGCTGATCACCTTCGGCGGTATGGTTGTAGACCACATCGAGGATGACCTCGATGCCCGCCGCGTGAAACCGGCGGACCATCTGCCGGAACCCGGCAAAACCGGCCGGTCCAAAATAACGCGGCTCCGGCGCGAAAAAGCCCGCTGTGTTGTAGCCCCAGTAATTTGTCAGCCCCTTGCGCAGTAAAAAAGCGTCATTGAGAAAAGCGTGCACCGGCAACAGTTCGATTGCGGTGATGCCGAGACGCTGCAGGTGATCGATCACCGCATCGCTGGCCAGACCATCATAGGTGCCGCGCACGGACTCATGCACATCCGGGTGCAGTTGGGTCAACCCTTTGACGTGGGCCTCATAAATCAGTGTTTCATCCCAGGGCAGATTCAGCCGCGATTCGTCCAGGCGGAAAAGATCCGGCTCCGGCACAACGGATTTCGGCACAAAGGGTGCTGAATCCGCCGTGTCAAAGGAAAGGTCCTCGTCCACAGCATCCGCCCTGTAGCCCAGAAGCGCAGGGCCGTTTTGCCACGCGCCGTGCAGTTCGCGCGTGTACGGGTCCATCAGAAGCTTGTGCGGATTGAACCGGTGACCCTCTTCAGGTGCGTATGGACCATGCACCCGGTAACCATAAAGCGACCCCGCCTTCAGCCCGGGTACAAAGCCGTGCCAGACGTCGCCCATCCGTTCGGGCAGCACCAGCCGCTGCACCTCACCGGTCCCATCGGCCGCAAACAGGCAAAGCTCGATCCGGTGGGCGTGTGCAGAGAAGACGGCAAAGTTGACGCCATCGTCCCGCGGCACTGCGCCCATGGGATGCGGCGCACCCTCGGTGATATGAAACGCCATGACCCGGTCCGGCCCGTCAGTCGCTGTCTGCGAGACTGCGGTAGAGCGCCATGTACTGACCCGCCGCTGTGTCCCAGCCAACAGGGTGTTTCATGGCCCGCCGCATCATCGCAGTCCAGACGGCCGGTTGCCTGTAAAGGTCACAGGTGCGCGCGATGGCATCTTCAAGTGCGGCGGTGGTCACCGGTGCAAACTGAACGCCCGTTGCCACGCCTGCCGCCATTGCGGCCTCGTTGGCGTCAATCACCGTATCGGCCAGCCCCCCCGTCCGGGCGACCACCGGCAAGGTGCCATAGCGCAGACCATAAAGCTGCGTCAGGCCACAGGGCTCAAACCGGGACGGGATCAGAATTGCATCGCTGCCTGCCTGCATCAGATGCGACAGCGGCTCATCATAACCGATGACGGTGCCGACTGAGCCTGGCCATTTATGCGCCGCTGCGGCGAACCCGGTTTCGAGATCGCGTTCGCCACTGCCAAGCAGCGCGAGACGACCGCCATTGGACACAAGCCATGGCAGCGCTTCAAGCAGCAGGTCGAGCCCCTTTTGTGTGGTCAGCCTGCTGATCACACAAAAGAGCGGCCCATCCCCGTCCCTGAGGCCAAAGCGCTTCATCAGCGCCCGCTGGTTTTTCTGTTTGCCCCTGAGCCCCCGCGCGGAATACGGCGCGGCAATATCGGGGTCATTTGCCGGATCCCAGACGTCCGTATCAATCCCGTTGAGTATACCGGTCAGGTCGTCCCTGCGGTGCCGCATCAGCCCTTCGAGCCCCAACCCGAATTCGGGCAGCATCAGTTCGCGGGCGTATGTCGGGCTGACAGTGGTAATCCGGTCCGCCATCGCAAGACCGGCCTTAAGAAACCCAAGCTGGCCCCAGAATTCCGCGCCGTCACGGGTGTAATGCCGCGACGCAAGACCCAGCTTTTTAATGATCCGGCGATCAAACAACCCCTGAAATGCGATGTTGTGGATCGTCATCACAGTCGGCGCTGGCTGGTCGCTGATCTGGCTCATATATGCGGGCACCAGACCGGCCTGCCAGTCATGCATATGCACCAGATCAGGCATCCAGTCGTCCAGCGCCCCCGTTCCGACAGCTGCTGCTGCGCGGGACAGACCGGCAAACCGTTCCGCGTTGTCCGGCCAGTCCCGGCCATCTGGTCCCAGATAGATAGCGCCGGCCCGGTCGAAAAGATGGGGGGCATCCAGCAGCAGAAGGTCAATTCCTTCGTCAGTACAGGCCAGCAGCCGTGCATCACCGCCCATCAGATCAGCGTCCTGCCAGACCTCCCGGGCCTTGTCCGCAAGGGGCCGCAGGGCCGGATAGACCGGCAGCATCACGCGCGCCTCCGCGCCATGCGCTTTCAGCGATTTTGGCACGGCACCAATGACATCAGCCAGACCGCCAGTCTTCACAAACGGCGCGCATTCTGAGGCGACGAAAAGTATTTTCATGCAGTCAGTGGTCCAGCTTGTCGATCATTGGCTGTGTGATGAGACAGATACCGTTGTCGGTGCGCCGGAACCGTTGTGCATCCAGTTCCGCGTCCTCTCCCACAACCAGCCCCTGCGGGATTTCGACTCCACGGTCGACCACCACATTCGTCAGCCGCGCGTTCCTGTTGATCACCGCGTAGGGCATTGCAACCACCCCGTTCAGCTGACTGAACGAGTGGGTCTGTACCCCGGTGAAAAGCAGGCAGCGCTCCAGGGTGGAGCCAGAAATGATGCACCCGCCCGAGACCATCGACGACACCGCCGAGCCCCGCCGGCCTTCCTCGTTGTGAATGAATTTGGCCGGCGCGGTCAGCTCCGAATACGTCCAGATCGGCCATTCCGTGTCATAAAGGTCCAACTCCGGGTCAAAGTCCGTCAGGTCGATGTTCGCCTGCCAGAAGGCATCCACGGTGCCGACGTCGCGCCAGTAGGCTGTCGCTTCGTTTTCTCCCCTGACGCAGGAACGGCTGAAAGGATGCGCAACCGCTTTGCCTTCGCGCACGATCTTCGGGATCACATCGCCGCCGAAATCAAAGTTGTAGTCGGGATCGGCCTCGCACTGGGCCATGATCTCAAACATGCGGGCCGTTTCAAAAACATAGATGCCCATACTGGCCAGCGCCCGGTCCGGATCATTGGGCATGGCGGGCGGATCTTTGGGTTTTTCCACGAAATCGAGGATCTGGTCCTCGGTATCGACTGCCATCACGCCAAAGCCCGTGGCATCCATCCGCGGCACCTCTATGCAGCCAACCGTCACATCGGCACCACTTTCCACGTGGTGCTTGATCATCAGGGAGTAGTCCTGCTTGTAGATGTGATCGCCAGCCAGAATAATGATATACTTCGGCCCGTAGCCCTCGATGATATCCCTGTTCTGGGCGACAGCATCGGCCGTGCCCTTGTACCAGTTCTCATTGTTCATCTGCTGCGAGGCCGGCAGGATATCGAGGCTCTCGTTACGTTCCGCCCGGAAAAAGCTCCAGCCCCGCTGCAGATGACGGATCAGCGAATGCGCTTTGTACTGCGTGGCGACACCGATGCGCCGGATACCGGAATTGACCGCATTAGATAGTGGGAAATCGATAATCCGGCTCTTGCCACCGAAATACATCGCCGGTTTTGCGCGGATGTCGGTCAGTTCATAGAGGCGGCTGCCCCGCCCCCCTGCCAGGACAAATGCCATGGTCTGCTGTGCCAGCCGCTGCGATTCCGTGTTCATTCCGGTTCCTCCCCTTTTTCTCCCTGCTCCCGTGTATACCGCGATCAGTCGCGTGCGGGCACGAAAAACAGTGTACTCAGGGGCGGCAGCGTCAGACTGAGTGCCTGGTCGCTTCCGGCAACGCTCTGACCTGTGGCCTCAACGCTCCCCATATTTCCAAGTCCGTCCCCGCCATACTCGGCAGCGTTCGTGTTCAAACGCTCAAGCCAGCGGCCTGGTTCCGGAACCCCAACCAGATAATTGATGCGCGCAACCGGTGTCATATTGGACACCACCAGAACCGGCGGCACACCATCGTTTCCGTGGCGCAGCCAGGCAAAGACCGACATGTCCGCATTGGTTTCATCGCGCCATTCAAATCCGTCCGGGGATGCATCGCGCTGCCACAGTGCCGGATGGGCGCGGTACATTGCATTCAGGTCCCGTACCAGCGACTGCACACCGCGATGGTGCTCATTATCCAGAAGGTGCCAGTCGAGGCTGCTGTCGTGGTTCCATTCACGGCCCTGCGCGAACTCTCCGCCCATAAACAACAGCTTCTTGCCCGGATGCCCCCACATGAACCCGTAATAGGCCCGCAGGTTCGCAAATTTCTGCGCACCCTCGCCCGGCATCTTGTCGAGCAGAGAGCCTTTGCCGTGCACAACTTCGTCGTGGCTCAGCGGCAGTACAAAGTTCTCGGAAAAAGCGTAATGCAGGCCAAACGTCATTTTTGAATGGTGGAATTTGCGATGAACCGGGTCCTCGCTCATGTAACTGAGCGTGTCGTTCATCCATCCCATGTTCCATTTGAACCCGAACCCAAGGCCGCCCTGATCCGCCGGGGCCGTCACACCGGGAAAGGCGGTGGATTCCTCAGCGACAGTCATGATGCCGGGCACCTCGCCATATGCCAGTGTGTTCATGTCCTGGAGGAAACCGATGGCCTCATAATTTTCACGGCCCCCGTCCTTATTCGGGATCCACTCTCCGTCCTTGCGCGAATAATCGCGGTAGAGCATGGAGGCCACAGCGTCGACACGCAGCCCGTCAATGTGGTGTTCCTTCAGCCAGTAAAGCGCGTTGGCTGTCAGGTAATTACGGACCTCGGCACGCCCGTAATTGAACACCAGCGTGTTCCAGTCAGGGTGGAACCCTTCCTTGCGGTCAGCGTGTTCATAGAGGTGGCTGCCATCAAACACTCCCAGGCCATGCGGATCTTCGGGGAAATGTCCGGGCACCCAGTCGAGGATCAGCCCCAGATCAGCTGCATGACAGGCCTCGACAAAAGCGCGGAACTCATCTGCGGTGCCGTGCCGGACGGTCGGGGCATAAAGACCTACGGGCTGGTATCCCCAGGACCCGTCAAAAGGAAATTCCGAGACCGGCATCAACTCAATGTGGGTGAACCCAATATCGGACGCATAGCTGACAAGTTCCCGCGCGTGCTCGGCGTAGCTCAGCGGCCGGTTGTCCTCTCCCGGCACGCGCCGCCACGAGCCCAGATGAACCTCATAGACAGACATCGGCTGATCAAAGCGCTGACGGGCATCGCGCCCGGTCATCCAGGGGCTGTCCTGCCAGTCATAGCCCTCGATCTGCCGTACCACCGACCCTGTGCGCGGCGGATGCTCCGCGCCAAAGCCATAGGGGTCCGCTTTCTGCGGCAGAACATTGCCCGAAGCATCCAGGATTTCGTATTTATAAACAGTGCCCTCACCCACGCCGGGAACAAAAATCTCCCAGACGCCGGTTGCGCCGCGCCTGCGCATGGTATGACGACGACCATCCCAGAGATTGAAATCGCCCACGACAGAAACCCGCGAGGCATTCGGTGCCCAGACCCCGAAATGCGTGCCCGCAACGCCCTGATGCGTCATCACATGTGCACCCAGTACACGCCAGAGAGACCGGTGTGCGCCCTCACTGATCAGGTGCTCATCCATTTCGCCGATTACCGGGCCAAAGCGATAGGCATCCTCTTCAGTCCAGGTGTGTCCGTTGCCCGTGATGCGATAGCGATACGCGAACGGTTTTTTGCGCCTGGACGCAACGCCTTCAAAGAGATCCGGCGCACCCGGCACCGGCGACAGGCTGACAATCCGCCGTCCCGTTCTGGCATCCACGGCTTCAATGGCTTCAGCACCCGGTACAAAAGCGCGCAGCGTGAACCTGCCACCCACTTCGTGCAATCCGAGAACGGAGAACGGGTCCGGATGTGTCCCGGAGATTATTCTGTGCTTATCAGACTCGCTGAGGGTCAGAGAGTTTACTCCTTTCCGCGCCGGATCCGGTCAGGCCACATCACGGCGTGTGCTGCCCTGCCCGCTCAGGGACGAGACATTCCAGATGTCACGCGCATACCCGCTGATCGTCCGGTCAGATGAGAACCACCCTACCCGCGCAGTGTTGAGCGCGGCAAGTCTGGTCCAGCCACGGTGATCGGCAAAGGCAGCATCCACGGTGCGCTGTGTGTCAAAATAGCTGTCGAAGTCGCAGGTCACGAGGAAATAGTCATGCTCGATCAGTCCCGCGACCAGACCCGCGTACCGGTCCTTTTGTCCTGGCGAGAACACACCACTGCGTATCTGTTCAAGGACGCGGCCCAGGCGCGGGCTGGCATCAACCGCCCGCGCGGCATACCCCGGCTCCAGTCGCCGTTCAGCGACCTGAGCTGCCGTCAGACCAAAGAGGAAAAAGTTCTCCGCCCCGACGCATTCGCGGATCTCGACGTTGGCACCGTCGAGCGTTCCGATGGTCGGCGCACCATTAAGCGCGAACTTCATATTTCCGGTCCCGGAAGCCTCTTTGCCCGCGGTCGAAATCTGTTCGCTCAGATCTGTCGCGGGGATCAGCAGCTCTGCCATCGAGACGTTGTAGTTTTCCGGGTAAACGACCTGCAGCAGATCACGCGTGGCCGGATCAGCATTGATCACTGTGGCCACGTCGTTGATCAGATGAATGATCTCCTTGGCCACGACGTATCCCGGCGCTGCTTTGCCCGCGAAGATTTTGACACGCGGCGTCTGGTGGGCGCCGGGGTTGTCGCGGATCTCGTTCCAGAGCGCCACTGTTTCCAGCAGGTTCATCAGCTGGCGTTTGTATTCGTGAATGCGCTTGATCTGCACATCAAACATCGCATCCGTGTTCAGGGTCACGCCGTCCCGGTCATGAAGCCAGGCCGCCAGACGCACCTTGTTGGCATCTTTCGCGGCCTGAAAACGGTCGATAAACGCTGCATCATCGAGATGCGCATTCAGCCCCTGCAGCTGTTCCAGATCATCAGGCCAGGCCGTACCGATGGTATCATTGATCAGAGTGCGCAGCGGCGGGTTGCACGAATACAGCCAGCGACGCGGTGTAATGCCGTTCGTCTGATTGATGATCCGGCCCGGGTAGGCCGCGTTGAGATCTGCAAACACGGTTTCGCGGACCAGATCGGAATGCAGTGCGGACACGCCGTTCACCCGGTGCGCCATGACAAAGGCCAGCTCGCCCATCTTGACCTCGCCGTGCTCGAAGATACGCACGGTATCTCCTGCGTCGGCGAAATGTGCGGACTCGATCAGCTGGATGATCCGGTGATGCCGTGGCAGCACACGGGCGATGAGGTCTTCCGGCCAGCGTTCCAGCGCCTCGGGCAGCAGGGTGTGGTTGGTATACGCCAGGCATCCGCGTGCGATCGCAATCGCGCGGGACACCTCAAAACCGTGCTCGTCCATCAGGATCCGCACCAGTTCCGGGCCTGCAATAGCGGGGTGTGTATCATTGAGCTGAATGGCTACGTGATCGGCGAGCGTCTCCAGATCACCTTCTTCACTGAGAAACCGCCGGATCAGGTCCTGGAGCGAGGCCGAGGTAAAGAAATACTCCTGCTTCAGACGCAGTTCCTTACCAATGTCAGTTGTGTCATCCGGGTACAGAACGCGGCTGATCGTCCGGGCAAGTGCCTCCGGTGCGCTGGCCGCGAGGTAGTCCCCTCTGTTGAAGCTCTCCAGGTCAAAACTGATGTCCGGGCGTGCAGCCCACAGCCGCAGGGTGTTCGCCCAGCGCCCGCGCCAGCCGACAACCGGCGTGTCATAGGCGGATGCGATCACGGTTTCCTCCGGGTACCAGATGGTTTTGCCGCCCTCTTCACTGACGTGTCCGCCAAACCGGATCGGATAGGAGACTTCCGGGCGCTCAAACTCCCATACGTGGCGTTGTTCCAGCCAGGTTTCCGCCGTTTCGATCTGACGGCCCTTTTCGAAGTGCTGTTCAAACAGCCCATGCTCATAGCGGATACCGTAGCCGTAAGCCGGGATCCCGAGTGTCGCGAGGGAATCCATAAAACAGGCTGCCAGACGACCAAGTCCACCATTGCCAAGTGCCGCATCCGGCTCGTCGGCGACAACCAGTGCGTAGTCCTGACCCAGCGCAGCCATAGCTTCCTGTGCCATGTCTTCCATCCGAAGATTGACCGCGACATCCTCGATCAGACGACCAATCAGGAATTCCATCGAGAGATAATAAACGCGCTTGCCCCGGGCTTCGTAGGTCCGGCGCGTACTCTCAAACCAGGGGTCAACGACCATGTCCCGCAGGGCAAGTGACAGCGACATGCGCCAGTCATAGCGGGACGCATGCGGCGCATCCTTGCCAAGGGATTGTTTGAGGTGACGCAGGATTGCGGCGCTGAACTCGTTCACGTCTGGAATGCTCTGATCAGGCATAAAATCTCTTTACTGTTTTCGGGGCCACGCACGCGCCCGGATTCGGAGCGAAGAACTTACTGCGAAGTCACGCAAGGTCCAAGCCGGAAAGCTCATGCGCCCAGGGTGGGTTCGCCCCGGCGCGCGAGACGGTTACGGCAGCGACCTCCGCCCCCCTCGTCAGCGCGCTTTCCATATGAGCCGCAGTGATGTCCGCAATCCGGTCCTTTTGCAGAAGACCACCGGCGTTGAGCGCTTCAATCACGCCGGCATTGAAAGTGTCCCCTGCGCCGACTGTATCCGCGACTTTTACCTTGCGGGCCGGGGCCTCTGCATGGCTCCCGTCTGCCAGCCACGCTGACGCGCCCTCGCTGCCCCGTGTGACGATGATAACGCGCGGGCCTTTGCTCTGAATAGCCTGTGCTTTTTCGGCCAGCGGGCCCGGCCCCGGCAGGATCCACTCCAGGTCCTCATCCGACACTTTCAGGATATCTGTCCGCGCGATCATCAGGTCTAGACGCGCCCGGTAACGCGCCTCATCCCGGATGAAGCCCGGGCGGATGTTCGGATCCATCACAATCGCCCGCGCGTCTGCATCACGCAGGGCAAGTCCCGCGTAAAAATCCGCGCAGGGCTCGCTGATCAGGCTGATGCCACCGAAATAAAGCGCACGCACACTGTCCGGCAGGTCCGGCAACTGATCGGGGAAAAGACTGCGGCCCGCGGTGTTCTCGTCATAAAAGGTATACGTTGCATGCCCGTCGGTCAGCCGAACAAAGGCCAGCGTGGTCGGCAGATCAGACAGCACAGCAAATCCTGCATCAACGCCACTGTCCTCAAGCCCCTGACGCAGCTGTTCACCAAACAGGTCCCGCGACAGCCCGGTCAGAAAACCGGTGCCGACGCCAAGTCTGCCCAGCGCAATGGCTGTGTTGTAAACTGCCCCGCCCGCATGTGGCACAAAGCCCGTTCCACCGGTTGTCACCGGGGCCGGGATCATATCGATGAGCGCCTCTCCGCAGCACAGTATCATGGCATCCCCGAAAATAAGTCGCCCGGTTTATCCCGCCCGGGTCGGGTTACGTCAATGGTTCAGGACCGTCAGCGCGCCAGCGCCGCGGCTTCTGCCGCCAGTGCCTCAACCGCCGCCCAGTCCCCTGCAGCCACCTTGTCAGCAGGCGCGACCCAGCTTCCGCCAGCGCAGATCACATTGGACAATGACAGATAATCCATTGCATTCGACGGGCTTACGCCACCGGTCGGGCAGAACGAGATCTGCGGCAGTGGAGCGCCGATTGCTTTGAGCGCGGGCGCGCCGCCCGAGGCTTCCGCCGGGAAAAACTTGAGCAAATCATAGCCGCGCTCCAGCATCCGCATGGCTTCTGAGGCTGTTGCGGCCCCGGCCAGAAGTGGAAGTTCATGTTCCTCGCAGGCTGCGATCAGGGCGTCTGTCGCTCCCGGCGAAACGCCAAAGGTCGCGCCGGCGGCTTTTGCAGCGACCACATCTGCCGGTGTTACAAGCGTACCTGCCCCGACAAAACCGCCGGGCACCTTTGCCATTTCCGAGATCACATCAAGCGCCGCCGGCGTCCGCAGCGTCACCTCGAGCGCCGGCAGCCCACCGGCAACAAGAGCCTCAGCCAGCGGGCGTGCGGTGGCCGCGTCTTGGACCACCAGGACCGGCACAATCGGTGCAAGACCACAGATCTCGCGGGCGCGCCTGCTGGCCTGATCGGGTGTCATCATTGCTCAGTTCCTTCAGTAAAAAACGCAGGCGCCGGTATCAGCTGTGCCGACTTCCCTGCGGAAATTCCGGAAGAGTTCACGGCCGAGCCCGAACTCGTTTCCGGAAAGATCGGCCGTCGCGGCCGGACGCTCCAGCACACCATCGGTCAGGATATCGAGCGTCCCGGCGACCGCATCAACGCGGACCAGATCGCCATCCTGCAACCGGCAGATCGCACCACCATCCAGCGCCTCAGGGCTCACGTGAATAGCTGCAGGCACCGATCCGGACGCGCCGGACATGCGCCCATCCGTGACCAGCGCCACATTCAGACCTTTTGCCTGCAGGTTTTTCATCAGCGGCGTCAGGCTGTGCAGTTCCGGCATGCCATTGGCCTTTGGTCCCTGAAACCGCACGACCACAACAGTGTCTGACGTGATTTCCTGTGCGCGGCAGGCAACCTTCACTTCTTCCTGATCGTTGAACACCCGAACAGGTGCCTCGACGATCTGATGTTCAGGCTTTACGGCTGAAACTTTCATTACGGCGTTACCCAGCGACCCGGTCAGACGTTTCAGACCTCCTGTCTGCTGGAACGGGTCAGCGGCAGGGCGCACGATCTTTTCGTTCAGGCTTTTGGTCGTTCCCGGTTCCCAGACGGCTTTCCCATCCCGCAACTTCGGCTCCTGCGTATAGAGCTCCAGACCGCCACCCGCGACGGTTCTGGTATCAGCATGCAGCAGGCCTGCCCCCAGCAGTTCGTGGATCATGTACCCCAGCCCGCCAGCGGCATGGAAATGGTTCACATCCGCCAGCCCGTTCGGGTAGACGCGCGCGAGCAGCGGGGTGACTTCGGAAATGTCCGAAAAATCCGCCCAGTCGAGCACAATCCCTCCGGCCCGCGCCATCGCAACAAGGTGGATCAGCAGATTGGTTGATCCACCTGTGGCGTTCAGTCCGACAATCCCGTTTACAAACGCCTTTTCATCAAGGACATCATAGACCGGCGTATAATCATTGCCGAGATCGGACATGGCCAGCGCGCGCCGCGCACCTTCCTTGGTGAGAGCATCACGCAGCCCGGTGTTCGGCGTTACAAAGCTTGTCCCCGGCAGGTGCAGCCCCATGAATTCCATGAGCATCTGATTGGTATTTGCCGTACCATAAAAGGTGCAGGTCCCGGGCCCGTGATACGCCCCCATTTCCGCTTTCATCAGCTCTTCGCGACCGACTTCCCCGGCTGCAAACTTTTGACGGACCTGGCTTTTCTCTTCGTTGGACAAACCCGACGTCATAGGCCCCGCCGGCAGGAAAATCGTTGGGACATGCCCAAAGGTCTGTGCCGCGATGACCAGTCCGGGGACGATTTTGTCGCAAACGCCCAGGTACACGGCTGCATCGAACGTGTTGTGGCTCATTGCCACCGCCGTTGCCATTGCGATGACATCCCGGGAAAAGAGACTGAGCTCCATACCGGGTTCGCCCTGGGTGACCCCGTCACACATTGCGGGCACTCCGCCCGCGACCTGCGCGGTGCCGCCAGCCTCGCGCGCAGCATCTCGGATCAGCTCCGGGAACCGTTCAAACGGCTGATGCGCTGAGAGCATATCGTTGTAAGTGGTCACGATCCCAAGATTACCGGCCGACTTATGTGCCAGTGCATCCTGGTCCTGCCCCGCGCCCGCATAGGCATGTGCCTGACCGCTGCAGCTGAGATGCGCGCGGGCGGGCCCTTTGGAACGGGCCGCCTTCATACGGTTCAGATAATCGCCACGCGGGCCTTCGCTGCGCGCGATGATCCTGTCGGTCACGCGCGCAATTGTATCATTCAGAGTCATAGTACCTCCTCAGAGAAGGTGTGTCAGGTGAAGCCGCCTCAGGTTTTGGACAGCTGGGCCAGCTTGCGGCCCGTATCGACCATGCGGTTGGCAAAACCCCACTCGTTGTCATACCAGCTCACAACGCGGATCAGGCCGTCTGCTGTAACGCTGGTCTGCGCCGGTGCAAAAGTGGATGAATGCGGATCATGGTTGAAGTCGACGGACACCAGCGGATCCGCCTCATACCCCAGAATGCCCTTCAGCGGACCATCGGCGGCGGCTTTCATCGCTGCGTTGATTTCATCCTTTGTCGCGGGCTTTTCGGGCACGAACGTCAGATCGACAAGCGACACATTCGGTGTCGGCACCCGCACTGCGGAGCCCTCAAGACGCCCCTCAAGATGCGGCAGAACCAGCGAGATTGCCCGCGCGGCGCCCGTTGAGGTCGGAACCATTGACAGCGCGGCGGCGCGGCCCCGGTAAAGATCCTTGTGGGCGGTGTCATGCGATGGCTGGTCACCGGTGTAAGCATGAATTGTGGTCATATAGCCGGTTTTGATCCCGACAAGCTGGTCCAGAATGTAGGCAACCGGTGCAAGGCAGTTTGTTGTACAGGACGCATTGGAGATGATGACATCGTCCTTCGTCATGTCCTTGTCGTTCACGCCAAACACGACTGTTCGGTCCACGTCAGTGCCCGGTGCAGAGATCAGAACGCGTTTAGAGCCGTTCTTCAGATGCGCTTCGGCTGCGGTGCGCTTGGTAAAGAAGCCCGTGCATTCCATCGCGACATCCACGCCGCCCCACGGCAGTTCTGCCGGATCACGCGTCGCGGTCACCTCAATGCTCCTGCCGTTCACAACGAGCGCACTGCCTTCGACCGAGACCTCGCCCTGAAAGCGCCCATGCACGGAATCGTATTTCAGCAGGTGTGCCAGAGTTTCCGGGGAAGAGAGGTCATTAATAGCAACGACTTCGACATCGGAAATGTCATTTTCTGCCAGGGCGCGCAGGACGCCGCGGCCAATGCGGCCAAATCCGTTGATTCCGACAGTATGCGACATGTTGTTTCTCCTGAATCGGCTGGCCCGCGTGAATTGCAGGCGGTCTTTATATCTGTTAGCGCTAACGACCACATTCGCGCGGAAAGTGCAATGGTTGATTTGCCTGTCGGGCGGCTCTGGGGTGCGTCATATCTGCGCGGGCAATGCCCGTATAGCGTGCAGATAGGGCTGCAATGCGCGGTTGACAGGCACGGCCGCCTGATCAGAGGGCGTCGCGGATAATGTCCACCAGCGTCTGGCGTGGCAGACGACAGGGGTTGGCCCGCATAGAGGACGCTGTCTCTGCCTCAGCGGCAATGGCCTCAAGGTCGGTGTCCTGCCTGACCCACTGGTCCAGCCGCCGAACATTCCAGCGATCAAGCAGCGGTTGAATCCGGGCGAAGTCTCCATCCGGCAGGACGCGCGAGACAGAAAGCATTGATGCAACTTCGTCAAAGCGGATCGTATCCGCACCGATCCGCTGCATCTCTCGGGCATTTGCTTCCAGAACCGGACCGAGCAAACGCCCGCAGATCAGCCCATGCGGTGCCCCCAGACGCCCGCCCAGAACGCCCGCGAGCCCATGAACGGCACCGAGCCCTGCGTTCGCCAGCGCCAGACCACCGGCGAGACTGCAGAACGCCATCGCATCCCGCGCGGCGGGATCCTCGGTGCGCTCAAGCGTGGCCAGCGCCCGCAGCCCCTGCGGGATCGCCGCACGGCAAAGTGTGTCTGTCAGCGGGTTGGAACGGTTGCACAGAAAGGGTTCAATCACCTGCGTGACCGCGTCGAGGCCGGCGGCCAGGGTCACAGCACGCGGCGCGCCGTCTGTAAGCGCGGGATCAATCAGCGCGATGTCCGGCAGCATCCGGTCGTCGCGCAGACTGACTTTGCGCCCCGCTTCCGGAACAGCGATCACGGCGTTCTTTGTGACCTCAGCACCCGTACCGGAAGTCGTCGGAATAGCAACGAACGGCATGGGATCTGCGGCAAGCGGTGCGCCCCCGCCCACACCTTCCAGGTGGTCCATAACATCCGTTGTACCTGGCAGCAGTGCGGCAAGCGCTTTTCCAAGATCAACAACCGCACCACCTCCAACCGAGACGACCACCGTGCATTCGGCGCGCCGACCGGCGTCCAGCCCGGCTCTGACCATATCGACATCCGGTTCAGCAGAGCAGAAAACTTCACAGACGTCTGCGCCTGTGTCTTCAAGCTCCTGGCGCAGCGTATCGGCAAAAGCCACCGAACGGCCCCGCACCAGCAGCACCCGTCCTCCAAAGCCCCGGACCATGCCCGCGGCTTTTTTCGACTGCCCGCGACCGAACAAGATTTGCCCGGCCGTCAGAAAGCTGAATGGATCAGACATGATCGGATCAGTAAGCCAGCGTCGACTTTACAGCACGCCTCCAGTTGCCGTATTTCTCATCACGTTCCGCATCGGGCATCGCCGGATCAAACGTGCGTTCCAGCCGCCAGCTCTGCGAAAAGCCCTGGATATCCGGATAGACACCCGCGCGCTGTCCTGCCAGCCAGGCGGCCCCAAGGGCAGTGGTTTCCAGAACCTCGGGCCGGTCGACAGACGCCCCGATGATGTCCGACAGAAACTGCATCGCCCAATCAGAGGCCGACATGCCGCCATCCACGCGCAGAGTGGCACTTGCCCCCTCGCCCTGCCAGTCGGCCTGCATCGCCTCAAGCAGGTCGCGGGTCTGATATCCTACGCTTTCGAGGGCCGCACGGGCGAATTCCTCCGGACCCGAATTACGGGTCAGACCATAAACTGCACCGCGGCATTCCGCATGCCAGTAAGGTGCGCCAAGGCCCACAAAGGCAGGCACAAGTACGATATTCTGGTTCGGATCGGCCTTTTCCGCCAGAGGCTGGGTCTCGGCAGCGTCCCTGATGATCTTCAGACCGTCCCGCAGCCATTGCACAACCGCGCCGGCCACAAAAATAGACCCCTCCAGGGCATAGGTCGGCTTGCCGTCAAACTGATAGGCGATGGTGGTCAGCAGCCGGTTTTTCGACGTGACTGCCGTCTCACCAGTGTTGAGCAGTGCAAAACAACCGGTGCCATAGGTTGATTTCAGCATACCCGGCTCAAAACAGGCCTGACCGATTGTGGCGGCCTGCTGGTCACCTGCGACGCCCAGAATTGGCACCGGGCGACCAAAAAGATCAGGACGTGTTGTTCCGAAATCAGCAGCACAGTCCCGGACCTCGGGCAGCATATTCATCGGGATATCAAAGAGCTCACAGATCGTCGTGCTCCAGCGCCCTTTGTGAATGTCATAAAGAGACGTGCGCGCGGCATTCGTCGCATCAGTCACATGCGAGGCGCCGCCGGTCAGCTTCCAGATCAGAAAACAATCCACCGTGCCGAACAGCAGTTCACCACGGCTGGCCCGGTCGCGGGCACCCTCAACATGATCAAGAATCCACTTCAGTTTCGTAGCGGAGAAATACGGATCCGCCAGCAGACCGGTGCGGGCGGTAATCATTTTGTCATGACCCGCTTCGCGCAGCTCGCGGCAGTAATCCGCGGTGCGCCGGTCCTGCCAGACAATGGCGTTGTAAACGGGCTTGCCGGTTTCCTTGTCCCAGACCACGACCGTTTCACGCTGGTTCGTGATCCCGATGGCGGCAATGTCCTCGGGTCCAAGGCCCGCCTTTTCTATGGCCGCACGGCATGTCCCGGCGGTGGTCGACCACAGATCACCCGGATCATGTTCAACCCAGCCGCTGTCGGGGAAATGCTGTGGGAACTCTTCCTGCGCAGTCGCGGTAATCTTCATGTCCGCGTCAAACAGAATGGCGCGCGACGAAGTGGTTCCCTGGTCAATGGCGAGAATATGGGTCATGGCAGCCCCCGGCGTTTTGGTTGAATTTCGGGCGGGATTAACCCGCAAAAAAGGCCGGGGCGCAAGTCGTGCGCCCCGGCCCCTGTTTCAGAGACTTACTGCCAGGACTTGATCAGCTCGTCGTAGCTGACAGTCATCGGCTCTTCGTCCTCGTTCTCCAGCTTGGCGTAAGGTGCGCCCGGCTGATCGAACCAGTACTGTGCGTCCTGTTCGTCGTTCAGGACCGGACCCAGATCACCCTGGACACCTGCACGCTCAAGACGCTGGAGCACACGCTCCTGATCTTCGCACAGTGCATCGAGTGCTTCCTGAGGTGTCTTTGCACCGGACATTGCATCACCGATGTTCTGCCACCACAGCTGCGCCAGCTTCGGATAGTCAGGCACGTTTGTGCCGGTCGGCGACCACTGAACGCGCGCAGGCGAACGGTAGAATTCGACCAGACCACCCAGCTTGTCGGCACGGTCTGTGAAGTGCTGGCTGTCGATGGTGGATTCACGGATGAACGTGAGACCAACGTCAGATTTCTTCAGGTCGACCGTTTTGGAGACCACAAACTGTGCATAGAGCCATGCGGCTTTTGCACGGTCCACAGGTGTGGATTCCATCAGGGTCCAGCTGCCTGCGTCCTGGTAGCCGATCTTCTGACCTTCTTTCCAGTAAACACCGTGCGGGCTGGGCGCCATGCGCCACTTGGGCGTGCCGTCCTCGTTCATCACGGGCAGACCGGGCTCAACTGTCGCCGCGGTGAAGGCCGTGTACCAGAACATCTGCTGTGCCACGTTGCCCTGCGCCGGGATCGGACCCGCTTCGCCGAAGGTCATACCGGCAGCCGCTGGCGGCGAGTACTTCTGCAGCCATTCAATGGCTTTGGTCACAGCATAGACAGCCGCTGGCGAGTTTGTCGCACCGCCGCGCGCGACACAGGAACCGGTCGGCTGGGAGTTCTCGTTCACACGGATACCCCATTCATCAACCGGCAGACCGTTGGGCTCACCAACGTCACCCATGCCTGCCATGGACATCCACGCATCAGTGTAACGCCAGCCAAGCGACGGGTCTTTTTTGCCGTAGTCCATGTTGCCAAAGACTTCGCCCTCAACGCCCATATGGCTCAGATCACGGCCTGTGAAGAACTCAGCGATGTCCTCATAGGCCGTCCAGTTGACCGGTACACCAAGGTCATAACCATAAGCCGCCTTGAAGTCGGCCTTGTTCTTTTCGTCGTTGAACCAGTCGTAACGGAACCAGTATAGGTTCGCGAACTGCTGGCTCGGCAACTGATAGAGTTTCCCGTCCGGCCCCGTGGTGAAGCTGGTGCCGATGAAATCGTCAACGTCCAGCGTCGGCAGGGTCACATCAGCGCCTTCACCCGCCATCCAGTCGGTCAGGTTGCGCACCTGCTGATAGCGCCAGTGCGTCCCGATCAGGTCGGAGTCGTTGATGTAGGCGTCATAGATGTTTTCGCCCGACTGCATCTGTGTCTGCAGCTTTTCAACAACATCACCTTCACCGATCAGGTCATGCGTGACCTTGATACCTGTGATCGCAGTGAAAGCGGGTGCCAGCACCTGGCTTTCATACTCGTGCGTTGTGATTGTCTCGGAAACCACTTTGATTTCCATGCCCTGGAACGGCGCTGCAGCGTCCACAAAGAACTGCATCTCCGCTTCCTGGCCTGCGCGGTCCAGCACGGAAAGGCCCGCGATCTCGTTATCGAGAAACGCTTTCGCCGCTTCCATGTCGGCCCAGGCCGGCAGTGCCATACACGCGACCATCGCGCCCACGGCTGTGGTTGATTTCAGTGAAAAGTTCATTCTGGTCCTCCCTTAGACTTCTTGAACTGTTTTTACGGCCGCCCGGCTGGTTTCCGGACGCACCATTCTTCCTTTCTCAGACCCAGCGGAAAACCGCTGCGGCATAGACAAGGCACGCCAGCAGCGCATAGGGCTGTGGAGCGACCTCAAGACCCAGCCAGATCAGGTTGATAAAAGCCGAGCCCAACAGCGTGATGAAAAGACGATCACCCCGCGTTGTTTCAATGCGGAGAATGCCGACGCGCGGCGTCTCCGGAAATTTGATTGCAAGAATTGTGAAGGTGATCAGCAGACAGGCGATCACGCCAAAGAATATTGCTGTCGGTATGGTCCAGGCCATCCATGCCATAGTGCTTGCCCCCCTTTACACGCGGCCCAGGGCAAAGCCCTTGGCGATGTAGTTGCGCACGAAATAGATCACCAGCGCGCCTGGTACGATCGTCAGAACACCCGCCGCTGCCAGCACGCCCCAGTCAATCCCGGCAGCGCCCTGTGTTCGCGTCATGATGGCAGCAATCGGCTTGGCGTCAACCGTTGTGAGAGTGCGGCTGAGCAGCAGTTCCACCCATGAGAACATGAAGCAGAAGAAGGCCGCAACGCCGATCCCGCTCGCGATCAGGGGCATGAAAATGCGCACGAAAAACCGCGGGAAAGAATACCCATCAAGGTATGCAGTCTCGTCGATCTCCTTCGGCACACCGCGCATGAAGCCTTCGAGGATCCACACGGCGAGCGGCACATTGAAGAGACAATGGGCCAGCGCCACCGCGATGTGCGTGTCGAACAGGCCGACGCTGGAATAAAGCTGGAAAAACGGCAGGGCGAAAACCGCAGGCGGCGCCATCCGGTTGGTCAGCAGCCAGAAGAACAGATGCTTGTCGCCCATAAAGCTGTAACGGCTGAAGGCATAGGCCGCCGGCAGTGCCACCGCGAGGCTGATCACCGTGTTCATCACCACATAGATCAGCGAGTTTACATAGCCGATGTACCAGCTCTCATCCGTCAAGATTTTGACGTAGTTCTCCAGCGTCAGATCGCGCGGAAAGAGCGAGAACTCCCCCAGAATCTCCGTGTTGGTTTTCAGGCTCATGTTGAGCAGCCAGTAGATCGGCAGCATCAGAAAGAGCAGGTACAGCCCCATCACGATGGCGGAACGGTTCACCCGGGGGCTCCGGCGCCGCGCAACTTTCGCGCCGCTGCCCGTCATCCCGGCCGCGGGGGCCTGAGCAGTAGTATCAGCCATCAGACACCATCCCTTTTGTCGAGGTTCGTCATCACGGTGTAGAACACCCAGGAAATCAGCAGGATCACGAGGAAGTACATGATCGAAAAGGCGGCAGCAGGTCCAAGATCAAACTGTCCAAGCGCCATCTTCACCAGGTCAATCGACAGGAAAGTCGTCGCATTACCCGGCCCGCCGCCCGTGACGACAAACGGCTCTGTGTAGATCATGAAGCTGTCCATGAAGCGCAGCAGAATGGCGATCATGAGCACACCCGCCATCTTGGGCAGCTCGATATAACGGAACACGGCCCAGCGGCTTGCCTGGTCGATCTTGGCCGCCTGGTAGTAGGCGTTCGGGATCGACTGCAGACCGGCATAGGCGAGCAATGCCACCAGCGACGTCCAGTGCCACACATCCATCACGATCACGGTGACCCATGCGGCGACGATATCCTGCGTGTAGTTGTAGGAAATGCCCATCTTATCAAGCGTGTAGCCCAGCAGGCCAATATCCACACGGCCAAAGATCTGCCAGATGGTGCCCACCACATTCCACGGGATCAGCAGCGGCAGCGACATCAGCACTAGGCAGAAAGACGCCCAGAAACCGCTCTTTGGCATGTTCAGGGCCACGTAGATCCCCAACGGGATTTCAATCGCGAGGATAATGCCCGAGAACATCAGCTGACGCCAAAGGGCATCCCACATGCGTTCCTCGGCCAGCATCACCTCGAACCACTCAAGGCCCGCCCAGAAAAACTCATTGTTCCCGAAGGTATCCTGGACGGAATAATTCACCACCGTCATCAGCGGGATCACCGCCGAAAAGGCCACCAGTACAAGCACCGGCAGAACCAGGAACCAGGCCTTCTGATTTACTGTCTTGTTCATCAGGCCGCCTCCCCCTGCGGTGCCACACGCCAGTCATCGGCGTAGACATTGATGCCCTTCGGATCGAAGGTGATACGCGGTGTGTCGACCGAGATCTGATCGTCTTCACCGGCAATGGCGCTGATCTCACTGCCGTCGACGTCCAGCCTGACAATCTTGTGGCGCCCCACGTCCTCGATCCGTTTGATTTTAGCCGGCAGCCCGTTTTCAGCGTCACCGATCCGGATGAACTCCGGCCGCACGCCCACCTGAAGACGGCTGCCATCAGACTGGTATGCAGCGCCAAGCGGCACCCGAACACCGGCAATCCGCGCTGTATGTCCGTCGATTTCCGCATCAAACAGGTTCATGCCGGGCGACCCGATGAAATAGCCCACAAACGTATGCGCCGGCCGCTCGAACAGCTCCTGCGGTGTGCCGATCTGCACAACGCGCCCGTCATACATGACGACCACCTTGTCCGCGAACGTCAGTGCCTCAGTCTGGTCATGCGTCACGTAGATCATCGTATGACCAAACTCGTGGTGCAGTGATTTCAGCTGTGTGCGCAGTTCCCACTTCATGTGCGGGTCAATTACGGTGAGGGGCTCATCAAACAGCAGCGCGTTCACGTCCTCACGCACCATACCCCGTCCGAGAGAAATCTTTTGTTTTGCATCCGCCGTCAGGCCTCTGGCCTTGCGGTCCAGTTCAGCTTCCATACCGATCATCTGGGCGATCTGGCTGACACGCTGTGCAACATAGGAAGCATCCTCACCACGATTGCGCAGCGGAAAGGCCAGGTTGTCGCGCACGGTCATCGTGTCATAAACGACCGGAAACTGAAAAACCTGCGCGATGTTGCGCTCTGCGGTCGGCGCCTCCGTCACGTCACGGTCGTTGAACAGAATGCGTCCCTGGCTGGGATGCAGCAGTCCTGAAATAATGTTCAGAAGCGTGGACTTACCGCAGCCGGACGCGCCCAGAAGCGCGTAGGCTTCACCGTCGACCCAGTCGTGGTTCAGTTCTTTGAGCGCGAAGTCATCCTCGGACTTCGGATTGGCAAGGTAGGAATGCGCGAGATTATCCAGCGTGATTTTGGCCATTATGCCGCCTCCGCGTAGGGGGCCGCTGACACCAGCGCGCCGTCCGTGCCAAAAAGATAAACGTGTGCCGGGTCGAGATAGACGGACAGGTCCTGACCAGGTTGCAGACTGTGAACGCCATGCACCAGTCCGACCCAGCGCGCGCCATCATGATCAAGGTGTACAAAGGTTTCTGATCCGGTGATTTCCGTCACGCTGAGACGCGTGTCGAATTTCATCGTACCTGCCACATGCGGTGCAAGCTCCAGATGGTTTGGGCGGAAGCCAGCAGTATATTCACCGTCAGCAAGACCCGTTGCATCCGCAGGAACCGGCGTCGACTGCCCGGCACCGAAGCGCAACTCACTGCCCTCCTTGCGGACAGACAGAAAATTCATGGGGGGATCTGAGAAAACCCGTGCCGTCGTGGCATTGACCGGGCGGCGGTAAACCGACGGTGTCGGACCGAACTGTGTCACGCGCCCTTCCCAGAGCGCAGCCGTATTCCCGCCCAGCAACAGCGCTTCCTCAGGTTCCGTTGTTGCGTAAACAAAAATCGAGCCGGATTCTTCGAAGATACGCGGGATTTCCGCACGCAGTTCTTCGCGCAGCTTGTAGTCGAGGTTGGCAAGAGGTTCGTCCAGCAGCACAAGGCCCGCGTTTTTGACGAGCGCCCGCGCCAGCGCGCAACGCTGCTGCTGTCCGCCCGAAAGCTCAAGCGGCTTGCGGTCCAGCATCGGCGTGAGTTGCATCAGCTCAGCCGTTTCACGCACCCGCGCATCGATTTCTTTGCGGGACTGCCCCATCAGCTTCATCGGCGACGCGATGTTATCGTAGACCGTCATAGACGGGTAGTTGATGAACTGCTGATACACCATCGCGACCTTGCGATCCTGCACCCGCATACCGGTCACATCATCGCCATTCCAGATCACGCGCCCGGTGGCGGGCACATCCAGCCCGGCCATCAGCCGCATCAGCGACGTTTTGCCGGACAGTGTCGGCCCCAGCAGCACATTCATCGTGCCCCGCTGCAGCTCCAGGTCTGTCGGGTGTATATGGGTCTCCCCGCCGACAGTTTTTGACACTCCCTCAAGTATCAGGGTCATGTCACCCTCCCCCTTATTATTCTGCGGCCTCCGGCTGCAGAGTCGGCCACTGTTCGCGCATGAACGCGTCCAGATCAGCCACTTCTGTATCTGTGAGCCTGAGCCCAAGTTTGTTGCGCCGCCACACGACATCCTCAGCCGTGCGGGCATATTCGCGCGTCATCAGCCAGCGCACTTCCCGTTCCGTCAGCGTCGCGCCAAACGCACGGCCAAGTGCTGCTTCCTCAGGCGCATCTCCCAGCACATCCCAGCTGTCAGTCCCGTAAGCCCGCACCAGCCGGCGCGCCCAGAACTCCGTCAGATAGGTGTGATCCTCGCGCAGGCGCGTGACCAGCATGTCAAACCCATCAACTGCAAAATCACCGCCCGGCAATGGCACACCTGCTGTCCAGTGTCCTGATGTGCCGCTGAAGAAAGGAACGATCTTGTCCATCGCATCTTCAGCCAGCTTCCGGTAGGTCGTGATCTTGCCTCCGAACACGTTCAGGATGGGCGCACCGCCGGTGTCATCCACCTTGAGCGTATAGTCCCGCGTGGCAGCCGTGGCGCTGCTCGCGCCATCATCATACAGCGGACGCACACCGGAATAGCTCCAGACCACGTCTTCGACGCTGATATCTTCGCGCAGGTACTGGTTCACGAAATCGATCAGATAATCACGTTCCTCATCCGTGCAGCGCGGCGCGGTATCCGGATCGGCGTGTTCAGCATCCGTTGTGCCGATCAGCGTGAAGTCGTTTTCATAGGGTATCGCAAAAATGATCCGGCCATCGGTGCCCTGGAAAAAATAGCATTTATCATGATCGTAGAGCCGGCGGGTCACAATATGGCTGCCCCGAACGAGGCGCACACCTTCGGTCGAGTTGATACGCACCTTCTGCTGGATAATATCGCCGACCCAGGGGCCACCTGCATTGACCAGCATGCGCGCGGAGAGCTGCTTCTGCTCGCCACTCATCGTGTCCTCAACAGTAACCTGCCACAGGTCGTCCACCCGGGATGCTGAAACGACGCGCGTGCGCACCATTACGTCGGCGCCGCGCTGCTCCGCATCGCGCGCATTCAGCACGACAAGGCGCGAGTCCTCGATCCAGCAGTCGGAATATTCATACGCCTTCTCAAAGCGTTCTTCGATGGGCGCACCTTCCGGCGTCCCGCGCAGCGAAAGGGTCTTTGTTGATGGCAGGATTTTCCGGCCACCGAGACTGTCATAGAGGAACAGCCCAAACCGGATCAGCCAGGCAGGCCGCCGCCCCTTCATCCATGGCATCACAGTATTCAGAATACGCGACGTTGGTGTCGATCCCTCAAACCGCATGTCGGGGTGGTATGGCAATACAAACCGCATGGGCCAGCTGATGTGTGGCATCGCCCTCAACAGCGTTTCGCGCTCTTCAAGCGCATGACGCACCAGACGTATCTCAAAGTACTCAAGGTACCTCAGACCACCATGAAAAAGCTTGGTCGAGGCAGAAGACGTCGCCGACGCGAGATCGTTCATTTCTGCAAGTCCGACACTCAGGCCGCGCCCCGCAGCATCCCGCGCGATTCCACAGCCGTTAATGCCGCCGCCGATGACGAAAACATCATAAACTGGATTGTCGCTGCGTGACAAAAGCTTCCCCCCGGCCTGCTGTGCGCGCTGATAGCACTACCTCAAGTAATGCTCGCTTTCAAGTTAATATTTTCGTTTATGTTCGTTTTCACTGAATCTCTGGAAAAGCAGCGAAGTTTCACGCAACCCTGACGACACCCTTACACAGGCAAGACGCTGTATATTAAAAATATTTTTTCCACCTTCTTTCTGTGTCACCGCTTCAGACAACCGCATAAATACGAATGAAAGCGCACACAGCATTGAAAACCGTCGCGTTGTGAAGCAAACTTCACTCAAGGAGGCACACCAGATGTCCCAGACATTCCGGCACCCCGACATCCTGGAAATCGCCAGGCGTGAAGGGAAAGTCACCGTCGAAGAACTCGCGGCGCACTTTGGCGTGACGCTGCAGACGATCAGGCGTGACCTGACCGAACTGGCAGATGCCAACAAACTGGAGCGGGTACATGGTGGGGCAATCCTGCCGTCCGGCACGACAAACATCGGCTATGACGAGCGCCGGAACCTGAACGACGACGCCAAACTGTCGATTGCGCGGGCCTGTGCAGATCACATTCCCGAAGGCTGTTCTGTTTTCCTGAATATCGGCACAAGCACCGAGGCCGTCGCCCGTCAGCTGCTGCGCCACCGCGATCTGATGGTGGTGACCAACAATATGAACGTCGCCAATATTCTGGTGGAAAACCCCGATTGTCAGGTCATCGTCACTGGCGGAACCGTGCGGCGCGCTGATGGCGGTCTCATCGGAAACGTGACAATTGATACAATTCGTCAGTTTAAGTTCGACATTGCCGTGATCGGCTGCTCCGCAATGGATACTGATGGTGATCTTCTGGATTTTGACACCCAGGAAGTGGGTGTGAGCCAGACGATCATCGAACAGTCGCGCAAATCATTTCTTGTGGCGGACAATTCCAAATTTTCCAGAACTGCGCCCGCGCGCATCGCATCCATGCGCTCGCTGAGCACCGTGTTTACGGACAAACCACTGCCGCCGGAACTGGCAGAGCTTTGCAGAAACTGGGACACCGGGGTCGTCGTAGCCCCCTGAACGCCGTCAGCCGGCCCGACCCGGCAACGGCATCCGGGTCAGATCCCTGAGCATCCTGATAAAACCGCGCACCTGATGATGGGCTGTTGTCCGGCCCTTTTGCGCACTGGCGAGATGTGCTTCACCGGTCACGCCCTTCGGGTTCAGGTCAGAGGCGATCCATCCCCATGCGACCGGACCGGTTGGCGGTATCGCGGATGCTTCTCCCGTTAATCCGAAGTCTTCTGCCGCTTCCATCTCAACGGTCTCAGGCCGGAATGCGAGCATCAGCGATGTTTCAACATCTCCTCCGTGCAGGCCATGTGACAGCTCACGTTCGGAGAAGAGACCCTCCGGAAAACCGAAACCACCCCACTGACAGCGGACTGCGAGCATGTCTTTTTCGATGCGCAGCTGCCGCACAAGAACTGCCAGCAGATCAGCGTTTCCGCCATGACTGTTTACGAAAACAACTTTGCGGATACCGGCGTCTGCCACCGAACGCCCGATGTCCAGCCATGTCCCGAGCGCAGTTTCCCACCGCAACGAAACCGTGCCGGGCTGGTGGAGGTGCTCGTCAGATTTTCCGATCGACTGCACCGGAAGAACCCGCAAATCCAGACCATCCGTATTCTGGCGCCGCAACTCGTCCAGCATGCCTTCTGCGATCATCGTATCCGTGCCCAGCGGGAGATGCGGTCCGTGCTGCTCGACCGCTGCGACAGGCACAACCGCTATGGTAGCCATGGGATCAACAGAATCAAAATCGGCGGCGCGCATTGCGGCCCAGTCCAGCGTTTGCCCCACATCAGTCTCCTGTCCGGATTGGTTCATCTCAGCTGCCCGACGCTTCCACGGTTTCCTGTGCAAAACAAGTCAGGAGTATGCGGCTCAAACGATTACACCTGCATCGCGAAAAGATCTGCAAGCCTGTTGCCGTCAGACGCTTCTGCGATGGCCCATGTTTCTTCCTGCCCGGAGTGACACAATATCACGCAGAAATCGTCCCGAAGCCCGCCGCCCCACAAAACAATACCAGAATCGTCTTCCGGTTCCTGGAGTGCAAAATACCAGTTTCGGTACTCTGCCAGCGCCCTGAGTGCTTCTTTGGAACCCTCGCTGGAAATCTGTTCACCGCCATCAAACGACACGGACGCTGAAGACGCCTCAAGCACCTTCTGATGAAAGTCTTCTGCCGACAACTCCGGTGCCATTAACGCTTCAGCCGGCACACCGCCGGTTATTTCTCCCGGCGGGAAGTCCGGGCGAACTGAAACCACTTCGATTGTCTCTGCGGTTGCCGCAAAATCCCGCAGTGCGGTCTTCAGCTTCTCCGTTTGCCTTCGGTCCATCGCCGTAGCCTCAACTGGCGCATTGCCTGCTGTTCCAGGCAATGCTCCACTGCAGACGCGTCGTTCATGCACCAGAACTGTGATCTCCAGCCCGTCGTTGCGTACCAGTGTAAGCCATCGGGTCAGAACGGTTTCGCTGACCTCTCTCACAATCGCTTCATAGGCTACCAGGTTATCCACCGGGAAAATGCGCCGGCCCTGCGCGCCTTTTTCGCCCGGTGCGCGTGACAACGCTTTCAAAGTTTCATTCAGATCCGACGCGGGTTCATTATCGCTCATGCATCAACCCCGGTTTCGAAAAGCAACTCGCGCGCAGCAACTGCCAGTTCCATGATTTCGGCGGGATCCTCGCCGACAAGACAGATCGCCTCTTCTGCCAGAACCGGTGACTTCACGAAACACGCAAGCGCGCCCCGAAAACCTGTTATTGCGTACCATGGCGCGCCCCCGCCGTCGCCGGTATCCGCCCCCTTCAATCCGTCCGGCATACCGGGCGCAAACAGCCTGAGCGCCACTCTGCACAACGCATCCAGCGTTTCCTGCCCCGTCGGGCGCATAGTACTGGACGCCAGAACCATGCCCGTGGACAGGTCGGCAAACGCAGCAACTGTGCATCCGGGATACCGGGTACGCAGGTCATCCAGTCGGGAATGTATTGTCATTGCAGTCAAAGGTCACCGACACCAAAACGACGCCCGATGCCAGGGCGCCGGTTATCAGTATCTTCCGTTCCTGCAATTTTGGTTAACGCCGTCAGGAGAATTTCGGTGCAAACGACAGATCGTCTTCTTCTTCGACGGAAGGTTCCGAAGACCGCGGCCTTTTGCGCACCCGCGCTTTGGGACGTCTTGGAACAATGGCGCCATCCGTATCCGCTTCCGGGCGCCCCACGGGCGACACCATCTGCGAAGAGGCATTCTGGTCAGCATTCTCAAAGACAGGAAGAGGAACCTGATCAGAGGTTTCTTCCCGATCGGCGATCTGTTCTTTCAGCGCTTCGACTATATCCAGAAAGCGCATAACAAACGGCTCGGCACCGCTTTTTTCCCAGATTGCCTCGTCTTCACCGCTGTCACGCGCAAGAAGCAGCGAAATCAGGAAAGTCTCCGCAAAAAGCTCATCTGTCTCAGCACGGACACGCCGCAGGACGCGCTCACGGTCGCGTTCCCGCACCAGCATGTCCGCCCGGGTCAGCAGAAGGATTGAACTGGCGTATTTCTCCTGCGGAACGGTCTGCCATACCGCTGCCTCACTCTGGCGCCATGCCTGAGTTGCAGGACTGCACCAAATCACACCATCCGCCAGCGGGAGCATCCGTTCCCAGACCGCCGACGACATGTTCGGATCGGAGATACCGGGCAGGTCAATAATTTCGCAGTGTTTCAGGATCTCTTCCTCGCAAAACACGCGGATATATGCCGTTTCGTCCAGGTCGATGTTTTCCGGTCGCGACAGGTCGCAGGGCATTTCTGTCCCGTCAGGGTGGACGAGAACCGGCTTGCTGTCGCCCCAGGTGATCCATACGGGTGGCAGTTGCGTCGCCACGACCTGAACCGGCAGGTACTCGGAGCCAATCATCAAGTTGGCAAGCGTGCTTTTGCCCGCGCTGAACTCGCCCATGAGAGCAATACGGGGCAGCCTGAATTCACTTTCGTCGGGATGAGAAACAGAAGGGTTCATATCGTTCATCGCGCGGCCAGCCCGTTCAGGATTTCCAGCGCATTCCGGATGTTTTCGTTCCTTTCGCGGGGGGCGTTCTCTGACACGAAAGCGGCCAGCTCGTCCGGGTCCGCCTGCTGCATCCGGGACATTGATGTAAAAACGGACATCTGTTCGCTGAGAAACGCGTCAAATTCCTCCAGAGCTTCATTGCGCACACCTTCGGCGAGATCATCCCGCAGTTCCTGCACAAACGGGTCGGTTTCCGCACGGATCAGTTCAACAAAGCCCTCAGCATAGGCCTGATAGCCCTTGCGCTGATGCCACCACCGTTTCCACCAGCTGCCCTGCAGGTCGAGTGCAATGGTGCGCCCCAGCGTCACCGGCGGCGGCACCTGAGGGGCGCGTGGAAGGGTTATGGGAATATCTTCCGGCCCAAGACCAAAGGCCTGAACATAAAGCTCCGCGATCTGTTCTGCCGCCGTGCGGACTGCATTGTCGAACGCCGCCGTACTTTTGCGGGCAAGCACTTTGTGCGACGAACTGAGCAGCACACGCAGGCCAGCCGGATCATAGGTCCAGGGGCTTTGCTCTCCGAATTTCTCAAGATGCACGATCAGCGAGGAAGTGGCCCTTTCCAGAAAACTGTCCTGCACCCGGTTCATCCGCTCTGAAAACCCATCGAGGATGTCAGCGAATGCCTGTCGAAGTGCGTCACCTGCACGCGACACCGTCTGCTGCATCAGGTTTTCAGCTTCGGCACCGCTCAGGCTTTTCCTGTCCGAGCCGGAAGAAGCAGCTGTTCCGATCAGGCCGGATGCCGCTATCCCGTTGGCAAGATTCAGACCGCTCGCCGCAGCACGATGCAGCATCGCTGCGCCGACGCCGTTTGCGACCCGATCTGCAACAGCGCACTGCAGCTCAGGCAACCCGGAGTATGCCCAGGCAGTCTCGACCGGATCAGTAAGGTCCAGGTCTTCGGCCCCCTCCGGCATTTCCGCGTTTTCCGAACGGTTCTCAAGTGCTGCCCGGCTAGCGGGTGGCAGCATGTCAAGATCACCTTCCAGCGCAGCACAGGCCCAGAGCGCGCTGCCGAAGATGACCCGCGCTTCTTTTGGGCCTTTGTGTTTTTCCAGCGTCGCCGCAATGCTTTCCGAGATTTGCCCGATCTGTGTGGCAGGATCGGAGAGTTCATCGATACGGTTGACAAAAATCAGAACATCACGGGACTTTACGTGCGCGATCAGACGGATAAGAGCCAGGTCCGTCGAAGACAGCGCCTGATGAGCCGACAAAACAACAACGCAAAGCTTACTGTCCCGGATCGCGCGGATGGTAATCTGTTCGCGCATCAGGAAGGTATCATTCACACCCGGTGTATCCCGAACACAAAGCCGGACCGGAAGAGCCGCCCGCTGCATCTGCAGCTCAGCCGACTTGGTGATATCCGCAAACCGTCCCTGTTCATGCGCGCCGGGAGGTTCCGGTTCTTCAAGGTCGTCGCCGAGACACACATAACGCTCGACCAGTTCCTGATCGAAATAGCCGTAGTCGTGTTGTTGACCCAGCAACATCTCAAATTTGCGGCCCAGACGCGCTTTGGATTTCTCGCGCATGCGCGCGACCTGTTCCTTGATTTTCTCCAGCTCTTCATCAGCGCCTGCGCGGCTTGCAAGTTCGCCGATCCGCCCGCCACCGGATACAAGCTTGTCCCACTCACCTTCGTCAAAGAACCGGAACGACGCCGTATTCTCAAAATCCTCGCGTTCCGGATGGAGATGCAGGGACGTCACCACGGAAGTCCAGGGATTAACATCGGCGGGCAGAAGCTCGGTCTGACCGACAAATGCATTCACCAGCGTGGTTTTGCCTGATTTGATCTGACCGATCATGGTGACGCTGGGCTCAAAATTATCGATCTGACGGCGCACACGCGCAGCCCGGCGGGCAGCGTTGTCATCGCCCGCGGCCTCGATCGCGTCCAGTGCGTCACAAAGACGATCCGCATCCTCAGCGAGAAGAGTCAGCTCCGACAGACCAGCCGCAAGCAGCCTGGCTTCGGTGAAGCCCGCCCGGTCAGAGATTTTCATAACGTTCATGCCAGCCCTCCTGGCCAGCGGGACCGGTCAGACTGGAACAGTCTGAACGCGATATGCCTCCATCTGATACGCATGCCTGCCCCCGGGTTGAATTTGCTCACGCCCAAAATGGAGGAAAAATGTGCATACTTTGTGACTATTGGCCGACGGCAGCAGCCCGTTTATCCACGATTTATCTCAAATTGCGCGGTGATGCAGATCACGCGACAGCTGCATGACAATGGCGACGGCATCGGTCGCAGACCGGGTGTCATTTTCCAGCCCCATCAGCACCAGCTTGTCGCTGGCTGCGTAAAGTTCGCTCTCCCATGCCTGCAGCTCTGCACAGCCTGTTTCATCATCCGAGATGGCATCGGTGAGGGCTTCTGAAAGGTCATTGCAGATATCAAAGATCTGACCATGCGCCCCTTCAGCAACGGGCCCGGCAGCACAAAGACGATCGGCATGATCAGAGATAAGTATCCGTACTTTGTCGAGCCCCGGTGCGGGTTGCGGCCCGGCCTCGGCCTCTTCCACTGAGACTGTATCGTCGATTCCATGGCGCTCAAGGAACAGCAAAGCACTGTCCAGATCCGCGCGACGACCCGACGCTGCAATATGCAGAACAGTGTCCGACAGCGCCCTGATCCCGCTCGCTGCGCGCTGCTGTTCGTCAGGGATCTGGCCAACGCTCAGCCCCCCCGCGATTGTGAGAGCTGATGTCGGATAGAGACTGTGAAATTCTTCAGAGGCAATTTCCTGCAGGTCAGCGATGCGTTCATTCAGCTGGCCCGTTTCAACCAACTGGTCGGCTTTCGCGAGCACCAGCAGGCTGTGATCCTTGAGGTGGTCGGGCGCATTGTTCCAGATACCCTCTTCTTCGGGCCCGAAGCGACTGGTGCACCAGATAACAATGTCAGCATGTTCCAGCGCTTCCAGAGCGCGCATTCGGAACGCTGCCGGATCTTTGGGCAAATGCACATCGATCAGACAGGTATCTGCAAGAAATCCGGCGTCCAGATGTGTCGGCTTGCCGCTGCCCGGCAGAGCATGTTGCGGTGCTTCCGCGCCCGGACGCAGAATAATCCTTGCTTCACCACTGTGGCCTGCCACCTCGCCGGGCACACAGAGCAACGCATCACAGAGCGCGGATTTACCACTGCCGGGCGGTCCCAGAACGACCACCCTGACGCCAGCACTCAGCCTGTTGCGCATCTCGGCCGCATGCTCACGCAGAGCATCGCTCAGAGCAGGCGCACTGGTCGCTGCAGCAAGCCGCGCAAGCGTCTGCTCGTATTCAGTCTTATCCAACACGGCGCAGGTCTTCCTTTCGGACGGGGCTGTCGCCAGGCAGTTTCACGTCAACCGCGTCATCAAGCCTGACAAGCGAAAACGACACATTGTCGAGCTCAGGGTCGTCGAGGCTGTCGATGCGCTCCATGAGCCGGTCCGCCATGTCCCTACTTGAGGCACCGGCGTGATCATTCAGGACGGCGGCAATCTCATCATCTGTCAAAAACTGCAGCCCGTCGCTCGCGACGATCAGGATATCTCCGGCTTTCAGCGGCACCGGATCGGCCGGGCAGTCAACCTGAGGGACGCTTTCACCAAAGAGCACTGACGTGAGAATGTTGCGGTCAGGATGGTGGCGCGCTTCTTCGGCTGCCATCAGTCCATTCCGCACCATAAAATCGATCTGCGGGGCCATTGAGTGATCTTCATTCAGTTGCCGCAGCACACCATTGCGGAACAGAAAGAGCGGCGAGTCCCCGATCGAAATCCAATAAAGCTGCCGGTTGACAACCACCGTTGCCACCAGAGTGGACCCCATACCATGCGTTTCAGGGTGCGCGCGCACATGGTCACGAAGACAGGCGTTCGCGGCCATTGCAGCCTCGGTCAGCCGGCTGGTGATTTCCTTTTCAAACTGATCAGGATCGCAGCGCTGGAACATCAGCTCACTGAAGACTTCGGTGACCACAATCTTGCTGGCCACATCACCTGCTGCGTGCCCGCCCATCCCATCGGCAAGCACCGTCAGGCCGATGTCGGAACCGCGTGAATAATCCGCGATTACCGCATCTTCCTGATAGCTGCGGCAGCCCTTGCTGAGCGCCGATGCGGCATCAAAATCAAAACGATGCGGCATGACCATCATCCGTCGTTTCCCATTTGAAATCAGAACCGCAAAGCGCCACGAACCGCAGCGTCGTCTCGCCAATCCGGATCAGGTCCGCGTGATGCAGCTCTTCTGTGGCCAGCACCGGGCGGGCATTGCGCCGGATGATGTTCGATTTGCCACCATGACCGAGATAGAATTTGTTCTGTTCCTCGTCATAAGCAATCGCTGCGTGGTTCTGACGCGAGATGGAATTATCGCCAAAATCCAGGCGGATCATCTGGTCTTCGCCACGTCCGATCATGGACGCCCCGGTAAAAATGCTGAACGAATGTCCGACACCCGGGCCTTCGACCACAACCAGCCAGCCGACCGGGAATTTTTCGTGCTGCGGCGCCGCAGTCGCTTCGTTCACGGTCCCAAACGGGTCCGCCGGATCCGGCTCTCCACGGTTGAAGCCCAGCAGGCGCGTTTTCACCCGCCCTGCCCTGCGACCGGCACGCCCGGCGGCGGGAGCTGGCAATCCCGAAAGATCAGCCGCCGCAGGCGCAGGCGCTTCGGGCACATCCGCCGCTTCCGGCGCCTCCGGCATTTCCGGTGGTATCTCGCTCTGCACCGAGAGCTGCTCACGGGCAAATGCGCTGAGATCAATCTGCGCAGGTGCCGCCGTTTCCGCCGTATCTGTCACAGTATCCACCGGATCCGCATCGCCCGGATCTGTTTCAACAGCTGCTTCGGCACCCGCTTCGGCGTCCACTGCCGGTGCTGCATCCCGCGCCCGTGCCAGCATGGCACTGATGTCAATGTCACCTGCATCAGCCTCGTCTGCAGCATCACCTGCAGGTTCAAAGCTGCCTTCTTCTGATGTGTCGGCGTCCACCTCCGGATCAGCAGCATCCGGAACATCGTCAAAGGCGGCGGGCTCCGCTCTGTCCATTTCACCCGTGTCCACGTCACGCACCTCTTTTACCACGGGTTCGCCAGCGGGCAGCTCAGCAAAGGCATCCGCCGATGCCTCCGGCTCTGCGGGTTCACCAATCAGGTCGTCATAATGCTCATCGCCATCAGTCTGCGGTTCTTCGTGTGTGTCGACGGCAAAGGGGTCCAGCCCCAGCGGGCTGGTATCGGACCGGGCATCCTGCATCGCTTCGCGCAGTGCATCTTCGTCCGGTGCATCCAAAGACGTCGCCTCCCGCGACTGGTTCTGAAATACTTTCCTGAAAAGTGTCATCTGTCCGCCTTTCCGTTTTGTACTGAAGCAGAAAGGGTCATCGGACAGATGCCCTTCCGGTGGTTGATCGGTTCATTTTGATAATCCATGTTCAGCCTCCCAGGCCGCCGCGGTGCACACGCACCGGCTGACTGTCCGACCTGTTCCAGTCTGCTAAACCCTGTTCGAGCATCCGGATCGGCGCCTGAGCAGCGGACTGGACCGGCTCGAACTGCATTGCGACCTGCGTGTAGAAAAAGAAGGAGCAGAAAACGACCGGTACCGTCGCAAGACGGCGTTTGTTAATCGGCCGCATAGCCGGCACGACGCGCTTGGGCTCGGCGGCCTTTTCCGCCTGTTCTGCGCGCATGCGTTGTGCTGCCGCCACAATCCGGGCGTAGGGCGTTTCCCGTACGGGTGTTTCCGGCGCAGGTTCTTCCACGCTGACCTGTTCCTCAGGCCCGGTCACCATGCCGGGGCTTATGTCTTCAGAGACCACTTCGCGCCGCCGCACCACAACGGGCTCGGCAGGTGCCGGGGCTTCGTCTTCTTTTGCAGCCGCACCGCCCTGCCCCTGCTCGATGCCTTCATTGGCAATACGGACAAGCTGCGTGACCGTTTCATCGATCGTGACGTCACTCAGGGCCTGCGCGCGCGCCAGCTCCGCCCTGCGGCTGTGATCAATGGTCAGAGCCCACTCTTCAGCCGACTGGATGCGGTCCGCAGGCACGATGTTCATCGCCCTGTCGATCGCTTTCAGAAATGCGTCGTCATATGCGGGAAACCGGCCCTCCAGGGGCAGGTAGAGGTCCGGCTGATTTGAGGCGAGTGCGGCAAGCCTTGCCTGACTGTTCGGTGGCGCCTCACCTGAGATCAGATGCGACAGGGTCGCAGCCAGCGCATAAAGATCACTGCTTGGCGTCTGCTGACTGCCGGCGACATAGAATTCCTGTGGCGAATAGCCGTCTTTGACGACCAGAACCTGCGACATCACCCGGCTCTTGCGGCTCGCCTCCTCGCGGGCGGCACCAAAGTCGATGAGCACCGGACGCCCCTTGTCATCAACCAGAATATTGTCCGGAGAAATATCCCGGTGCAGCAGATCCTGTGCGTGCACATGTCCGATCGCGTCCAGCAGCGCCAGTGTCATCTCATGCACATCTTCGGGCGGCATTGCGGGACCGTCGTTCTCGATGATCTCGAGAAGGTCTTTGCCATCCACCAGATCCAGCGCCATGTAGGCCGTCTCGTTGTCCTCGAACACCTGATGCACGCCGACAACGCTGGAATGATCAAGCCGCGACAGCGCATGGGCTTCGCGGATGAACAGCTGGACGATTGATTTGAAGTCTTCGGAATAGTTCCGGGTGCGCGCCCGGACTGTTTTGTTGACCCGTGCGCAGAATGCTTCGGGGAAACACTCCTTGATCACAACGGTACGGTTCAGACTGTCGCGCGCGAGATAGGTAATGCCGAAGCCACCGCTCGACAGATACCTGATGATCTCATACTGACCGCTCAGCAGCCGGCTGCCGGGTGGCAGGGCTTCGCTGTATGCCTCTTCGGGCAGGTCTGGGTCCGGAGTTGTCATTGCGCCGTTTTCGATCTGTTACCTGTATACCGCCCGGCCATTCTTTGGGCCGGAGAGGCAGTTTCAGGGACCAGAGGTAGCATTCACGCTGTGACGAAATCATGGCTGAGCCGTGCAACGCGCGTGCCCAGAGCACTGAATTTATTTATAATTTTATCGTGTTTGCGCCGGCGACCCACACAAAAAATCCGCCAGGCGCTTTGCCCGGCGGACCTAAAAAACATTTGCAGATTTTGCAGGTCAGGCGCCCTAAAGCGTGACCCGGGTTGCCTTTCCGGTCTCTTCCGCCACACGGGCAGCGACGGAGGCAACGGCCAGATCCTGCAGACCGACACCGGTACCGTCGAAGAGCGTGATCTGGTCGTCACTGCTGCGCCCGGGGTGGTCGCCGTTGATGACGGCACCGACCGGTGTGATGTCTGTCTCAGCGATCAGCCCGCTGCCCACAGCATGCTGCGCTTCCCCGATCGTGACGGACTGAGCGATTTCATCCGCAAAGACGGTTGCGCCCGCGAGGATCTGCGGGTCCACTTCCTGTTTGCCTTTGGTGTCGGTGCCCATGCAGGCAATATGCGTACCCGGCTTGATCCAGTCGTTCATCATCAGCGGCTCAAAGGCGGAAGTAATTGTGATGATCACATCCGCCTGCGCGCCCAGTTCTTCCTGTGATACGGCCTCAAATTCCAGACCGATCTCTTCGGCAACGGCACCGAGACGCGGCAGCATGTCCGGATGCGGGTTCCAGGCCACCACTTTCTCAAAATCACGCTGCTCTGCTGCTGCCCGCAACTGGAACGTGGACTGATGCCCTGCCCCAACCATGCCAAGCACTTTCGCGTCCCTACGCGCCAGATGCGCAATTGACACCGAGGATGATGCCGCCGTTCTGACTGCGGTCAGGTAGTTGCCGCCAACGAGCGCCTGCAACATGCCCGTATCCGGATCAAACAGGAAGATGGTGGACTGGTGGTTGGTCAGCCCTTTGTCCATATTGCCCGGCCAGTAACCGCCCGATTTAACACCCAGCGTTTTACCCGCCCTGTCAAAACCGGATTTAAAGCCATAGAGCGCATCGGCATATCCGATGGCCTCGCGGATCACCGGGAAATTATACGCATCACCTTTGGCCATGGCACCGAATACGGCCTCTACGGCTGTAAAAGCATCCGCGCTGCTGACAACTTCTGCGCAGATGTCTTCTCCTACGATGAGCAATCCTTCGGACATCGGGTCTTCCTGTCTTTGTATCTGATAAAGATGCGCCCGGGCGGCACCCGGGCGCTGGTCGCTTTGTTGCGGTCCGCGCCGCCTCAGTAGGCTTTGCCGCGCGCTGACACCGGCCAGAGCGTTTCTACCTTGCCGCCCCGCACACCGACGTACCAGTCATGTACATTGCAGGTCGGATCGCAGTGGCCAGGCACCAGCTTCAGTTTGTCGTTGACCGAGAGCACGGCATCCGGGTCGGCGACCACACCATGTTCGTCAGAGCATTTCACGTATTCCACATCATCGCGCCCGAAGATCGTGGGCAAACCGCTGTCCACGGACTGGGCCTTGAGACCCGCGTCCACAATGGCCTTGTCCGCTTTGGCATGGCTCATAACGGATGTCAGGATAAACAGGGCGTTTTCCCACTCACCCTGGTCGATCCGGTTGCCATCCTTGTCCAGGATGCGTCCATAATCCGCATCCATGAACGCATAAGACCCGCACTGCAGCTCATTATAAACGTTCGAGTTGGATTCAAAGTAGTAGCTGCCGGTACCACCGCCGCCAACGATGTCACACTCCAGTCCTTCCGACTTCAGCGTATCCACCGCATCCTGCACCATGTCGATGGCGATCTGTGTCTTGCCCTTGCGCTCTTCATAGCTGTCGAGGTGCTGCATCGCCCCCTGGTACGCCTGAATGCCCGCAAACTTCAGACCCGGGGCAGTATCAATAGCTTTGGCGAGTTCAACGACCTGTGGGGTCGTTGTCACGCCGCAGCGTCCCGCGCCACAGTCGATTTCGACCAGGCATTCAATCTCTGTGCCGTGCCGCGTAGCTGCCTCCGACAGATCCGCCACATTGTCCAACATGTCCACACAGCAGATCGTGCGCGCGCCCAGTTTCGGCATCCGCGCCAGGCGGTCGATTTTTGCAGGCTGCGTGACCTGGTTTGACACCAGCACGTCTTTGATCCCACCGCGGGCAAACACTTCCGCTTCGGACACCTTCTGGCAGCAGACACCGACGGAACCGCCCAGTTTTTCTTGCAGAAGGGCAACGTCGACAGACTTGTGCATCTTGCCGTGGACCCGGTGACGCATGCCGTGTGCTTTCGCATAGTCGCCCATCTTTTTGATGTTGCGCTCCAGCGCATCGAGGTCGAGCACCAGACAGGGGGTCTGGATCTCGCTTTCTTCCATGCCGATGGACGCCGGAATGTCATAGCCGACTTCATAGTCATCGAAGTTTACTTGCTTGTTCATGTCACTCTCTCCTCAGCCCTGCATCCAGGGCAGTTTGTTCAGATCCACATTTCCACCTGTGATCACCACGCCCACCCGCTTGCCGCGGAATACATCCGGGTTGCGCAGGATGGTCGCCATCGGAACCGCACAGCTTGGCTCCATCACAATCTTCATCCGCTCCCAGGTGAGCTTCATGGCGTCGATGATTTCCTGCTCGGAAGCTGTCAGAACATCGGTCACAAAGCTCGACACGAAGTGCCAGGTGTTTTCCTTGAGCGGCACTTTAAGCCCGTCCGCAATCGTGACCGGCGCATCATCAGCAATGATGTGTCCCGCGCGGAAGGATCGTGCGGCATCATCTGCCTGATCAGGCTCGGCTGCGTAGATCTCCATCTGCGGTGCCAGATTGGACAGCGTCAGGCAGGTACCGGAAATCATGCCACCGCCGCCGATCGGCGCGATAACCGCATCCATATTGTCCACCTGGCTCAGCAATTCGAGCGAACAGGTCGCCTGACCGCAGATCACCCGCGGATCGTTATAGGGATGCACGAATTCCGCGCCGGTGCGCTCCTGCACCTCAGCAAAAACGGCTTCGCGGCTGGTGGTCGACGGCTCACATTCGGTAATGATACCGCCATATCCACGCACCGCAGCCTTTTTGGCCTCCGGCGCCGTGCGCGGCATGACCACATGACAGGGAATACCCCGCCGGCCCGCTGCATAGCTCAGCGACAGCGCGTGGTTGCCTGACGAATGCGTCGCAACACCTTTCTGCGCCATTTCATCGCTGAGACCAAACACTGCATTTGATGCGCCGCGGACCTTAAACGCCCCGGCCTTCTGAAAGTTTTCGCATTTGAAAAACAGTTCAGCTCCGGTCAGCTCGTTGAAATACTCCGATGTCAGAACCGGCGTCTCGTGGATGTAGGGCCTGATCCGGGCATGCGCCTCGTGCACATCGTCAATAGTCAGATCAGGGCCCGTGCGTGCGTCCAGCATGATGTCCCCCTCAGGCTGCTGATTTGATGGAGGCACCACTCTTGGCGCGGTAGAATTCCTGAGCGGCCGCAACGCCACTGCCCAGCTCAACCGGATAGTCCAGATCCGCCATCGCCATCTCGACCGTGGCCAGTCCGGACAGGACCATCACATCCGTGAGACTGCCCAGGTGTCCGATGCGGAACGCCTTACCGTTCATTTCGCCCAGCCCGATGCCGAAAGACACACCGTACTGACTGAACGCGTGATCTGTCAGCGCATTGCTGTCAAAGCCCTGCGGCACATAAATCGCACTTACCGTATCCGAATACAGCTCCGGGCTGTGTGCTACGATCTTCAGGCCCCAGGCATCAACGGCGCGACGAACGCCTTCTGCGAGCCGGGTGTGGCGGGCATAAACATTATCGAGGCCTTCCTCGAACAGCATTTTCAGGCTTTCACGCATGCCATAGATCAGCTGCAGCGGCGGTGTATAAGGAAATCCACCCGACGCGTTTGCAGTCATCATGTCCCGGAAATCAAAGAAGGTGCGCGGCAGTTTGGCCTGCTCCATATGATCGAGGGCTTTCTGACTGACACCGAGGATGGCCATACCGGTCGCCAGCATGAACCCCTTCTGCGAGCCGGACACTGCGATATCCACGCCCCAGGCGTCCATTTCAAACGGCATGGACGCAAGCGAACTCACGCAGTCGACGAACAGCAGTGCATTGTGGCTGGCCGCATCCATGGCTGACCTTACGGCGGCGATGTCAGACTTCACGCCTGTCGCGGTTTCATTATGGGTGACCAGAACTGCCTTGATCTCGCCTGCGGTGTCAGCGCTCAGTGCCGCCTCGAATTTGTCCGCGGGCGCGCCTGCCCCCCACGGGCACTCAATGATGCGCACATCCAGACCGTGCCGTTCGCACAGATCGATCCAGCGATGGCTGAACATACCGTAGCGGGCCACAAGCACCGCATCGCCCGGGCTGAGAGTGTTGGAGATCGCGGCTTCCCATCCACCGGTTCCGCTGGCAGGGAATGTAATGACGTTACCATCTTTCGTGCCAAAAACTTTTTTAGTGTCTTCGAGCACCGGCGCAAAGGTTTCAACAAAGTCCGGCGCGCGGTGATCGCGGGTCTGCACCTGCATGGCCAGCCGCAGCCGGTCAGGAATGTTCGTGGGTCCGGGGATAAAGACAGGATTCTGGTCTGACATCGCGGTGTTCTCCTCTGTGACCGTCTGCATAATAAAGGGTAGCGCACCGTTTGCAATTTTCTCGAAAATGTTTTTCAAAAACGGAATTAAATATGTTTTCCACTGTTTTTAAATGTTTTTTCCTTTTTCAAAAAATATTTTCAAAAATCTATTGAAATTATTTTTCATTCCTGCATCCTTTGAGTTAAACGTGATCCCGGGAGGATCAGATTGCAATGACCGTTCAGAAACGCCCGCGCGGCAGGCCAAAATCGCAGTTCCGCGAAAGCTCAGCTGGCACGCTCCAGTCGCTGGACCGTGCCCTCGGCATTCTTGTAGCGGTATCACGCGCTGAACGTGCAACGCTGACGGATCTTTCTCTTTCGCTGGGCGTGCCGACGGCGACCACTCACCGCATCCTCACGACCCTGCAGAAACATGGGTTTGTTGCTTTTGACGAAGAGCATCAGGACTGGGCCATCGGCATTGAAGCCTACCGGGTGGGTGCCGGGTTCATGAACCGCACCAGCCTGACCGAAGTCAGCAGACCGGTCATGCGGTCCCTGATGGAGCGTACCGGCGAGACATCAAACCTGGCCATTCCCGACGGCGCTGAGGTGGTATTCGTGGGTCAGGTCGAAACACCCAACCCGATCCGTGCTTTCTTTTCGCGGGGCACGCGCACGTCGATGCATGCTTCCGGGACGGGTAAGGCCATTCTGTCTGCCCTGCCCGACGACCGCGCACGAAGTCTGCTGATGGGTGCCGGGCTGACACGGTTTACGGAAAACACCCTGACCACGCCCGCAAGCCTGTTCGAGGATCTTGAGCAGACACGTGCACGCGGCTGGTCGTTTGACCGCGAGGAACGCTATGACGGTATGTCGTGCATTGGCTCCGTCATCTACGACGAACATCGCGAGCCCTGCGCCGGCGTTTCGATTTCCGGGCCCAGCACCCGTTTCGGCCACCTGCGCGTCCCGGAGCTCGGCAGCATTGTCGCGGAAGCAGCCTCGGAAATCACGCAGCTGATCGGGGGCAGAATGCCCACAGACCAGCCTTCAGACACAGACAGCTCCCGCGGGGAAAAGCGGGCCATTTAAAATACTTAGCAGACAGGAGCAAAAAATCTTCTCCGGGTACCTTGCGGATATTTCAGGGAAATACCTGCGCCTTCTATCAGGGGTTGCGCGCGCACCGGAAATTATGAGCGGGACGACTTGTCGCAGGTCAGCTGCCCGCTAATTCATCGGGTGAAAGATGAAGGAAATCAGCCGGTCAGTCTCGGGAGGAGGCGCAGGACCGGCTTCAGCCGTGCACTCGGCATTTCCGGCTTTCACCCTGCGAACGGCCTCAGGGCCACAGAATGTACGGGGCATCCCGCCCCTTTCTTGGGAGGAAATATGACAGACAAACTCAACCGCAGAAAGTTCCTGCGCGGCTCCGCGGTTGCGGGTGCAGCTGCACTGGCAACACCGGCGATCGCCGACGGACACGGCACAACACTCAAGATGCAGGCGGCCTGGGGCGGCGGTATCTTTCTGGAGAACGCCAAATCCTTTGCGAACCGCGTCAATGAAATGTCCGGCGGCTCGCTGACCATCGAAGTCCTTTCGGTCGACGCTGTTGTGAAAACCAGCCAGATGCAGGACGCTGTGCACCGTGGCGTTCTGGATGCAGCACACTATGTGCCTGCGTACTGGTACGGCAAATCCAAAGCGGCCTCGCTCTTCGGCACAGGCCCCTGCTTTGGCTGGTCGAGCCAGGAAGTCCTGGGCTGGGTCCACGCAGGTGGCGGCCAGGAACTCTTTGACGAACTGATGGACACACTCCGTCTGAACGTGGTTTCGTTCTTCAACTCTCCGATGCCTGCACAGCCTCTGGGATGGTTCCAGGAGCAGATCACAGATGCATCCCAGATGGACGGCCTGAAGTACCGGACCGTTGGTCTGGCTGCAGACGTTCTGCTGGAGATGGGCATGTCGGTTGTTCAGCTGCCTGGCGGTGAAATTCAGCCGGCGATGAAATCGGGTCTGATCGACGCTGCGGAGTTCAACAACCCGACGTCTGACCGTGACTTTGGCATGCAGGACGTGTCCAAGCACTACCACCTGGCCTCCTACCACCAGAGCCAGGAATTCTTTGAAGTCACGATCAACAAGGACAAGTTCAACGCGCTGTCCGATGATCACAAAGCGATCATCAAAAACGCGTCCATGGCTGAAAACTCCGGCTTCTACTGGGGCAACACCAAGCGGTATTCCGACGACCTGCTGAAACTGCAGGAAGCGGATGGCGTGAACGTGTACCGGACACCGGATTCCGTGATGGAAGCCCAGCTGAAAGCTTGGGATGTAGTCACAGAACGCATTGCAAACGATGATCCATTCTTTGCCAAGGTGATGGAATCGCAGAAGGCCTACGCCAAAAATGTGATGAACTACCTGAACCTGAACCAGCCGGACTACAAACTGGCGTACAACCATTACTTCGGTTAAGCCGTTCAATTCCAAACAATTTCCGGGCGCCCGACACATCCGGGCGCCCGGCATCTGAACACAGGGCACCCGCGCCGGTGCCCGGCCATACGTCGCAGGGGGAGCCGACCTGATGAAATTCGTTCACGCCATTGAAGGGCTGAGCCTGTGGGTGGGACGCGCCTTTGGCTGGTGCATCCTGATCCTGACACTCTCGGTATCTTACGAGGTATTTGTCCGCTACGTGCTGAACGCACCCACCGTCTGGGCATTCGACATGATGATCCAAATGTACGGGGCCCTGTTTCTGATGTGCGGCGCCTATGCGCTGGCCCAGGATACGCATGTGCGCGCAGACGTCGTGTATCGCCTGCTGCCGGTCCGGGTGCAGGCTGGCCTCGATTTCCTGCTCTACTTCCTGTTCTTTTTCCCCGGGATCATCGCACTTGTGTGGTTCGGGTACGAAATTGCATCCGACAGCTGGCGCTACAAGGAAGTCAGCTTCAACAGCCCTGCCAGCATCCAGATTTACTTCTTCAAGTCGCTCATTCCGGTCGCTGGTGGTCTGCTCATGATCCAGGGTCTGGCGGAGCTTGTCCGCTGTGTCATGACCCTTCGCACCGGCGTGTGGCCCGAGCGCCTCGCGGATGTGAAAGAGACCGAAGACCTGCTCTCGGAGGCTGATCTGAACGAGATCGCCGCCATTCACCCGGCTGAAAAATAACCACGCTGACGCGCACAGAAAGACATCAAGATGACAAATCCCGAAGTTGCCCTCCTCATGCTGGGCCTGTTTATCGTGCTGGTCCTGCTGGGTTTTCCGATCGCTTTCACGCTGCTCGCGATGGGTGTTGCCTTTGGCTACTACGCCTATCACCAGGGTGGTCCGATTGAGAGCTTCAGCGACATCTTCAACAACAATATTTTCTATCTGCTGAACCAGAACACCTATTCTGTGATGGAAAACCCGACGCTGGTGGCAATCCCGCTTTTTCTCTTTATGGGATACGTGGTTGAACGTGCCAACATCGTCGACAAACTGTTCTTCTCGCTCTACCAGGCAGCGCGCAACCTTCCCGGCAGCCTCGCCATTGCGGCACTGCTGACCTGTGCGGTCTTCTCGACAGCATCGGGCATTGTGGGTGCGGTTGTGACACTGATGGGCCTTCTTGCTTTCCCGGCTATGGCGAACGCAAATTACAACAAGAGCTTTGCATCCGGCGTCATCTGCGCGGGCGGCACTTTGGGCATCCTGATCCCGCCGTCGATCATGCTGATTGTCTATTCGGCGATTGCGGATCTTTCGCCGCTGCGTCTCTATGCTGCTGCGGTATTCCCCGGTCTGCTGCTCGCAAGCCTCTACATCGTCTACGTGATTGTGCGTGTCTGGTTTAACCCTGCCCTCGCGCCAAAACCCCAGGATGACGACGTACCGCCCCCGCGGCAGATTTACATGAACCTGCTGGTCAGTTTCGTCCCCCTGACCGTGCTGATCGCACTTGTGCTCGGGTCCATCCTGGGCGGGCTTGCAACACCTGCGGAAGCCGCCGCAATGGGCGCATTGGGCGGGATGATCCTCGCGGTGCTTTACCGGTCCATGACGTGGACGAAACTGAAAGAAAGTGTCTTTCTGACCGCCAAGGCGACCGCGATGGTGTGCTGGCTTTTCGTTGGCTCCTGGACATTCGCGTCCGTCTTTTCGTACCTCGGCGGCCACGACATTATCGCTGACTGGGTTGGCGGCATGGATCTGGAACCCTGGCAGTTCCTCGTTCTTGCACAGCTGATCATCTTCCTGCTGGGCTGGCCGCTGGAGTGGTCCGAGATCCTGATCATCTTTGTGCCGATCTTCCTGCCCCTGCTCGAAGTCTTCGGCGTGAATCCATACTTCTTTGCGATGCTCGTGGCGCTCAATCTGCAGACGTCGTTCCTGACGCCACCTATGGCTATGTCGGCCTACTACCTGAAGGGCGTTCTGAAGAAACAGATCGAACTGATGGACATCTTCCGCGGGATCATGCCGTATCTCGGCATCGTGATCCTGACCATGGTGCTGATGTATCAGTTCCCCGGCATCGCATTGTGGTTCCCTGACTATCTCTTTGGTGAATACATCCCGTGAAGATCAAACCACACAGCCTGAGCGCGCAGGAGGCGGCATCATTTATCGCCTCCGGCCAGCTGAAGTCCGTCCAGCTGGTGCGCTCCTGTCTTGACCGTATCGAAGAGACCGACGGCCGCATCGGTGCCTGGGCACATCTGGACGCCGATGCTGCACTCGAACAGGCCGCAGAATGCGACCGCATCCGGGAACGCGGTCTGGCGACAGGTCCGCTGCACGGCATTCCGGTCGGTCTGAAAGACATCATCGACACATGCGACATGCCGACAGAACGCGGCACCCCGATCTTTGCCGGGCGTCAGCCGGATGCGGATGCCCGGGTGGTGGAAATGCTGCGTGAGGCCGGTGCGGTGATCATGGGCAAGACGGTGACCACCGAACTGGCCTTTGTGCATGCCAATGAAACGCGCAATCCGCATAACCCGGACCATTCGCCCGGTGGCTCATCAAGCGGGTCGGCGGCGGCTGTCGCGGCCGGACAGATACCACTTGCGATCGGGACGCAGACCAATGGCTCCGTCATCCGTCCTGCTTCTTTCTGCGGTACGTTTGGCTTCAAGCCGACGCGCGGGATGATCCCCCGCTCCGGCGTGCTCCAGACATCCGTGTCGCTGGACCAGCTGGGCACCTTCGGGCGCACACTGGGCGATGTCGCCATGCTGGCGGATGCCATCAGCGGGTACGATCAGCGCGATCCGGAAAGCTTTGCCCGTGCCCGGCCCGATATGACCTCAGGCGCCGCTACAGAAGCACCGGTAGAACCCAACTTCGCCTGGCTCAACCTGCCCTTCAATGACCGTCTGACCGAAGCTGCGGCAGAGGGTCTCGAGGGCGTGATGGATGTGCTGGGCGACGGGCGCGTTGAGAAAATGGACGCAGCAGACCAGCTGGGTGAGCTGGTTGCAGTGCAGGCGCGGATCCATGAATACGAGATATGCCAGCACCTCAAAGAAACCTTTGACGCCCACTGGGACGCGCTCAGCGACACGCTGAAGCCCGTCCTGGAACGTGGACGCGCAATCGGCCGCGCGGAATACGAAGACGCGCTGGCTGTCAAAGCCTCGGCGGCCAGTTTCTTTGATGACTTCTTTTTGGATTACGACGCGATCATCGCGCCGTCAGCCGCCGGAGAAGCGCCACTCTTTGGCAACGGGACGGGTGATCCGATTTTCTGTACGCTGTGGACACTGGCAGGGCTGCCTTCAGTCACGCTGCCCCTGCTGGTGGGTGAAACAGGTCTGCCGGTCGGTGTGCAGCTCATCGGCGCCGTGGAGAAAGACGACCGGCTGCTGCGCACCGCGCACTGGCTGCAGAAACACATCGCGGCTCAGGCCGCCTGATCGGAAGGACAAGACATGTCTTATGGTATCAAACTGGTGATGGGCCTGATCGGCACCGCCCTGCTCTGCATCTTCGTCGGCGGGCTGTCGCACAGTATCTCAACCGGGTTCGCCGGCTTCTGGGGTGGCTTTCCGTTTATGGTGATTGCCATCATCGTCTGCGGCATGGCGCTCTATGACTACTGGGACGAATGCGTCCGCAAAAAGAAGTAAGCCATGAGCGACCGGCCCCGTCTCTGGATCACGCGTAAGCTGTCGGATGCGACCATCGAACGCGCGATGCGTGACTATGATACCGTCGTAAATATGGAGGATACGCCCGGTACTGCAGATGATCTGATCCGGGCCAGCGCGGAATTCGATGCCATTATCCCCTGCCATTCGGAACACTTCAGCGCTGATGTGGCGGCACGGCTTGACCCGCGGTTGAAAATCATCGCCAATCATTCCGTGGGTGTCGATCACTGTGATCTGCCTGCCCTGCACGCGCGCGGCATTGCCGTGACCAACACACCCGATGTTCTGTCAGACGCCACAGCGGAGCTTGCGATGCTGCTGATGCTGGGGGCCGCCAGACATGCGGTCGCCGGTGACCACATCGTACGCACCGGCGCATGGGATTTCTGGTCGCCGTCGTTCATGGTTGGCAAACAGCTCACCGGTGCCCGGCTGGGTATTGTCGGTATGGGGCGGGTCGGCCAGGCATTTGCCGCCAAGGCGCGCGGATTTGAAATGGATATCCATTACTACAACAGGTCTGAGCTACCGGACGCACGTGCGCAGGGGGCCACCTATCATGCGACGGTCGAGAGCCTGCTGAGCGTGTCAGACTTTCTGTCCCTGCATTGCCCTGCCACCCCGGAGACAACCGGGCTGATGAATGCAGAGCGCTTTGCGCTGTTGCCCGAGGGCGCTGTGATAGTGAATGCAGCCCGCGGTGCGCTTGTGGATGAAACAGCGCTGATGGCAGCCCTCGACAGTGGGCGGCTTGCTGCCGCAGGTCTGGACTGTTTCCAGACGGAACCCGGGGGCAATCCCGCTTTCGCGTCCTATGACAACATCTTCATGCTGCCCCATATCGGCAGTGCGACGACGGCCACACGGGATGCCATGGGTTTCCGGGCTCTGGACAATCTGGACGCGTTTTTTGCAGGCAGGACGCCCGGCGACCTGCTCTGAACGACAGGTGACATTCAATAGATGACAATCAAAAAAGGCGCCCCGCGGGCACCTTTTTTCGGTCGGGTGCTCCGGTCTTTACGAACCGTCCAGGCGGACCGCATTACCGGTACCCTGCTCTTGAGCGGAGAACCCCATTTCGTCGAGAGCAAAATCTGCGCCGACCGCGATCACGGCCAAAGCGACAAAGGCCAGAAGCATCGTCTTCATGATGAACCTCCTGAGCCTGCCTGCCTGGCTTCCACTTCGTCGACCCACAGACTGTGGTGTTCGCGCGCCCACTGGAGTTCGACCTCGCCGGAACCCATTGCGTCATAGGCGCCTTCCATACCGACCGAGCCAATGTAGATATGCGCCAGAATGATGCCCATCAGAACAAAACTGACGATGGCGTGCCACAGCTGCGCAAACTGCATTTCTTCGTGCGGTGCAAGATCGGTCCGCAGGTCCGCAAAACCCAGCATCTGAGGAAGCCCCAGTGCGTTCAGCTTTTCGAAGGTTGCGGCGAACATCGGCAGCTCAAACGGGAACAGCAGCGACAGCCCGGATGCGGAAATGGACCCGCCCAGCAGGATCACCGACCAGAAGATTATCTTCTGACCCGCATTGAATTTTTTGGCCGGAGGGTGACCACCACCAAGAATGCCACCGCCTTTCATCAGCCAGTTGATATCCGTGCGGTCGGGCAGATTGTGCACGACCCACAGCACGAAAACGAACACCAGTGCGATCATGAAGGCCCAGGACACGTTGTTGTGCACCCATTTGCTGGCAACCGCGATGGTTGAGAATGCCTCGTGTCCGAACGCCGGTATGAGGAATTTTCGCCCGGCCAGCGACACCAGCCCGGTTATTCCTAGCAGAATAAAGGAGCCGGCGAGCAACCAGTGCGAAAACCGTTCAAACGCCTTAAACCGTGTGATCGTGCGCCCTGTCTTCTCTCCATCGATCCGGATGCGGCCGCGCAGCAGAAAGAACAGCGCCAGAAGCACCAGCGTCACACCAAGAAACCCGGTGCCCCAAGTCAGAAGCGGTCCCTGCCGGAACGTCAGCCAGCGCATACCTCCGTCCTGGATCAGAACGCCTGCGGCCGGCCCCCGCACCTGTGTCGTGATATCTGCTGCGTCAAATCGCAGCGCGCGCCACAGATCAGGGTCAGACGCGCCGCCTCGTGTTCCAAGAAGCGCGGACGGGTCAGCGCCCGAAGCACCGCCTGTGTTTTCACTGCGGAAACTGTTGTCGACCTTCAGACCCTGCTGACGGGCCATGATGTCTTCGAGTGTCTGCGCACCGCCGGTTGCAGATCTGTCAGGCGCGGGTGCCGCTTCCTGGGCAACAGCGCTGAAACTCACGATGAGGGAGAAGAAGAGAGCGACGAAGAGACGAAGCATGCGAACATCCCATGTATGTAATAACGGGGCGACGCTCCTGCGCCGCCCCTGATCAGGTACTACTGATAGTAGTGCAACGGCTGAATAAGTCAGCCGCCTTTCTGGTCGTAGGCTGTGCCCCAGCCCCAGGCGCCTGAGCCGAAGCCGCGGGCGACGACGCGCTCGCGGTAGATGCTCGACACCACATCGCCGTCCCCTGCGAGCAGGGCCTTGGTCGCACACATTTCCGCACAGATCGGCAGTTTGCCTTCTGCAATACGGTTGCGGCCATATTTGGCGAATTCAGCTGTGGAGTTGTTCTCCTCAGGACCACCGGCACAGAAGGTACATTTGTCCATCTTGCCCCGGCTGCCGAAGTTACCCGCTTGCGGGAACTGCGGTGCACCGAAGGGGCATGCATAAAAGCAGTACCCGCAGCCGATGCAGAGGTCCTTGGAGTGCAGAACCACACCCTCTTCGTTCTGGTAGAAACAGTCTACCGGACATACCGCCATACAGGGCGCGTCCGAGCAGTGCATACAGGCAACTGAGATCGACCGTTCACCCGGTTTGCCGTCATTGATGGTGACGACCTTCCGGCGGTTGATACCCCATGGCACCTCATGCTCGTTCTTACAGGCTGTGACACAGGCGTTGCATTCAATGCAGCGTTCAGCGTCGACGAGAAATTTTGCTCTTGCGGCCATTTTTCATGTCCTCCCTTATGCTGCCCAGATTTTGCAGAGAGTGGCTTTCGTCTCCTGCATCTGGGTTACGCTGTCATAGCCATAGGTCTGTGCGGTGTTGGTCGATTCACCCAGAACGTACGGGTCGGCACCTTCCGGATACTTGCTCCGCAGGTCCTCTCCTTCGAGGTGTCCACCGAAGTGGAAGGGCATAAAGGCAACGCCCGATGCGACCCGTTCGGTGACCATGGCCATAACCTTGACCTTGCCGCCTTCGGGACCTTCGACCCAGACCTGTTCGCCATCACGGATACCAAGGTTGTTGGCATCACGCGGGTTCACTTCGACAAACATGTCCTGCTGCAGTTCCGCAAGCCACGGGTTGGACCGTGTCTCGTCACCACCACCTTCATATTCGACCAACCGGCCAGAGGTCAGCACGATCGGATAATCCGCGGAGAAGTCGTTTTCCTGGATCGACTTGTACATTGTCGGCAGGCGCCAGAACTTCTTGTCCTCGTAGGTCGGATAGTCGGCCACAAGGTCGCGGCGGTTGGTGTAGAGCGGTTCGCGGTGCACCGGCACCGGATCCGGGAAGGTCCAGACGACCGCGCGGGCTTTTGCGTTCCCGAAGGGCGCACAGCCATGCTTGATCGCTACCCGCTGGATGCCGCCCGAGAGGTCGGTTTTCCAGTTGGTTTTTGGTCCCGCAACCGCATCAATCGCGGCGCGCTCTTCTGCGGTCAGGTCACCGTCCCATCCAAGGTCCATCAGCATCTGCATGGTGAACTCAGGATAGCCGTCCTGGATTTCCGCACCCGGGTTGGACACGCCTTCTGCGAGAAGGTTGTCCCCGTCCCGCTCGACGCCAAAGCGCGCCCGGAAGGCCAGACCGCCCTCTGCCACCGGCAAGGACATGTCATAGAGGTTCGGTGTCCCGGGGTGGTTCATCTCTGCGGTGCCCCAGCTCGGCCATGGCAGACCATAATAGTCACCGTCTGCCGGTCCACCTATGGCGCGCAGCGACGTGCGGTCAAAGGTGTGCTGGTTTTCCATGTGCATCCGCAAACGCTCAGGCGACTGACCGGTATAGCCGATGGTCCACATACCGCGGTTGAATTCGCGGGTGATGTCCTCGATCAGAGGTTCCTCACCGTTGACTGCGATATTCCGGAATATCTTGTCCGCAAAACCGAACTTGGTGGCGAACTTGTGCATGATCGTGTGATCCGGCAGCGATTCAAAGAGCGGCTCAACCACTTTCTCACGCCACTGCAGCGACCGGTTGGACGCCGTCACAGAGCCATAGGTTTCGAACTGTGTACAGGCCGGCAGCAGATAGACACCGTCCTCGCGGTCATGCAGCACCGCGGAAACCGTCGGATACGGGTCAACAACGACCAGCATATCCAGCTTCTCCATCGCGGTCTTCATTTCCTTCATGCGGGTCTGCGAGTTCGGCGCATGCCCCCAGAAGACCATGGCACGGGTGTTATCCGGCTGGTCCATGTTCTCAGCATCCTCAAGCACGCCGTCAATCCAGCGCGACACGGGGATACCGGTCTGGTTCATCATCTTCTTGTCGCCGAATTCAGCGTCCGAGAAGCGACCCTTGAGCCAGTCGAGGTCTTCTTCCCAGACACGAGCCCAGTGCGCCCAGGAACCGTCGGACAGGCCATAGTAGCCCGGCAGCGTGTTCGCCAGAACACCAAGGTCCGTTGCACCCTGCACGTTGTCGTGGCCACGGAAGATGTTGGTGCCGCCACCAGCGGTGCCCATGTTGCCGAGAGCCAGCTGCAGAACACAATACGCACGGGTGTTGTTGTTCCCGTTGGTGTGCTGCGTGCCGCCCATACACCAGATCACGGTGCCGGGACGGTTGTTTGCGAGAGTCCGCGCAACGCGCTTGAGCTGGCTGCCGGGTGTGCCGGTAACGCGCTCGACCTCTTCAGGTGTCCATTTGGCCACTTCTTCCTTGATCTGGTCCATGCCCCAGACACGGGTCCGGATGAACTCCTGGTCTTCCCAGCCATTCTCAAAGATGTGGTAGAGAATACCCCAGATCAGCGCCACGTCTGTCCCCGGACGGAACCGGACATATTCGTCAGCATGGGCCGCCGTACGCGTGAAGCGCGGGTCACAGACAATGAACGGCGCATTGTTCTGCTCTTTGGCACGCAGCATGTGCAGCAGCGACACCGGGTGCGCTTCTGCCGGGTTGCCGCCGATCAGGAAGATCGCCTTGGAATTGTGGATATCGTTGTAGCTGTTGGTCATGGCGCCGTAGCCCCATGTGTTCGCCACACCGGCCACTGTCGTCGAGTGACAGATCCGCGCCTGGTGATCCACGTTGTTGGTGCCCCAGTAGGCCGCGAACTTGCGGAACAGGTAAGCCTGTTCGTTGTTCGACTTGGCCGAGCCGAGCCAGTAGACAGAATCCGGTCCGCTTTCGTCGCGGATTTTCATCATCCCGTCGCCGATCTCATTGATCGCCTGATCCCATGAGATACGGACCCATTCGCCGTTCTCTTTCTTCATGGGGTACTTCAGGCGGCGCTCGCCGTGGGCGTGTTCGCGCACAGCTGCACCTTTGGCACAGTGAGCGCCAAGGTTGAACGGACTGTCCCAGCCGGGCTCCTGCCCCGTCCAGACACCGCTCGCAACTTCTGCAACGACGGTACATCCCACCGAGCAGTGCGTGCAGACGGATTTGATCGTCTCAACGGCACCGTTCACGGCTGTCGCAGCCGACGCCTGCGTGACGGTTCCGCCGGTTGCCACTACGGCCGCCAGCCCGCCAATGGCGAGACCTGATCCGCGCAGAAATGCGCGACGGTCCACTGATGTGGATGCTGCCTGCGCCAGGATGTTTGTCCGTCCTGCCCGCTGACCGACCGAATTGGTCTTTTTCCTTAACATGGTTTCCTCCCTTGCTGCCCCTCTGAGGTGGCTCGGTTATTTGAATTTCTGAGCGTCAGGCTCTGGCGCTGTAAGGCACCGCCTGGCCGCCACCTCTTCAGAAGCGTGTGCTTTCCAGATATGCGCGGGTGTGCGCTGTATCCTGCATCTTGTCCGAGGACAGATCGACAGGTGCTGCCTCAGCAGCCGTGCCGCCTGCAGCAACAGCGGCCACTGCAGCAGGTGCTGCCGTTCCCGCAAATTTCAGAAAATCCCGGCGACTTGCCCCGTCCTTCGTTTTCTCAGTCATGTCTTTCCTCCTCATAGTCTGTGGTGGACGGCGTCCCGCCCGGTCTGCGCAGATCAGTCTGCTGTCATTCGGAATGCTTCGCGTTCGATGGCCATGAATTCACGGCCCACCGCCCCGACCGAAGCGTAAAAAACGGATGTTTTGGCCCCCTCAAGGTCCGTATAGAAATGCGAGGCCCAGGGGGCGATGTGGTTGTTGAAGAACGTGCGCTGTTTCTCAAGCGTGGCCGGTACACCGAAACGGCCCACAATCATGCCCGCCATCATCTCCATCAGCGACGCCATGCTGTCCTCGGGCTCAAACACATTCTCGGCCCGCGTCATCTGGTGCGCGGCCATGTCCTGCCGCAGACGTGCCAGCGGCTTTTCATTCAGAAAGCCCGTCAGATAGTAGCTGGCATAAGGCAACAGTTCGCCCCGTCCCAGCCCGATGAAAAGCGCATTGAATTCACGCTCTACTGCTTTGGGTTTGCTGGCTTTCGCCACGCGCGCGAGGCCGCTTACCGCCTCGCCCAACGCACTGTCGTCACCGCTGAGGCCGGCCGTCTGGTCCAGTGTTCCCTGATCGGCAGGACGGGCCAGCAACAGACCCATGAAATTGTAAAGATCCGCTCTCAGGCGGTCTTCGGGGGCGACATCAATTGTCTGTGCCTCAGCGCTCATGCGCCAGTCTCCTCAAACCTGAACGCCATGCGGCGCCGCGGTGCAACCGCAGCGAGGGCTGTCTCTTCTGCGGGCTCCGCCTCTGCCGGCTGTGTCTCTTCAGCGGCCTGATGCTCTGCGTCATCTGCTGCCGGTGATACTTCGGCAACATCATCCTCCGCTGCTTCAACCGCATCATCTGCTGCAATCTGCGCTTCGGCCTTGGCTTCTTTCTGGCGCTCCATCTCTTCGACATGCGCCATCATGCCTTTACCCACCTGGTAGGCCGTCTTCACGACCTGACCTGACATTCCGATGGTGTAGTCGTCATCGTATTCATTCAGACCGTCAACACAGGCCAGAACCGGATTGCTGCGCCACAGACGACGCAGCGCTATTTTCCGGAACCGTTCGGGCACTTCGCGGGACATGAAAACAGAGAAGTCATCGCCGTCCTGCAAGGTTGACGGATCGGGCAGGTTCAGTTCCGTCAGAAGTGTCGCATCATCCTGTTCTGCATACGCCGCTTCGCGCGCCTGTGTATCTTCTGCTTCGGCCGCACGACGGTCGGCCTGCGCCTCTGCCTCAACACCGGCGCGCCGACGCGCCCAGAAAGACCCGGCAGCGCTCATTCAGAAACCTCCGACGGCGCGCGGGATGGAGCGCGGTAAACATCAGTGGGCTGCGCAATGCGCGGATCACCGATGCCATTCTGAACTCTGTCGGTACGTGCCTTGTTGCGGCGGCGTTTTACGAACGGCTCCTCAACATGATGCCTGTGCACAAATTCTGCCACCCACTGCAGCAGAGCCGGCGGCATCGGCACTTTCTCAACAAGCTCCTCGCCTGAATCGCAGTAGTCCTGAGCCTCGTAAGGTGAGACCGTGACATGTACCAGATCAAGTGGCGCATCGGTTTCATGCTCGGGGTGCCGCAGTACAACGTAGACAGATGGCGTCTGGGTGCTCAGTTCATGCGCATAGGCTTCGGTGTCGGAGACATACAGCGATATATCCAGCGTACCCGCATGGAACTCGGTGATATCACCTTCCTCGCGGATTTCGCGCCACGAAGCCGGTACCGCGCCCGGCAGCACGGCCGTCGCTTTCCACGCCCACTTCGCCCAGCGGGTAACACCCGGCGAACGGCGCATGACAATACCCACCGGCATTGTCTGAGACTGTTGTATGGCTACACCCAAGTCGGTTCCCTGTGACGTGGCTGATCATTGTTTTCATCAGACTATCAAAACATCGCTGTTATCCCAGAAAAAACTGCATACAACCGCGCACAAACAGCTGAGGCGGGCCGGTGAACCGGCGCCCGGGGCAGCAAGGCCTATGTTTGCAAGGGAAAACGAGACGTTTCACAGAGCGAAACACGTTTGGAATTATTCTGCACTTCCGAAAAAAACCTGCACTTTTTCGCGTCTGTCAGGGCCGAATCCTGTTTACCTCCGGAGCCAGACCTGAATAGCTGTAGGCCGCTGCTGTTTCGCCGGAACGGATCGTTGCGCGACGCAGCAAAAGGGAGAGGACATGACCAGCAAACTGATCCTGTGCGACTGCCTCGGCAGCCAGTCTCCGGACGCGGATAAAATATCAGCCGCGACCGGTCTGGACTGTGCCGGCACGCTGACCGATGCCTGCGGTGCGCAGGTCGAACAGACAGCCCGGCTGATGCAGGATGGTGATGTCATGATCGCCTGCCAGCAGATGGCGGGTCTTTTTACAGACCTTGCCGCGGAGATCAGCGCTGAAACGCCGGCTTTCGTTGACATCCGTGACCGCTCCGGCTGGAGCGATGATGCGGGCCGGGAAAACCCCAAGACGGCCGCTCTTGTAGCGGAAGCCCTGTTGGCGAGCCCTGCCGAAAAGAGCATTGATATCGTCTCCGAGGGCGTCTGCCTGATCACCGGCCCGGCGGAAACGGCGCTTGCTGCGGCAAAAGAGCTGAGCGCCAGCCTGTCGGTCACCGTTTTGCTGGACGCCCCCCAACCCGTTGATCACGGTCAGGCTTATGACGCCGTCGTGGGGACCATTTCCCGCGCCTCGGGCGCATTGGGAAATTTCAGCCTGCGCATTGACGGGTTCCGCCAGATGGTACAGGGCGGCCGTGGTGAGGCCCGCTGGAGTGAGGCGCGCGATGGCGCGATGACGGAATGCGATATTCTCCTGGATCTGAGTGGTGATGCACCGCGTTTCAGCGCCCATGAGAAACGCGACGGTTACTTGCGGGCGGACCCGCGCAATCCGTCCGAGGTGGCCCGTGTCCTCGCAGAGGCTGCACAACTGACCGGCACATTTGAAAAGCCTCTTTATGTGCGCCTCGAAGAAAGCCTTTGCGCTCATTCACGCGCAGAGAAACCGGCCTGTTCAAAGTGTCTGAACGTCTGTCCAACCGGTGCCATTACTTCCGCGGGGGAGCATGTAGCCATTGATCCGCTGATCTGCGCGGGATGCGGGGCCTGTTCGGCGCTCTGCCCCTCAGGTGCAATCAGCTATGACGCGCCGCCGGTCGCGACTGTTTATACGCGGCTGAACACGCTGGCGTCCACTTTCCGCAATAGTGGTGGTACCGCCCCAAGGCTGCTTGTGCACGACAGCTACGGCAACGAGATGATCTCGCTGGCAGCAAGATACGGGCGTGGACTGCCCGCCGATGTCATTCCGTTTGAAACCGACGCGCTGGCGGGTTTCGGTCACGCGGAAATGCTGGCTGCGCTGGCCTGCGGTTTCGGGTCCGTCAGAATCCTGGCCGCACCACGCTCCGACCGCGATGTTCTGGCTTCTGAGACTGAGCTGGCCAACGCAATCGCGGGGAAACCGGGTGTCATGTTGCTGGACCTCAACGACCCCGACTCCCTGTCAGAAGAGCTCTATTCCGCCGGTTCACAGGATGCGCTGCAGGACCCGGTTCTTCCGATTGGTACCCGCCGCCAGGTCACGCGCCTCGCAGCCCGCGCACTGCAGCCGGATGCGGAAACAGTTCCGCTGCCGGAGGCCGCACCCTATGGCGCCGTCCTTGTGGACACGGATGCCTGCACCCTCTGTCTTGCCTGTGTCTCCCTGTGCCCGTCCGGCGCGCTTGGCGACAATGCAGACCTGCCACAGCTTCGTTTTCAGGAAGACGCCTGCCTGCAGTGTGGTCTGTGCAGCAATGTCTGTCCGGAAAAGGCCATTACTCTTGAGCCTCGCCTGAACCTGACGGATGACGCCTTTACCCAGCAGGTGCTGCATGAAGAAGAGCCCTTTGCCTGTGTGGAATGCGGCACGCTGTTCGGCACGAAATCCACCGTTGAAAGAATAATGGAAAAGCTGGCAGGCAATCATCACATGTTCGCCACGTCAGATGCCGCCCGCATGATCCAGATGTGTGACAACTGCCGTATCCAGGCGCAGTACCACTCGGAAAATAACCCGTTCTCGGGGGGCGAGAAGCCCCGCGTCAGAACAACCGAAGATTACCTGAGCAAGCGCAGGGATCACTGAAGTTGCAGCGGCGCACCCAGATCGGCCGGGGTTACGCCCGACACATAGGCGAGGATGGCCTGCAGATCGTCCACGGTCAGCTCAACGGGCACGATGGGCGAGGGCAGACTGGGATCAAAGGGATCGGTGACGCCCTCAATCTGGGTGAAACTCGGATGCGGGTTGAGCAGATGAAAATTGGCAAACCGCCGGTCCCAGTCACCAAATCCCCGCAGCACGCGGAAAGACGGTGTGGATCCCATGCCGTTCATCCTGTTGCTCTCATTGATCACATGACAACGCCCGCACAGAGCAAGCGACAGGGTCTCGCCCTTGCTGATATCGCCATCAAAGGAGACATCCACCTCGACACGGGCCGTCGTGAGTTCGGCAGAATAGGTGGTGCCATCCCCGGCGGTGAAACTTTCAATGGTACGTTTGCCCACATCGGACCGCAGCCACTCCAGAAACCGCACAGCACGCGGGTCACCGTTGTGCTCCAGCCCCCAACGCTGCGACGGGCCCTGGAAAACCGCCGTACCGGCATCGGTGAACTGCATGTCAGACGGCTGCCCCTCGCCCACCCGCTCGATACGTACGGACGTTTTGAGCGAAAAGCGCGGCACGATGTACTGCGCAAGCCCCGAGGCCTCCAGCACCCCTGGCACGGCAAGTTTCAGGTCTTCGGCATTGCCAATAGCCGGTCCAAGACCCAAAGCGCAGACAAAAGCTCCGAGAAATCTCCGCATATCGCGCCTCCTCCGCACATAGCGTTGCATCCAGCCTAGGCGCGCGTTTTATCCACCGTCAAGTTTTCATACCGATCCCGGAAAGGACCACACCATGTCAGATGACCTTAACATGTCGATGCGCAAATTCCTCAAACAGGTCGGTGTGACCTCTCAGCAGGCCATCGAAGAGGCGATGCGGAATGCGGGTGACACGACCGGCAAGACCTTTGAGGCGCGCGTCGTGCTGACCATCGACGGGCTGGACATGGAACACGTCGTGACCGGGCAGATTTCGGGTGGGCAGAGCTGAATGACTGTCACGCGTGACGCGGTTCTGGCCGCACTGAAAGAGATCAGCGATCCGGTCAGCGGGTCCGATATGATATCCGCAGGCCTTGTGAAGGCGCTGACTGTCGGGGACGACGGCGCTGTGCGTTTTGTGATGGAAGTGCCGCCCTCGCAGGCTGAAATCTACGGCAAGGTGCGCGATGCTGCTGAGGCAGCGGTCAAGGCGCTCGGCGCGGAAAACGTCTCCGTGGTGATGACCGCACACAGCAGCCCCGCAGCACCGCCCGACCTGAAGCCGCAGCGCGCGGCAGAGCCCTCCGGTCCGCAGAAAGTACCAGGCGTCGACCGGATCATCGCCGTCGCATCCGGCAAGGGTGGTGTGGGCAAATCCACCGTATCGTCCAATCTGGCCTGCGCACTTGCGGCAGAGGGCCGGCGCGTCGGGCTTCTGGACGCTGATGTCTACGGTCCGTCGCAACCACGGATGCTGGGGGTTTCGGGGCGACCGGCGTCGCCTGATGGCAAGACCATTCTGCCGATGCGCAATTTCGGCGTCACCATGATGTCCATCGGGCTGATGACCAATGACGACCAGGCAACCGTCTGGCGCGGCCCGATGCTGATGGGCGCTCTGCAGCAGATGATGAACCAGGTCCAGTGGGGTGCGCTTGACGTGCTGATCGTCGATCTGCCTCCGGGCACCGGTGACGTTCAGATGACGCTGACACAGAAATTCCAGGTGGATGGGGCTGTGGTGGTCTCAACCCCGCAGGATGTGGCGCTGCTCGATGCGCGCAAGGGCATTGATATGTTCAATCAGCTGGGCACACCGATCCTGGGCATGATCGAAAATATGTCGACGCATATCTGTTCAAACTGCGGGCATGAAGAGCATGTGTTCGGGCATGGCGGCGTTGCTGCCGAAGCTGAAAAACTGGGCGTGCCTCTGATGGCCGAAATCCCGCTGCATCTCGACATCAGACTGGCAGCCGATGGTGGCGCGCCGATTGTCGTGTCGAAACCGGACAGCCCCCAGGCCGGTGTTTTCCGGACCGTCGCAAAACAGCTGATTGCTGACGGCAAGGCATGAGCGGACCGCAGTTCCCTCCCCTGTTCACCGGGATGGCCACCGCCGGCGCTGATCCGGTCACGGCGGCCTGTACCGAGGCGCGCAACGGCTGTGACGCGGGACTGGTGACCTATGACATCACTGCGGAAAGGCTGAGGGCGGCCATCGTTTTTGCGCCGGAGGTTCCACTGGCCGAGGCTCTGATCATGCTGCCGGTGTGTGGTATAGGGTTCCAGAATGCCCTCGGTGCCCTCGCCCCGCCGGAAGTCAGTGTTCATCTCGAATGGGCGGGCGGCATTCGCCTGAACGGGGCCGCGGCAGGCAGCATTTCGTGCACCGCTGGCGGGACTGACCCCAAGGCTGAACCGGACTGGCTGGTGATCGGGCTCGACGTCGCACTGGCAGATGGCACGCAGGAAACAGGCGAAACGCCCGATGTCACAACACTTTATGCAGAAGGGTGCTCTGAGGTCGATCCCGGGGACCTGCTGGAGGCATGGGTGCGGCATTCGCTTGTCTGGCTGAACCGCTGGACAGACGAAGGGCTGCGGCCCCTGCACCGCGAGTGGGAAGGTCTTGCATCCGGCCTGAAAGAAGAGGTCACCCAATCCGGTCATACCGGCACCTTTATCGGCGTTGACGAAACCTTTGGAATGCTGTTGCAGCATGATGGTCAGACGCGCATCATACCCCTGACTGATACCTTACAGGACGCCCCATGAAACTCGCCCGCGCCATTCACTTCGACGACAGCGACACCCGTGTTTTCCACAGCCCGGCACGCACAGGCGAATGGTGTATCTCGGGCGGGTTCGAATTTTCGAACTGGTCAGAGGGTGATCTCGTCGGCAAGGCAAAACAGGCCTTTACCAACGGCTGGATGGGGGTGGAAACCTTCGGGCGCACCAGTTTTGTGGCGGTCACCCAGGTCGAGCAGAACGAGATTGATGCGCTGGCCCAGGCACTGGCCGGGCATTTTGTGAGCATCTATGGCGCGCCCTCACAGGAGGCCGCCCTGCCTGTTGCACATGAAGAACTGCGGCAGATGCTGGAATTGTGCGAGGACTTCGCCCCCAACACGCTGCTGACCGTCACCCGTGAACTGACCGACGCCGGAGTGCGCGAATCCTACGGCATGATCGAACCGCAGGATGCAGGCATCGAACAGTTTGCCGTGCACGGCTCGCTCGACGACGAGCCACACCAGCACTGATCGTCAGTCTGTCGTGGCGTTGAAAATGAACAGCGTCTCGCCGTTGATCGCATAGCTGTTTATCAGGTCACGCGCCCGCTCACCAGTCAGCCAGTCTTCAAGCCGCAGCGCCAGATCATGCCGCACGTGCCCATGAAGCTCAGGATTCACCGGCAAAAAAGCGTATTGATTGAACAGAACCGGATCACCTGAATAAAGCAGTGCCAGTTCCCCCTTGTTGCCGAAATTCAGCCAGCTGGCGCGGTCCGCAAGGATGTAGGCATTGAGCCCGGACGCCGTATTCAGGCTGGCCCCCATGCCGGCCCCAACCTGACGGTACCAGCCTCCGAAGGTGCCAGCGTCAAAACCCGCGGCTTTCCAGAGCGAGAGCTCTTTCTTATGTGTACCACTGTCGTCGCCGCGGCTCACAAACGCAGGCTCTTCTGTCCCGATCTTTTTCAGCGCTTCAGCAGCTGACGCAGCGCCTCCCACGGCAGCCGGATCATCCACCGGGCCGATGAAGACGAAATCGTTGTACATGATCTCGCGCCTGTGCGTACCGTATCCGCCTTCGACAAAAGCCTCCTCAGCCGCGCGCGAATGCACAAGGATTGCATCCACATCTCCTGCCTCTCCAAGGCGGAGCGCCTGCCCCGTGCCGACCACCAGCAACTGAACGTCTATGCCTGTGTCTTCGCGGATCGCAGGCAGCAGCACATCTGACAGGCCAGAGTTCTCAAATGAGGTTGTGACAGCCAGTTTCATCTCTTCAGCCTGCGCTGCCGCAGTCATCAGCACAGCGGCAAGTGTCGCAAGAATTCGCCCGGTCATGTCACAATATCTCCTCTCAGAAAGGCGCGCAGCGCTTCGGTCTGTGGTGTTTCAAAAAATGCCGGCGCAGTGCCTGCTTCATGTACCTGCCCATGCAGCATAAAGACCGCATCATGTGCAAGGCGACGCGCCTGTCCCAGATCATGCGTGGTCATCACAATCCGCGTGCCGGCATCCAGTGCGGCCTGCAACAGGGTTTCAATCGCCCGTGTCGATGCGCCATCAAGATTGGCACAGGGTTCATCCAGAAACAGCACCTGCGGGTCACGGATCAGCGCGCGGGCCAGCGCTAGACGCTGTTTTTCCCCGCCCGACAACCGGGTCGCCTGCAGTTTCAGCCTGTCCTGCAGACCGATCCGTTCGGCCCACAGCGCAACGGCTGCATCAATCTCCGCACGCGGCCTGCGCAGCAGCTGCAGCGGATACCGCAGATTATCAGCCACCGGGCGGCGCAGCATGATCGGCGTCTGAAACACATATGCCTGATGATGCTGGGCCTCTTCATCCGGCACGCTCCAGCGGACCACACCTTCGCTCAGGCGCTCTACCCCATGCATGACCCGCAGCAGCGTGGTTTTGCCGCTGCCGTTGGGACCGCAGATGATCGTCAGCCCGTCAGAGCCCAGCGTGTGGTCGACCGGGCCGATGAGACGTTTGCCCCGCCGGCGCACCGAGACATTTTCGAGGGTCAAAGGCAGGATTGAGGTCACCAGCGTCCCTCCCGCTCTGTCCGTGACAGCCAGTGGATCGCGATATTAACGCCGATGGCCAGAGCAATCAGGACAAATCCCAAGGCCAGCGCCAGTGCAAAATCACCCTTGCCGGTTTCCAGTGCGATGGCGGTTGTCAGCACACGGGTGGCGTTGTCGATATTTCCGCCGACGATCATGATTGCGCCAACCTCACCAATCGCACGGCCAAATCCCGCAAGAGAGGCGGTCAGCAGGTTGCGGCGTCCGTCCCAGATGAGCGTCATGATCCGCTGACGGCCACTGGTGTTCAGCGATATCAGCAGATCATGGTATTCCGCCCAAAGTTCCCGCATCGCCTGGTGCGTGATCGACGCAATGAGCGGTGTGATAATGATGACCTGTGCGATGATCATCGCTGTTGGTGTGAACAGCAGACCCAGAACACCGAAAGGGCCCGAACGCGACAACAGGATATAGACAATCAGCCCCACGACAACCGGCGGCAGGCCCATCAGCGCGTTCAGCAACGAGATCGTCAGCCTGCGAAAGCGAAACCGGCGGATCGCCAGAAGCGTGCCCAGTGGCAGTGCAATGGCGGAGGCGATGACAAGTGCCGTGAGGCTGACCTGGAGCGAGCGCAGGCTGATCTCGATCAGGTCTGCATCCAGGGTCACCACCAGCCAGAAAGCGGACGCGAGACCTTCAAAGATGTCGTTCATATGTCAGGTCAGTCCACGGGCCCGGCGTTGAGAAATCAGTCCTGAATGAGTAGGCCAATCCGGGCGCATCCGCAATGTGTGACGGCCACGCAGGGGCGCATCACCGGGCATCTGTCAGCTGTCGCCGTTGTCCCCTCGCGATGGCAGTTTGTCCCAGAGTTTCTGCAGCAGACTGAGCACCACAAAAACGCCGACCGCCCAGATCAGCAACTCATAGGGAGCCGCATCCGTACCGCGGAGCCAGCGCGCCAGCAGCCCCCCCTGCGGTCGCAGTTCCTCAATTCCAAAAAGTCCCGAGCGCGGCCAGAGAGACCAGGTCCAGAAACGCGACAGATACACCAGAACGACAGTGACAAAGAACATGAACAGCAGGATCAGAAACCGTCGGATCATCTCACGACCTCCACCGTTTCCGGGTCCATGCGCAGCACCAGCAGATCTCCCCGTCGCTCCACCTCACCCTCAAGCGAAATGAACTGTGCGACGTGGTGATAGGCGCTCTCGGGCAGCGCTGTGCCATCCGGGCCGGTGATCAGCAGATACTCGTGCCCCTCGACCGGCTGTGTGGTCACAAACACTGGTGGAATGTCGCCCAGCAGACAAAGATTTGCGCAGGCTTTATGGGCAAGCCCCCGCCCCGGACGCATCGCGCCTGCAAGGCATTTACCGTCGCAGATTTCGCCGGCAAGTCGCCAGCGGCCCAGCTGCTCGGTCGCCATTTCGGGTGCCTCGCCTTCGACGCCAGCCACACCGTTGCGGCCACCGCGCAACTGCATCATCTCCAGATCACCTCGGTCCAGAATAACGCCCGATACCTGAACCAGCTGACCGTCAAGCGGCGCAGTGCGTGATATCACACTGTTCTTGCCCTGTCCCGACAGCATCAGCGTTTGACCAACGGCAACCCGCTCACTGCCTTCTGTGACGCGCACCACCGGATAGGGCGTCATTTCCAGAACGCCTTTTACAGTTTGCCGGCCATAGTCGAACCGGAACGCACCATCGCCCGGATCATCCTGGGCCACACCCAGCGCCAGACCAAGACCGCCCAGTCCGGAAACGAATACCACACAAATCACCAGCAAAAACATCCGCAGGCCGCGCGGCGCTGAAAGGTATCCAACGAAGAAGGGGCTGTTTTTCTCGCTCATGCCGGTACCTCCTGAGTATTCATGCCCGGGACCGGCACCGGCTGAACAAAAGTGCCGGGCGGATTTGCCGCCGGGTCGACCTGGACGCGTGTACCGTTGAGCCGCAGATTATAGGTGGGCACTTTTTCCGTAAACGGTGCAGGTGACCGCCCGGAGGTCACATCATACTGAAACCCGTGCCAGGGGCATGTCACGAGGCAGTCAATAATCCGGCCTTCGCCCAGCGGGCCGTTCTGGTGGGCACAGGCGTTTGAAATCGCGCTCAGCGTGCCATTGTTCAGGTAGACGGCAACACGGTCCCCTTCGGGCAGCAACCGGATCTTTGCAAACCCGTCCGACATCTCGGAAACATCGCAGATGTCGATCCAGTCCGCCGCGGTAGCAACCGTGGCCGCATCTGCGCGCCGTTCCTGCAGTGCGGCCATAAGATGCAGCACGCCGACCAGCACCGCGCCACCGATGAAAATCACCGTAAAGGCGTGGTTCTGCTGGTCCTGCAGGATCCCAAGAGACACATGTGCGACGACAGACAGATAGGCGGGATAGATGAGGTAGTGGATCCGTTTCCAGACAGGCGGGGTCAGGAACTTCATCCAGAAATCATGACTGGTAGCCGCGAGGATCACCAGCACGAGCAGCGCAAAAATCCCGAAGGCCTCGAACGGAAAACCGGCCAGCTGGCTGTAGGACGTATTCGCAAACAACAGCGCCTCGAACTTGTCCGAGCTCGAAAAAGCAAAGTACCAGTTCAGGATATAAGAGGCATGTGTGAGTGCCACGAATACAGTCATCACACCGAAATGCCGGCGGTTGTAAAGCAGCGGCAGAAACCGTTTATCAAGCCGCGCAAGCGGCCCGATACACAGGATCACGGTCAGCATCACAAAGGCACAGGCACCAAAAGCACGCGCGTTATGAACCTGCGGATTGATCGGTCGTTCATGGCTCAGAATGCCCGGAGCCGCATAAAGAAACACGTAGAGAAACAGAGCAACTCCCACGAGCATCACAGCATCGTAAATGTATTTGTTGTTGTTCCACTGAACGGGTGTGTATTTGACGCTCACTGGCTGACCTCATCGGATGCAGACAACTGAACCGGTGCAATATCCGCAGGCCACGTCTGGCGCAGTGACAGACCCACCAGGATGATCAGCGCAATACCTGCGGGCAGGATCATACCCACCGCAAAATGCGCCCTGCGGGGTGGGTCATACCGCCTGCCCCAGACCTCGCGGCCGCTTTCGTAAACATACCACCGCCACAGCACGAGTGGCCAGATGACAAGAACACCGGGGATCAGCAGCGGCCGGAAGATATAGGCCCCCTGCGCATCCTCATCGATGCGGTCCATGCCGATGGTCAGAAATACAGCAGCCACCGCCGCTCCGATCATGGCCCAGACGCGCAGGCCCACTAAAATCGCTTCGGCTTCGTTCATCGGTCTCCCCGGTGTTGCATGTCGGTTTCTGTGACAGAAAGTGCGCTACTTTGCCGGGAAAAGAAAATCACATTTTTCGCAATGTCCAATGTTTCCCGTCCTTTGGCGGGGTGCTGCCGTTTCTTGGTCACTTGTGGTACGGCTGCGTTTCACTGCCCGGTCAGCGACGCCCCCCGCACGGCACGCACCCCTGCGCGGACAATTGCAATCACCGTCAGGACCGTCAGGCCCCAGAAAAACCAGGTAATCGGACCGCGGAACAGGATGGCCGGGTCGCTGCCGGACATCAGCATGGACTGGCGGAAGTTATCCTCAAGCAGTGGCCCCAGAATGAAGGCAATCAGGAACGGTGCTGCCGGTATCTGAAACCGTACCATCAGAAACCCGACCCACCCCATGACGAACATAACACCCACATCGAAGATGTTGTTGTTCACCGCGAAAACACCGTAGATGCAGAGCACCAGAACGCCCGGGATCAGGATACGTTTCGGAACATCCGCCACGTATTTGAACCCGCGGATCGCGACTGACCCCACAAAAAACAGGAAGACGGAACTCACAATCAGACCAATGAACAGGCCATAGATGATGTCTACGTTCAGGATAAACATCATAGGGCCAGGCTGCAGGCCATGGATCATGAAGGCACCGATGATGATCGCGGTGATCACATCGCCCGGCACTCCCAGCGCCAGAAGCGGGATCAGCGTCGCACCGGCGACGCCGTTGTTCCCCGCCTCAGAGGCGGCGACACCCTCAACTTCGCCCTTACCGAAATTTGCCTGGTTTTTTGAGGTGCGGCGCGCTTCCGAATAGCTCAGGAACGCCGAAGGCGCCGCACCGATCCCGGGGATAGAGCCCAGGAAAACACCGATAAAACTGCCCCGTACGATGGATTTAAAGCTGCGCCGGTAGTCTGCGAACGTGACCCAGTTCTTGCCCAGGCTGCGGGCTGTGCCGACATGTGCTGTCGGGTTCCAGACCATCGCCAGGATTTCGGGAATAGCGAAGAGCCCGATCAGCACCGCGATGAAATTCAGACCGCCCATCATATTGGGGTCGCCAAACGTGAACCGGTTCGTTCCGTAGACGAGATCAAGCCCCACTGTGGCCAGCAACAGCCCCAGAAGGGCAGAAAGCGCACCCCGCAACAGGCTTTTGCCGGAGACGCCCGCGATGATCGTCAGAGAGAACAGGATCAGTGTGAAGAATTCCGGCGGCCCGAAGCTCAGCGCGAAAGAGGCGAGCCATCCGGCAAACAGGATCAGTGCAAGGTTCGAGATAACGTCAGCCGTGCAGGACGCCCAGAGCGCCATGCCCAGCGCGCGCCCCGCCTCACCCTTTTCCGCCATCGGATAACCGTCCAGGATCGTGGCCGATGATGCCGGCGTGCCCGGCGTTTTGATCAGGATCGCAGGAATCGAGCCGCCGAAAATACCCCCTTTGTAGACCCCCAGCAGCAGAAGGATGCCGGTTATGGGCTGCATGGCAAAGGTAAAAGGCAGCGTCAGCGCCACAGCCATCGTGGCCGACATGCCCGGGATTGCGCCACCGACCACGCCAATGGCCACACCAACGAACAGCGCCAGAAAGGCTTCGATGTTCCCGACGACACTGAGACCCGCTGCAATACTGTCCAGAAAACTCATGGCAACCTCAGAAAATTGCCCTGCGGGATCGCCACACCGGCGACATGGGCAAAGAATGCGTACAGGATCAGGGGAATGATGATGGCGCAGACCACCGCCGTGACCGGATGGCGTGTGCGTACAAGGAACGCGGAGGCCACAAACACGAGCATGGAGGTCAGTACCATGCCGAGGCGCGGCATCAGAAACATCGTCAGCCCCATAATCACCGCCATACCGGCAAGCCGCATCCAGGCCGCAGCCGGATCATCAGATGGCGTATTTACCGGCACGCCGTCGTCTGCTGCCCGCAAACCGCCGATCAGCAGACCAAGGCCTGCCAGTCCGGTAAAGCCAGCAAGAGCGTAGGGCCAGAACAGAGGGGAGAGGATCAGGCGCTGCACGTTGCTGGGCGAGGACACCCACTGCGGAATGGCCCAGAGCAGCAGAAAAAGTGACGCAATGATCGCGCCGCTCCCCAATGAAATCTGGACCTGTCTTTCTGTCATGTGCCGCGCCCCCTGCCCGGACGTTAGAGTTGGAAACGCCGGGCCACAAGAAGCCCGGCGTCGCTCGATAGTACTGTGATCAGAGGCCTCAGCCTTCGATCCGCATACCCAGTTCGTCCACAAGTTTGCGGAACGTGTTGTACTGGCCTTCGATGAACTCATTGGCCTTGACCGGATCCATCAGCTCGATCACCGAACCGCGGGCCGTCATCTTTTCCAGGAATTCTCCATCAGCCGTGGCCTCAGCCATCCATGCGCCCCACTTGTCTGCGACATCATCCGGCAGATCATCGGGGCCTGCGATACCTGTCCAGCCAACGAGCTGGTGCAGCGCGGGTTTACCTAGATCGGCAGCTGTCGGGGCATCAAAACCGGGAACGGGGTCCGGCGTTGTCACCATCAGCGGCACAAGCTGTTTGTTTGCCACAAAGCTCGCAAGCGCCGAAGAGTTGGTGCACAGGAACGTTGCCGTGCCGTTCAGAACGGCCGTGGCCGCAGCCCCGCCGCCTTTCTGCGGAATGTGCGTGGTCTGCGTCAGTGGCTCTTCAACGCCGAACTCAGACAGCACCATCACGGCCGCGATATGCAGCAGAGATCCGACGCCGGAAGAAGAATATGTCACGCCGCCTTCAGCGACCTTTGCAATCAGATCGTCCATGGATGTGATGCCCGAAGACGGGCTCACAGCACAGGCCACAGGGTTGATCTCGTAAACGGTCACGAAACGGAAATCATCAAGCGTGTAGGGCAGCGTCGCCTTCATCGCCGGGTTCACCGAATGCGATCCGACACGGGCAAAAAGCATCGTGTAGCCGTCCGCTTTCGCGTTCTGCACCGCAACGGAGCCTGTCGCACCGCCGGCGCCTGTCACATTGGCCATGACCAGCGGGCTGCCAACCGCATTTCCAAGCGGTTCAGCGATGGTCCGGGCTGAAATATCGGTTGCCCCACCGGCACCATAAGGAATGACCATATTGATCGGCCGTTCGGGGTATTCGGCCGCCGCTGTGGTCGCAAGGCCAAGCCCGAGGGCGCAGATGGCGCCAAGTGTCCTGAATTTCATCGTTTCCTCCCAATTGGATCCCTGTTGAGACGTGAAGCATCAAGCGTCCCCATCGCCCTTGACAAACGGTATCGTTAAGACAAGCTTTGACGAAGCAATATAAAATTACACAGATCGTTAGCTGCGCTAACAAAAAGGCAATCATCCATGTCCATCCGAACCCTGCGGACGCTGATCGCCATTGATGAGCACAAAACCTTCAGTGCCGCGGCTGATGCGGTCTTTGTCACACACGCCGCGGTCAGCCAGCAGATGCGGGCGCTGGAAGAGTCGTGGGGTGTCCAGCTTTTCGACCGGAGCCGCCGGACACCTGAACTGACGCCCCTGGGACGGGCTCTGGTTGCCCGCGCACGCGAAGTTGTCCGGGCCTATGACCAGATCCTGCCCTCCGTGTTGGGCGAAACCGGTGTCAGCGGCGAGATTGCACTGGGCGCACTGCCGACCACACTGACAACGCTGGTGCCCTCCGTGATCTCCATGCTGGTGGAGCGGCATCCGGAAGTGCATGTGCGCCTGTTTCCCGGGCTGACGACCGGGATGGTCTCGCAGCTGGAACGGGGTGCGCTGGATGCGGCGCTGATCACCCGGCCCGGCACCCTGCCCCCAGGGCTTGCCTTTCATGATATCGCCGAAGAGCCGGTTCAGTTGCTGGCGTCGCGCGATACCAAAAGCGACGATCCGTTCGAGCTGCTGGCATCAATGCCGTTTATCCGTTTCAACCGTGACGCGGTCGTCGGTCATATGATCGAAGCCTGGCTGCAGAAAAAAGGCCTGCGGGTGAATGAAACCATGGAGCTTGAGGACCTGGAGGCCATCTCGAGCATGGTACATGCCAATCTCGGCGTGGCGATTGTGCCGCGCCGCTGTGTACAGATGCGCGAACCTCTGCCGCTCAAACGCCTGTCGCTGGGACCGGACGCACCTGTCCGGCTGCTGGGACTGGCCCACAGGCGGGACAACCCGCGCACCCGCATTGTGACGGAACTGCATGATCTGTGTCTGCGCGCCGTCCGGGAAAACGCGCCGGCCCCGGACGGCATATGACCGGGACAGAAGCGCTTTTTATCTGCCTCGGTGCGGCGGCCGCCGGTTTCGTCAATGGCCTTGCGGCCTTTGGCACTGCTCTTTTTGCGATGGGGTTTTTCCTCACAGTCATGCCACCGGTGCAGGCCGTTGCGCTCAGCGTCGGTCTGGCGGCGGTCAACGGTTTGCAGGGGGCATGGGTCGTCCGGCGGGAAATCGCGCAGAATCCTGCACGGCTGGCGCGTTTTGCGGTGCCTGGGCTTTTGGGCGTGCCGCTTGGCGTTTCGCTGTTGCAGGTGCTTGATGCGGACGTGCTGAAACTCACAATTGCGTTGTTCCTGATCTGCTACGGCGGCTATTTCACACTGCGCCGCCAGTTGCCGGCCGTCACACCGGGAACCGGTCTGCCGGATATGGCCGTTGGCTTTTCAGGTGGTATTCTGGGCGGTGCTGCAGCCCTTTCCGGCGCGCTGCCCACCATGTGGTGTTCACTGCGCGGCTGGCCAAAGAGCGAGCTGCGTGCCGTACTGCAACCCTTCAACGTGATCATTCTGTCAGCGACGCTGGTGTTGCTGGTTTTTTCCGGCGCGTTCACGGCGCAGACGCTGGTCTTTTTCGCCCTTGCACTGCCCGTGGCCCTGCTTTTCGCCCGACTGGGCCTGATGGTGTTCAGACGCCTGCCGGACGCGGTATTCACGAGGCTGCTGATCGGGCTCTGCCTCGTGTCAGGAACCGCCATGCTGATCCGGGAAGTGCTATGAAAATCGACCGCATCCAAGTTTTCGTGTACCGGGCACCAACGCCCGCGCCGGTGGCAACCTCCTTCGGGATCATGCGCGACCGCCCGGCCGTATTTGTGCGGCTGACAGACAGTCACGGCGCATCCGGATGGGGCGAGATCTTCGCAAACTGGCCCGCGGCAGGTGCAGAACACCGCGCGCATCTGCTTATCCGCGATATCGGCCCCCTTGTCCTTAATCAGGTGTTTGATGGCCCCGAAGATCTCTGGCAGCGCCTGACCCGGGCCACACACATCCGTGCGCTGCAATGCGGGGAGCCGGGCCCTTTCGCGCAGGTCATCGCCGGGCTGGATACAGCAGCACATGATATCCGCGCGCAGCACAAGGGTGTCCCGCTGGCACAGGCAATCAGCGCCGGTGCTGGCACCAAGGTGCCCGTTTACGCCAGTGGTATTGCCATTGACCGCGCGGGCGGGATGATCCCCGAGGCCAGGGAACAGGGCATTTCCCGGTTCAAGGTCAAGGTTGGTTTCAGCCTGGAACGGGATCTGGAACTGCTGTCGCAGCTGAAATCTGAGCTTCTGACGGGTGAGACACTTTGCGCGGATGCAAACCAGGCCTGGGATGTGATGCAGGCGCTGACCTTTATGACCGCTGGCGCTGACCTGGGCCTCACCTGGCTCGAAGAGCCACTGGCCGCAGACAGACCTGCATCAGAATGGATGGCGCTTACCAACACCGGCACCATGCCCCTGGCCGCCGGAGAAAACATCGCAGGACTGACAGAGTTTCAGGCGGTGCTCGCACGGGGTCACCTGTCTTTTCTTCAGCCGGATGTGGCCAAATGGGGGGGCGTGACCGGGTGCCTGCAGGTCGCGCAGGACGCGCACAAAGCTGCCGTAACCTATTGCCCGCACTTCCTGGGCGGCGGTATTGGTCTGATCGCATCGGCACATCTGCTGGCAGCCGCTGGCGGACCGGGTGTGCTGGAAGTCGATGCAAACCCGAACCCTCTGCGGGATGCTTTCCTCGATGATATGCCGCTCAGGGACGGCCAGTGGCATCTCAACACCTCGGCGGGGCTGGGCATCGTGGATCTGCCCGAAGCAATCACACCATTCCAGACACTGGCGCTTGAACTTTCCTGACCGCGCGCCACCCTTGCAGCAGAATGACAGGAGGCACACGTGTACACGCTTTATATGGCAAAAGGTTCATCGGCGCTGGCCGCGCATATCCTTCTCGAAGAGATCGGTGCGCCGTATCAGACACAGGTCCTCTCGGTGCCCGACGGCGAGCACCTGAGCGACACCTATCTGTCGGTCAATCCACGCGGCCGCGTGCCTGCGCTTGCGACGCCACACGGCGTGCTTACAGAAAACCCCGCCATACTCGCTTATCTTGCTCAGGCACATCCCGAAAAGGAACTGGCCCCGAAAGACCCCTTTGGGTTCGCCACAGCGCAGTCCGCGAACCTCTATCTTGCCTCGACCATGCACCCGGCTTTTGCGCATAAACTGCGTGGTGCCCGCTATGCGGACAGCCCGGACGCCATCACTGCGATGAAAGACAAGGTCCCGGCGAATATGGCCGAATGCGCGCGCCTGATTGAGGATCATCTGTTGCAGGGGCCCTGGGTCCTCGGCGCACAATACTCGATGTGCGATCCCTATTTCTTTCTGGTGCATCGCTGGATGGCAGCCAACCACATCAGCACAGGCGAATTTCCGAAAATACACGCCCATGCGGAAGCCATGCGGGCCAGACCCGCAACACGCGCCGCGCTGGAGCAGCACGGGCTTTAACCGATTATTTCATCTGACCGGTCGTCGGTCTCCCCATAGCGCCGCATCACCGCGGGTTTGGTGCCTTCGTAAATCCGGTCAATGTTCTCTTCGATCCGCGCATTTTCACGCTCGAAGAGACAATCGCCGTTCATATCTGATGCGACGATAAAGGGTCCCATACGGCGCGACCGGATCACCCACATGGCCTGGGCAATTCCCAGCTCCTCATGCCAGTGAACAGCCTCAACGGTTTCGACACCACGCCCCAGAAGCGCCCCTGTTCCATAGCCGACCGTGGACAGGTACACCGCGCCGTTGGGTACAAAGTATTCCCGGTAATCCTTTGAGGACATGCCGCCCTTGCCAATGATGAGCCGTGCACCGGTGCGGGCCATCCATTCCGGCAGCCACTTGGCAAACCGGAAGCTCGCCGTCGCGGTGACGGCCCCAAGATCAAAGGACCCGTCTTCGCGGATCACCGCAGCGGGCGAGCAATGGAAATTCGCGGCACTCTGCGCGGGCAGTTCCATGGGGATGTTGGCGTTTTCCTCCAGCGCACGCATGTAAACGCCCTCGCGCGCGGTGTAGATCAGCCCGTCAAGGTAAACGATATCGCCCAGCTTCAGGTCGGCAACAGCTTCTGCCGTGGGGGTCGTGCTCAGAACAACTTCGCGCAGGCTCATTCCGCAGCCTCCAGCGCCGGTTCCCAGTCAACTCCTTCGCGCCGCTGATAATCCGTGAACCAGTCCGGGTCCGTGCGGTGTTCGACACGCCCATCCGGCCAGATGCGCGCAACAGCACGGCGCGAGGACAGACAGAACGCATGCACAGACATCTGCATGCCACCGGTGTGGCAGTAGCCAACTTCGATGTTGCAGTCGATCACCATGTTCTTGCCGACAAACCCCATCGCGCCCATACCGATGGAATTGCCCAGTTCCCTGAACTCATCTTCCATCGCAGCAATTTTCGGGTCCGAGTTCCGGCTGCCCACAGTGCGCAGGGTTGCAGCACGTTTGCCCAGCACCATGCATGTGTCCTTTGACCCGCCCAGACCGATCCCGATGATCGCCGGCTGACAGGCCAGGCCCCTTTTGCCAAATGCCACCAGGCTGTCGAGGTAAAACCGTTTGATCCCCTGTATTCCGTCCGAAGGAAAAAGCATCCGGTAGTCCGTCCCGAAAAGCCCACCCTTGTGCACTGTGATCAGGTCGATCCAGTCACCGTCCGGCTCAAACCCATATTCGATCTCAGGCGCGCCGATCCCGACGTTGTTGTTATGATCCGTACGCCACAGCGGGTGTACACGGTTCGGGCGCAGCGGGATTCCTGTGGTCGCATTGGCCGTCGCACGCCGCAGGGCCCCTTCCAGCGCCACAGGGCCGCCTTCGATGCGGGCCTCGTTGCCCATTTTCACGAACCAGCGCGGCACGCCGGTATCGCCGCACATGGCGCGACGGTCCTCTTTGGCCGCTTCGTAATTGTCCAGCATCGCCTTGAGAACAAACGAGGAAAGATCGCCATCCTCAGTCTTCGATGCCGCCTTCAGCCCATCAAGGTAATCCTGCGGAATCTCTATGGCTGCCTTGTCCATCAGCGTCTCTGCTGTGCTCTCAATAAGGTTGATCGGGATCATCGGAAGTCCTCCCTGTTGCGCGAGACGAGGCCCCACATCTCATTGTCGCCGTCACCTGAAAACGCAACCGCACCCGCCCGAACGAGCGCCTGACGCAGCGCGTCATCATCGCTGAAGCCGCGCAGGTGGTGCCGGATCTTTTTCAGACTGCGTTTCTGATAGTTCTCATTTTCCAGAAGATGGCGGATGGCGGACTCAACGGAGTAGTCCAGCTTCATCTCCTCGCGCAGACGGGCCAGATCGTTCTGTGCCGTCATACGCGCCGTGACAAATGCGATCACCAGGCTTGCAAGGCATGACAGCACGATAAGGGCAGCTTCGGTCATTGCGCCGCCACCAGCGATTCCGGCTCACCGTCAGGCAGAATGGTCTCGCCCGGGCGAACCACCGTGAACCGGACGTCCTCACGCGTAACCTCGACATCCGTATCATTGCGACGCGCCACGGTGAAATAGCTGTCGATCATCGCGCCTTCTTCCGGGAAATCCTCACGGTAGTGCGCGCCGCGTGAGTTTTCACGCGCCAGCGCCGCTTTGGCGATCACCTCCGAAATCTCGCACAGGCTGGCAAGGTTGAGCCAGTCATGCCATGTCAGGTTAAACGCGAGGTTCTCGCCCGACACGCCGGTTTCCAGCAACTCTGCGCTGACCTCGCGGATACGACCCAGCCCCCGCGTCAGGCCATCTGCTGTGCGCATGACGCCCACATCTTCCCACATTGCTTCCTGCAACTGGTTGCGCAGCGGCTGGACTAGCGCCGCTTTGCGCTGGAGCGGGCGCAGGGCGCGGGTGACTTCGGCCTCCAGCACAGTTTCATCCGGATCGCGCAGTTTGGTGAACCGGCGGATGTCCTGCCCCATGACATCGCCCGCAATCCCGCCATAAACCGTTGAATTTGCAACCCCGTTGCCACCAAGGCGGTTTGATCCATGCGCGCCGCCTGCGTCCTCTCCCGCAACATAGAGACCTTCCAGAGCGGTGCGCGTCTCCACATCCACGACCACGCCGCCCATAAAATAGTGCGCTGTTGGCACAACCTCGACGAGGCCTCCCGCCAGATCAAACCCGCTGTCCGCGCAGCGCTTGACCATGCCTTTGAATTTCTGGCGCACGTTCTCCGGGCCCAGATGCGCCATCGAAATGAACATGCCTTCCTGCTCAGGATCGTTGTTCTTGCGCATCTCTGCGTAAATACCGCGGCTGACCACATCGCGCGTCGCCCGCTCGCCCAGACCGTCGTAGTCGTACATGAACCGGTGACCCGCAGCATTCAGAAGCTGCCCACCGGCGCCCCGAAGCCCCTCTTCGAGCACTGTGCCCGTCATCCGGCTGTGACTTCCTGCCAGCAGGCCGGTCGGATGAAACTGAACCATTTCCATATCGCGCAGCGGCAGCCCTGCCCGCAGCGCCATCGCGAGACCGTCCATCGTCTTGTCGCCGCTTGGCGTGTGGTAACGGTACATGGTCGGGCCACCGCCGGTGGCCATCAGCACCGTTTTGGCCCGCACGAAACGGAAGCGCCCCGTGCGCATGTCGATCATCAGCACGCCAGCCAGCGCACTGCCGTCCTTTGTCGGAATGAGGCCAATCGCCCGGTGTTCCTGCAGTTTCTCGACCGGGCGGGAGAGCACCTGTTCCATCAGCCGGTTGATGATCTCGATACCCGTCAGATCACCCTTGTGCACGGTCCGGTCCGCGGTCTGCCCCGCGAAGGCCTTCTGGTGCAGCGTTCCGTCGGCGTTTCGGTCGAAAAAGCACCCGATCTCATTTTCCAGCTCGGTGATGCGCACCACAGCCTGTTCGCAGAGCCGCCAGGCCATGTCCTGATCCGGCAGCCATTTGCCTCCATGAATGGTGTCCATGAAATGCCGCTCAACGGTGTCCCCACCGCCCAGCGCAACATTGTACCCCCCCTGGACCATGCGCGTGCAGCCGCATTTACCAATCAGGCCTTTTACCGCGATCGTAATTTTGGTGCCCGGAGGCGCGGACTGCTGGGCGTGAAGTGCTGCGAAAAGACCCGCGCCGCCGGTGCCAAGGATCAGGATGTCTGTGTCATGGCGGTCGATTTCAGTTTTCATACGGAGATCACCTGCAAAAAGAAGGAACCGGACAGCAGAAACGCAAACCCAACCGCGCCAGCAGCCAGGGTTTTCTGCGGTGCGGACCATGGCAGCCACTCCATCGCCATGAGTCTCAGACCGCCGGCCATGTGAAGCGCCAGCAGGAACACAAGCCCGAATTCCGCAACCTTAACAATTGGCTGATCAGCAAAGCTCAGAAACTGGTTCAGCTTTTCCGGCTGGGTGAGCGCATAGGACAGCACCCAGAAATGGACGGGCAGGAAAAGCGCCAGCGCCAGTCCGGAAACCCGGTGCAGCACAAAGGCCAGCCAGAGCGGATGTGCGCGGGAATACTTCATCCGCCGCCTCCGGCTGTCACGGCCCAGACGGCACGCGCGCCCAGTGCGAACAGCACCAGAGCTGTCCCCCAGGTAAGTGCGCTCAGGGCTGCACCCTTGAGACCGGTGTGTTCATGCACGATCACGCGCAGACCAATGGCAGCATGGACAGAAACGGCGACGACGAAACTGCCGTAAAACAGAAACCAGAAAGCTGATCCCTGCGTGCGGCCGAGGATTTCTTCTGCAGAAAGTCCGCCCTGCACTGCATAGATCATCACGGCAATATGGCCCAGCGTCAGCGGCGCCATGATGAGCGCCGAGATCCGTTGAACCATGTAGAGGTGGACGTTCAGCATTGTTTACCGCCGCTTTCTGAAAAAGTTACGGCTAGTTTCCCGTTTCAGCCCGGCAATGGCAGACATCGGGTCCAGTTCGTTCGGGCAGTACACAGTGCAGCTGCCCATTGAGTGGCAGTTGTGGCATCCCCCGGCCCCGGACACGGCATCCAGGATTTCTGAACGGGCGTCGTGCTTTGCATCATTGTACAGCGTCCATGCGCGCTGCAACGCCGCGGGCCCAAGGTAGTCGGCGTTGCCGGCAACCGTGTCGCAGGCAGCGTAGCACACCGAACAGTTGATACACTCGATGCCCGCGCTCGCCTCAACGCGCGTGCTGTCGCCCGGATCAATTGCTTCGATCGCATCATGGCGGGTTGCACTGGGGGTATGCACACCTCCGGCCGCCACCCACTTGTCAAAAAACGGGTCCATGTCCGCCGCCAGATCCTTGATGACCGGCAGGTTGCGCAACGGGCCTACCTGGACCGCGCCGTCTTTGACCACAGTTTTGATATGGGTGCGGCAGGTCCAGCGCGGCCGTCCGTTCACCATCATCGCGCATGACCCGCACATGCCCACACGGCAGGCAAAGCGGTAGGTGAGCGTCGGATCGGCATATTGCTGGATCCAAGACACCACGTCCAGAATGGTCTGGCTTTCATAAGCCGGGACCTCAAATGTCTGATACGCGCCATCTTCTCCGCCACGCCAGACCGACACATCCAGTTTTTCGGCTTCGCCCGCCACACGGTGCTCCCGGCTTGTGGATCTTGGTTTGAGCAAGATATAACTTCGAGAATAGCTAACGAGAAGGAATATGTTCTAATGGTTTTCGTAAGAAAGACTTACAGTATATTGCGCCGTCTCGATGACTGAGGTGCAACTGTCCGATCTGTTAAAACAACGCTTTGGTAACGCGCCGAACGTCCCTGAAGGTCTGCAGAACAACCCGCTTTTGAATGCCATGGCGGGGCGGGCCGCGTGTCGCAGGTTCACCCCGGATGTTCCGTCGGCAACCGTACTGCAGACGCTCGCTGCTGTCGCACTGGCGGCGCCGTCCAAAAGCGATCTGCAGCAGCGTGATATTCTTATCGTTGAGGACCCCGCCAGGACGGATCAGTTGCGCAATCTGCTGTCCGCTCAGGAGTGGATCGCAGATGTGCCCTGCTTTGTCGTTTTCCTCGCGGACAACCGGCGGCAACGGCAGATCCAGTCCTGGCACCATGAAGGCTTCCCTAACGACCACCTCGATGCCTTTTTCAACGCATCTCTGGATGCAGGCATCGCCCTGAACGCATTCATGACAGCGGCGCAGGCGGCGGGATTGGGCTGTTGCCCGATCAGCACAATACGCAATCATATGAATGCAGTACGGGATCTCTTTGATCTGCCGGATCACGTATTTCCTGTCGCCGGCATGGCAGTCGGGTATCCGGTTGATCCGGCCCGGATCAGCCCGCGCCTGTCGCTGGAAGCCACCGTGCATTCGGATCAGTACCGGAACACATCCCGCGCCGACATCGAGGAATACGACAACCGACGGCGGGCGGGCCGCGAAGAGACACCCTGGTCATTGGCCAAGGCCCGCATGTACGCAAAAGCTCAACGCGGGGACTTCGGCAGGTTCATCCGCAACATCGGCTTCCGGACAGATTAGGAGAAGATCCTAAAGTACTGCAGAAAATGTTTTTTCCAGTTTGCTGACGATCTCGTCCACATGTGCGTCTTCGATGATGAAGGGCGGCGCAAGAAGGATGTGATCGCCATGCCGTCCGTCCACTGTCCCACCCATGGGATAGCACAACAGCCCGTTTTCAAAGGCAGTGCTTTTCAGTTTTTTGTGGGTCGCGGCCGATGGATCGAAAGGCTTTTTGCTGGCCCTGTCCTCAACAATTTCCAGTCCGATGAACAGGCCCCTTCCGCGGATATCGCCTATGTGCGGGTGCTGGCCAAACGCACCCTGTAGCGCATTTTGCAGCTTTTCCCCCATGGCCGCGCAATTCTCCACGAGACCGCCGGTCAGTTTGGAAACGACGGCATTGCCTGCCGCGCAGGCTGTTGGATGGCCGATATACGTGTGTCCGTGCTGGAAAAACCCGGAGCCTGCGGCAATGGCATCATGGATCGCAGCGGTGCACATCATGGCACCAATCGGCTGGTACCCGGCGCCAAGCCCTTTGGCGATGGTGACAATGTCTGCTGTGATCCCGTCATGTGAATGCGCGAAAAGACTGCCAGTACGGCCCATGCCACACATCACCTCATCCAGTATCAGCAGAATACCGTACCGGTCACAGATCTCGCGGATCCGCCGGAAATAGCCGTCGACCGGTGCCACTGCGCCGAGGGTCGCGCCGACGACCGGTTCCGCCACGAACGCTATGACCGTTTCGGGCCCAACGCGCTCCAGTTCGGCTTCCAGTTCGTTGGCGACACGCTGGCCGTAGTCAAAGGCGGTCTCGCCGTCCTGCTGTCCGCGATAGGCATAGCACGGAGAAATCAGTGATGTTTCAACCATGATCGGGGCGAAGGCCTGTTTGCGCCATTCGTTACCGCCCGTGGCCAGAGCACCCAGTGTATTGCCGTGATAACTCTGGCGGCGCGCGATAAACCGATGCCGTTGCGGCTCACCGATTTCGACAAAATACTGCCTCGCGAGCTTGAGCGCAGCCTCGACCGCTTCCGAGCCGCCTGAGACAAAATAGACCTTTTCCAGGCTGCCCGGCGCGGCCTGGACCAGCCTGTCTGCCAGTTCTTCTGCAGGGTCAGACGTGAAAAAACTGGTGTGCGCATAGGCAAGTTGTCCAACCTGCGCCTGAATCGCTGCGATCACATCCAGATCACTGTGGCCGAGACAGGAGACCGCCGCACCACCCGATCCGTCAAAATATTCTTTCCCATCAGCATCATAGATGTAGGCACCTTTGCCTATAGACGCACGTCGAGGACTGGTCTTAGAGTGCCGGCCAAACACATGTGACATTCGAAATCTCCCCAGTTGAACTGTTTGCTGTGAAGCATATGACACCCTGAGTGACAATGCTCTGAAATGTTAACCGGTATCAGGGGGGACGCAGAAACGGGATGGGGGGAGCGCGTGGTTGTTTTGCCGGATGTCGCGCCGTCGTTGCGCCACTTCAGCCTGAAAAACAGGCCGGATAACGGACTTCCGGTTGCAACCGGAGCCGTGCAGATAAACCCTGCCTTGCAACCCACAACGCCGCGGTTCATCATTCGGGGCGATTCACCGGATTTCTTTTCATCTGACGCAGCGGGCCTTTTTTGCAACGACACCGATTGGCAGGCTGCCCGGTACTGGAGGCAAAGCGTTTCAGACACGGATTGCTGAGATGAAAAGTAATAACAGCCGTCTGTCCGGTGAGACCGGCGGTTAAAAGACGACCAAAAAACAAATGGGAGAAATCAATGTTTAACAAACTCAAACTGACAGCAGCCGGCGCCAGCCTGGCGATGCTGATGGCTCCGGCGGCAATGGCCGAAGAGTTCATCACAATCGGCACCGGTGGTGTGACCGGCGTGTACTATCCGACCGGTGGTGCAATCTGCCGTCTGGTCAACAAAGGCCGCAAGGAACACGGCATCCGCTGTTCGGTCGAGTCCACAGGTGGTTCTGTGTACAACATCAACACCATCCGCGCAGGCGAGCTGGAGTTCGGTGTGGCACAGTCCGACTGGCAGTACCACGCATTCAACGGCACCTCCCGCTTTGAGGAGCAGGGCGCATTCGAAGACCTGCGTGCTGTGTTCTCTGTGCACCCGGAGCCCTTCACTGTTGTGGCGCGTGCGGATGCAGGCATCAGCTCTTTCGCTGACCTCAAAGGCAAGCGCGTGAACATCGGCAACCCGGGTTCCGGCCAGCGCGGCACAATGGAAGTTGTGATGGAAAAGATGGGCTGGACAACCGGCGATCTGGCACTGGCGTCCGAGCTGAAAGCGGCTGAACAGTCTGCAGCGCTCTGCGACAACCAGATTGACGCGATGATCTACACCGTTGGTCACCCGTCCGGTTCGATCCAGGAAGCAACCACCGCATGTGATTCCGTGCTGGTTGAAGTGTCCGGCGCCGAGATCGAGTCGCTGATCAACGACAACTCTTACTACCGGTCCGCGACAATCCCGGGCGGCATGTACCGTGGCACAGACGGTGACGTGAGCACCTTTGGTGTGGGCGCGACATTTGTGACGTCTTCGTCCGTTTCCGAGGATGCGGTCTATGCGGTTGTGTCAGCTGTCTTTGACAACTTCGACGACTTCAAGAAACTGCACCCTGCGTTTGCGAACCTCGAAGCCGAAGAAATGGCGACAGCCGGTCTGTCCGCACCGCTGCACCCCGGTGCTGCGAAGTACTACAAGGAAAAAGGCTGGATCGAATAAGATCCCGGCTCTTGTCTGACGGCAGAGGGCGGCCCGGTCCGCCCTCTGTTTTACCCGCATCAGCGGGCACAATAATTTAAGCAAAAGCCGTTTCAGCGGTATTCCAGGGAGACAGTAACCATGGCCGATCAGACCGGCGGCGGACGCGCGCTATCCGACGAAGAACTGGCAGATCTCGTAGCTTCATCTGACGCAGGCGGGCGTAACCCTGTCGGAGCGGTGGGCACATTTCTCGCCATCACCGCAATCATCTGGTCGCTGTTTCAGGTGATCCTGGCATCCCCTCTCGCCAACCAGCTTCTGCCCGGTTCGGTCATCAACAACTCCCGTCAGATTCACCTGGCGTTCTCGATCTTTCTGGCCTTCATGGCCTACCCGATGTTCAAATCCAGTCCGCGCCACTACATCCCGCTGCAGGACTGGGGCCTTGCCATCGCCGGTGCGGGCATCGCGATGTACGGGTATATTTTCTACGACAAAATCGTAAATTCCGGCGGCCTCGCGGATGACGTGGACAAGTGGTTTGCGCTTGCGGGTCTGATCATTCTGTTCGAAGGGGCACGCCGCGCGCTGGGGCCTGCGATGGCGATCATCGCCACCATTTTCCTGGCTTACGTGTTCTTTGGCTCCTCCAGCTGGGTCCCTGATGTAATCCGCTGGAAAGGTGCCTCGCTGCAGAAAGCTATGAGCCACATGTGGATCACCTCAGAGGGTGTGTTTGGCATCGCACTGGGTGTTTCGACGAAGTTCGTGTTCCTCTTCGTGCTCTTTGGCGCGCTGCTCGATAAGGCGGGCGCCGGCAACTATTTCATCAAAATGGCCTTTGGTGCCCTCGGGCACCTTAAGGGTGGCCCGGCCAAAGCGGCCGTTGTGGGCTCCGCTGCCACGGGCCTGATCTCCGGCTCATCGATTGCCAACGTTGTCACCACTGGCACCTTCACAATTCCGCTGATGAAACGCGTGGGCTTCTCTTCCGAAAAGGGCGGCGCGGTAGAGGTGGCCTCCTCCGTGAACGGGCAGATCATGCCGCCGGTTATGGGCGCTGCCGCCTTCCTGATGGTGGAATATGTGGGCATATCATACGTCGAAGTGATCACCCACGCCTTCCTGCCCGCGACAATTTCCTACATCGCGCTGGTCTACATCGTGCACCTTGAAGCGGTAAAGAACAACATGCCGACACTGGGCAACCGCGTCGTGTCGATGGGCAAGACCATTGGCGGTATGGCAGCGTTCTTTGTGGGCTTTGCAGGCCTCTGCTATGGTGTGCAGTACCCTGTGGGCTGGATCGTTGCCGCGACCTCGAACTCGGCCGTTATCCTGTCTGTTCTGATCTTTGTGACCTACGCGCTGCTTCTTTGGATGGCGGCATCGGTGCCCGATCTGGAACCCGATGACCCCAATGCCGAAGAAGTTGAGCTGCCTGTTGTTGGCGAAATCTACAAATCCGGTCTGTACTTCCTGCTCCCGATCATTGTGCTGGTCTACTTCCTGATGATCGAACAGAAATCACCCGGTCTGTCGGCGTTCTGGGCGACCATGCTGCTCTTTGTTATCCTGCTGACGCAGAAACCAATGAAGGCCATTTTCCGTGGCGAAGGTGGTGCTCTGGTCGAACGTTTCAAAGACGGCGTAGTCGATCTGCTGCAGGGCCTCATTGACGGTGCGCGCAACATGATCGGCATCGGTCTTGCAACCGCCACTGCGGGCGTGATTGTCGGCACTGTGACGCTGACTGGTGTGGGTCAGGTCATGGCCGATCTCGTCGAGTTCCTGTCGGGCGGCAATCTGATCCTGATGCTGATGATGGTGGGGCTTTTGTCGCTGATCCTCGGCATGGGCCTGCCAACAACAGCGAACTACATCGTTGTGTCATCTCTGATGGCGGGCGTTGTCGTGGAACTCGGCGCACAGTCCGGTCTGATCGTGCCGCTGATCGCCGTGCACCTCTTTGTGTTTTACTTCGGGATCATGGCGGACGTGACACCACCAGTGGGGCTGGCAAGCTTTGCGGCTGCGGCGGTCTCCGGTGGTGATGCGATCAAAACGGGCTTTACCGCATTTTTCTACAGCCTGCGGACTATCGCCCTGCCCTTCGTCTTCATCTTCAACACCGATCTGCTGCTGATCGATGTGGGCTGGGCGCAGGGCATACTGGTCTTTGTGATATCCAGCATTGCCATCCTCGTCTTTACGGCAGGCACAATGGGCTATTTCCTGACCAAAAGCCGCATCTACGAAAGCATCCTGCTGATCTTCATTTCGTTCATGCTCTTCCGTCCAGACTTCTTCATGGACCGTCTGCAGCCTCCGTTCGAGGATATCGCACCGGCCGCCTTTGCCGAGACAGTTGAAGCCGCTGCACCGGGCAAAGAGTTCCGCGTGGTGGTCAACGGTCCGGACTTCGATACCGGCGAGCCGCTGGAAACCACCCTGCTGGTGACAGTCGGCGATGAAGCCGAAGGCAGCCGGATGGATGCGCTTGGTCTGCTGACTGTGCCGGACGGTGACACGGTCACACTGGAAGAGCCGCTCTTTGGCACACCCTATGCCGAAGTGTTCCAGGGCTATGACTTCTACGGCGATGACTTTGTGACCATCACAGCCGTCAAGGCCCCGGCAGATCAGCTGCCCAAGGAACTGGTCTTCATTCCGGGTCTCGTGTTGCTGCTGCTGGTCGTAATGATGCAACGCGGACGCGCCGCGCGCGAGCCTGAGCCAGCAGCGGCCTGAGCGAAAGACCAGCCGAATTGACAGCGCCGCCGGGGAACCGGCGGCGTTTTTCTGTCTCTGCGTGCAACTGTCATAAATCTCACATAAACCCGCGCTATGCGGGCGGTCTGTGAACAGCCCGGCGGGCATAAACTGAAAGAAACGGGATATGACGACTTTTGCTCTGAACGGGCTTGGACGTATCGGCAAACTGGCTCTGCGTCCGATGCTCGAAGCCGGAATGGACATCGCCTGGATCAACGATGCCGAAGGCGACCCGGAGATGCATGCACATCTGCTGGAATTTGATACGGTCCACGGACGCTGGCCCGCGCGGTTCAGTTCCGCCCCGGACGCGATTTCAATCGATGGAAAGCGCCTGCCTGTATACAGCAACCGCAGGCTCTCAGACCTGCCGCTCGGTGGCGTGGACGTGGTGATCGACTGCACCGGTGCCTTTAAAACCGAAGCTGCCCTCGCCCCGTATTTCGACGCGGGCGTCAAAAAGGTTGTGGTTTCCGCACCTGTAAAAGATGGGCCAACGGCAAACATCGTCTATGGCGTCAACCATGACGTCTACGATCCTGATACACACCGCATTATCACCGCGGCCAGCTGCACGACGAATTGCATCGCCCCGGTGGTTAAGGTCATCCACGAAAACCTGCGCATCAGACACGGATCAATCACCACAATCCACGACGTCACAAACACGCAGACCATTGTGGACCGGCCGGCCAAAGACCTGCGGCGCGCCCGCTCTGCGCTCAATTCCCTGATCCCCACCACAACGGGCAGTGCCACCGCAATCACCCTGATCTATCCGGAACTGAAGGGCCGGCTGAATGGTCATGCCGTGCGGGTTCCGTTGCTGAACGCATCGCTGACCGACTGCGTGTTCGAGCTGGAGCGTGAGACGACAGTCGATGAGGTGAACGCATTGTTCCGTGCGGCGGCCGACGGTCCGCTGAAAGGGATTCTGGGTTACGAGGACCGGCCGCTGGTCAGCGCAGACTATACCAATGATACGAGGTCCGGCATTGTGGATGGGCCGTCGACAATGGTTGTGAACGGCACCCAGCTCAAAGTTTATGTCTGGTACGATAATGAATATGGCTACGCGCACCGGCTCGTGGATGTAGCGGGAATGGTCAGCGCCAGCCTTTGATGAAAACACCTGCGCGCAAAGATACCCGTCTGACCGCCTATTTCGCGGTGACCGCCGCCTATTGGGCGTTCATGCTCACCGATGGCGCGCTGCGCATGCTTGTGCTTCTGCACTTTCACACGCTGGGCTTTTCTCCGGTCCAGCTGGCATATCTTTTTGTACTTTATGAGATCGCCGGGGTGGTGACCAACCTCAGCGCCGGATGGATTGCCGCGAGGTTTGGTCTGACGCGCACACTTTATGCCGGACTGATCATTCAGATCGGCGCGCTGCTGGCGTTGACAGCACTTGATCCGGCGTGGAGCATCGGGGCCTCTGTCGTTTTCGTCATGGCAGTTCAGGGTGCCTCCGGCGTGGCAAAGGATCTTTCCAAGATGAGCGCCAAGTCGGCGGTGAAGCTGCTGGCACCGGATGGTGATGGCGGCCTGTTCCGATGGGTTGCTTTGCTGACCGGGTCCAAGAACGCGGTTAAGGGCTTCGGCTTTCTGCTTGGAGCCGTCCTGCTGGGTCTGGCCGGTCTGCAGGCCGCCGTTCTTGGGATGGCAGCTGTGCTCGGTGTTGTCCTCGCCGCTGTGCTGGCGGGCATGCCGCCGGGTCTGCCCACCGGACGCAAGGACGCAAAGTTCCGCGAAGTGTTTTCGGACAATACAAATATCAACTGGCTCAGCTTCGCGCGCGTGTTTTTGTTTGGTGCGCGCGACGTTTGGTTTGTGGTGGGCATACCGGTCTATTTCTACGCCGTTCTTTCTGACGGGACAGACGCCGGAAACCGCGCCGCGTTCTTCATGATCGGCAGCTTCATGGCGCTCTGGATTATCCTTTACGGTGCTGTCCAGGCCTCAGCCCCACGGCTGCTGCGGACTGCGGCCCGTCCGGCCAGTGCGCTGATCACCGCCGCGCGCAACTGGAGCGCGGCTCTGATCGCGATTCCGGCAATGCTGGCGCTTCTGGTCTGGATGGCCGGGTCACCCGCGCCCTGGCTCACAGTCACACTGGTTGCCGGTCTGCTGCTGTTCGGCGCGGTTTTTGCAGTCAACTCCGCGCTGCATTCCTATCTGATACTTGCTTTCAGCACAGGAAACAGGGTCACGATGGACGTGGGTTTTTACTATATGGCCAACGCGACGGGCCGCCTTTTGGGCACCGTTCTGTCCGGCGCAAGCTATCAGCTTGGTGGCCTGCCCCTGTGCCTTGCCACGGCTGCGGTCATGCTGGTGCTCAGTACAGTTGGTGCTGCGCGCCTGCGCGCCTAGCCCGTGCTGGTGGCCAGAATTCTGCTGATCTCTTTCAGGGACCGTCCGGATTCGCGCGACCATTCGTTGATCGCTGCCTGAACCGCCATCATCGCCTTCTTCGATGCAGGAGCTTTGTCGATGACCCCTTCGGCCATCAGCCGCCCCACTACATCACGCGACAGAATATAGCCATCCACGCCCATGAAACGCAGAAAATACTGGCCCGTTGTGCCCCCAAGACGTGATCCGTCCGCCTTGAGACGCAGCAGCAGCGAAGCGTAATCCTCACGGGGCCAGTCCGCGATCATCCGGCCGAAACTGCCATGCTCTTTCCGGACATCAAGGATAAACGCCGCATTCTCCTGTACGGCCCGGATCTTGGGTCCGTGCCGCACGATTGATGTGTCTGTGACCAGCGCATCAAACCATTCATCATCCATAAAAGCACAGGGCCCGGGATCAAATCCGCGGAATGCAGTCTCGAACCCCGGCCACATGTTGTCGACAACTTTCCAGTTGAAACCGGCCTGAAAAATGGACCGGGTCATCTGTGCCAGCCACCTGTCATCCGGAATAGCGGCCACCTCCTGTGCGGACAACGACGGCTCAAAACCATCAAAAATGGCTGCTTCACCGCCTTTGCGCCCGGCGCTGATTTCGAGAATTTCACCTAGCGTGCGCATGAACTGTCCCCCCAATGTCACTTTCTGTCAGGATCACAGAAGACCATGGCCTGCTGACATCCAGCGTCAGTATACAGCGGGGCTTGCACCCGCGGAACGCCTGAAGGACAGTGTTTTCATGTCCTCTTCTTTCCCAAAGTTGCTGATCTCGCTGATGTGTTCACTGGTGCTGACGTCCGCACCGGCACGGGCAGAGCAGATCACTGTTTTCGCTGCGGCAAGCCTGCGCACTGCGCTTGTAGAAATCGCAGCCGGCTTTGAAGAAGAAAGCGGGCACAGCGTTGCGTTCTCCTTTGCCGGCTCATCCGTCCTCGCCCGCCAGATCAGCCTCGGCGCACCTGCAGACGTCTACGTTTCGGCGAATACAGCCTGGATGGATTACCTGGAACAACAGGGGCGGATCAACGCAACCACGCGATTTGATCTGGCCGGCAACAAGCTCGTACTGATTGCTGCAAACCCTGACGTGCCCCCGGTTGAACTGAGCGCGCAAACCGATCTTGCCGGCCTGATCGGGGACGGCAGGCTCGCGGTTGCTCTCGTGGATGCTGTTCCGGCCGGTCTTTATGCGAAAGAGGCGTTGTCGTATTTCGGATTGTGGCAGAGTGTTGCCACACGGACGGCACAGACGGACAACGTGCGCGCGTCCCTGGCTCTCGTGGCCACCGGTGCCGCCCCCTATGGTATCGTTTACGCCACAGATGCGCTTGCTGACGCCCGCGTTAAAGCGGTTGCCGTTTTTCCTGCAGAAAGCCACCAGCCAATTGTGTACCCGGCGGCTGCGGTGGCGTCTGAACCCTCCGGTGCTGCGCGCGGTTTCCTTGACTATCTTCGCAGCCCGCAGACAGATAAGGTGCTGACACGGCTGGGTTTTGCCGCAGGTACGGAGTAGGCAACCGATGGAGTGGCTAAGCGCACAGGAATGGCAGGCGGTCGTCCTGTCGCTGCGCGTGGCTTTCTGGGCGACGCTGTGCAGTCTGCCCTTTGGCCTCTGGGTGGCGGTTATTCTGGCGCGGCGCGATTTTCCCGGCAAACAGCTGCTGAACGGCCTGGTGATGCTGCCCCTGATCCTGCCGCCGGTGGTCACCGGTTATCTGCTGCTGCTGACCTTAGGGCCACAGGGACCTGCGGGGAGTTTGCTTGCCCTGATCGGCATCAGCTTTGCTTTCAACTGGACGGGTGCAGCCCTGGCCGCCGCGATCATGGCGTTTCCGCTGATGGTGCGCGCGATCAGGCTGTCTCTCGAGGCAGTTGACCCGAAGCTTGAGGAAGCTGCCGGGACGCTGGGCGCATCACGCGCCTGGGTGTTCCTGACCGTGACGTTGCCGCTGATGCTGCCAGGCGTTCTGGCCGGCGCGGTGCTGGCTTTCGCCAAGGCGATGGGGGAATTCGGGGCGACAATCACTTTCGTGTCTAACATACCTGGCCAGACGCAAACCGTGCCTTCCGCCATCTATGCCTTTCTTCAGGTGCCGGGGGGCGAAAACCAGACTCTGCGGCTGGTACTGATTTCTGTGGCCATCGCGATGGGCGCGTTGCTCCTGTCTGAAATTCTGGCCCGCCGGATCGCCCGGCGCATCGGTGGCACCTGATGCTGGAGTTGGCCCTGACCCAGGAATTTGACGGGTTCTCCCTGGACGTTTCCTTTGAGGCGCCGCGTGGGATCACTGTTTTATTTGGCCGCTCCGGCACCGGGAAGACGAGCATCATCAATGCCGTCGCGGGCCTTCTGCGCCCGACCACAGGGCGCGCAACGATCAACGGACGCACTCTGTTTGACACCGAGCGCGCGATCTGGATCCCGCCCCACCGGCGGCGTGTCGGTTACATTTTTCAGGAAGGGCGTCTCTTTCCGCACCTGACGGTCCGGCAGAACCTGCTCTACGGCCGCCGGTTTGCACCGGCAAACGCGCATCATGAAAAACCGGAAAACGTGATAGACATGCTGGGCATCGGGCATTTGCTGGACCGGCGGCCAGCTCTGCTGTCGGGCGGTGAAAAGCAACGCGTGGCAATCGGGCGTGCACTACTTTCCGCGCCGGAGATACTGCTCGCGGATGAGCCCCTGGCCGCACTGGATACAAGGCGCAAAGCCGAAATCCTGCCCTACTTCGAGCGGATCCGCGACGAGCTTGCTGTGCCCGTCCTCTATGTCAGCCATTCCGCCAGCGAAGTGGCCCGCCTTGCAACGACCGTTGTGGCGATCGAGGCGGGACGCGTCACCGGTATCGGACCTGCGCAAGCGGTGCTGAGCGATCCCGGGGTAACCCCGCTCGGCGTCCGCTCGGCCGGTGCGATGATGACTGCGCGGCTTGTCCGGCACCATGCGGACGGCCTCAGCGAACTGGACGCAGGCGGTCTGCCTCTTCTTCTGCCGCGCATTGACCAGGAGCCCGGGAAAATGCTGCGTGTCCGGATCGAGGCACAGGACGTCATGATCGCCACTACGCACCCCAAAGACATTTCAGCGCTGAACGTTCTGCCTGCTGTTCTGACCGAACTGCGCCAGGGGGATGGTCCGGGGGTACTGGCCCGTCTGGATGCGGGGGGGAACACGATCCTCGCCCGGATCACCCGCCGGTCCTGTGACGCACTTGGTCTGCGCACCGGCATGCAGGTTTTTGCCGTGATCAAAGCCGTATCCGTCCCGCGCGAAGCAGTCGGCGATGGCCAGCCCGCACAGGTCTGACATTACCCCGGCCGCATCAGCTCCGACAGCAATGGGTTCGGGAAGCGCCGCCCGACGGTCACGCCGTAAAATGTTTCGGTCAGGTCGGGCAGCACCGCAAGCTCTGTAAGAGAGCCTGCCGCGATTTCATCTTTCACGACAATGGGCGGCAGGACGGCCAGCCCCGCCCCGTCCCGCACAAGCAGGCGCATCATGGCCATGTCGTCTACTTCTGCGGCGATCTGGGGGCGCAGACCAAGCCGGTCAGTCAGAGCGTCAAAGCCCGCGCGCACCCCGCTGGCCCGCGAGGGCAGGATCAGCGGCGCATGCAGCAGCTGTTCCTCCAGCGGCGCGCCCGACAGTCTTTCATCGGGTGGACCAACGAGGCTGACATTCTGCGTATCCAACTGCTGGACGTTGAATGGGGTCAGAGCGTCAGCAGGCGGTGCCTGGTTGGTCAGAACCAGGTCGAGGTGCAAAGCCGCAAGCGCTGTGCTGAGTTCGGCCATACTGCCCGACCGCAGCACGACCTCAACATCCGGGCGCCCCAGCAGAGGTTTGAGAAACACCAGCTGATAGTTGCGCGACAGCGTCGAAATGGCCCCGACCCGCAGCGCCCGACGACTTGCTCCTGTCTGCTGCAGTGTAGCCACCATCTCACGCCCTGTCGCGAAAATGGCATTGGCATGATCCAGGGCAATCCGCCCTGCTTCGGTCAGCAGCAGCGCACGGCCCCGTCGTTCGAACAGGTCCTGACCAAGGCGTTCCTCAAGCTGACGGATCTGGGTCGAAACCGCCGATTGCGAAACGTTCAGCAACGCTGCTGCCCGGGTTAGGTTTCCATCTTCTGCAACGGCCTGAAAATACCTCAGGTGATGATAGTTGAAGTCCATTCATTCCATAAAACAGAATGAATTGTTACTTACAATATATTTTATTTATGCAAATCTCTCGCATATATCCGGCGCAACACTCATTCTTCTCCGGAGACCGCCATGACCCTTCACGCTGTTGCCCTGATCGCCCCGTCCCTGCTGGCGGCTGCCGCGCTTCTGGCGGCCCTGCGCCCTGCAACGCCTGCGGCGACCACCGCGCGCACCGCCGAAGCGGCCGCTCTTCTGGCCGGTGTGTCCGGTATCGTGGCTCTCATTGTTCTGTTGCTGCAGGGTCCTGGGACCACTGGGTTTATCACAGCAGGCCTCTCTGTCAGGGTTGACGCTCTGGCCGTGACAATGGCGCTTCTGGTCTGTTTTGTCGGCTGGGTGGTGCTGCGCTACAGCCGGACTTATCTGCGCGGTGAGGACGGCCAACCGAGGTTCACAGCCCTGATCTGCGCGACCATTGCCAGTGTTCTGCTCTTTGTTCAGGCCGGCGGGCTCATGCTGCTGGTCGCTGCGTGGATTGCCACGAGCCTCTTCCTGCACCAGCTCCTCACCTTTTACAGCGACCGCGTCCCTGCACGACGCGCCGCGTACAAGAAATCCGTTATGGCGCGGATCAGTGACGTCGCTCTCATAGCGGCCGCGCTTTTGCTGGCCACGACCTTCGGGACCGGCGATATTGCCGCGATCCTGGCCGGAGCTGCTGGTGCCGAGGCGACACCGCAGATCACCGGAGCTGCAGCGCTGCTGGCTCTTGCGGCTGTTCTGAAATCCGCGCAGTTCCCGTTCCACGGTTGGCTCACAGAGGTCATGGAGACGCCCACGCCGGTGTCCGCATTGCTGCACGCCGGTGTGATCAATGCCGGTGGCTTCCTGCTGATCCGCTTTGCGGACGTGCTCTTGCTGGCACCGGGTGTGCTTGCCCTGCTCGTCCTGATCGGCGGCGGGACCGCACTTCTGGCTGGTCTGGTGATGCTGACACAACCGGCCGTCAAGACGTCGCTCGCATGGTCGACCGTTGCGCAGATGGGTTTCATGATCCTGCAATGCGGTTTTGCTCTGTTCCCTCTGGCACTGCTGCATATCGTGGCGCACTCGCTCTATAAGGCGCATGCATTCCTGTCGTCCGGCACGGCCGTCGAAGCTGTGACCGCCAACCGCAGGCCCGGCCCCGTGGCGGTGCCCGGCGCCGGTGCCGTGGCTCTTGCCTTCGCTGTTGCGCTGTCGATCTATGCCGTGGTCGCGACCCTCTTCGGGCTGGGTGGAAAATCGCCGCAGATGCTGGCGCTCGGCGCAATCCTGATCTTCGGCGTGGCCTACCTTCTGGCGCAGGGCTTCGCCGACAGGGCGCCTGTCCAGCTGACGCGCAGGACAACGCTTTACGCGTTTACCGCGTCGCTCAGCTATTTCACGCTCCAGACCGGTGCCGCGACTGTCTGGGGACCCGCCCTGCCCGCAACACCGCCCCCCGGTCTGCTCGAATGGATGCTGATGACACTTGCACTGGTCAGTTTCGGCGCGGTGGCCATTGCTCAGAGCATGTTTGCCCACTGGGCAGGATCGCCCGCTTTTGCCGGCCTGCGCGTCCACATCGCGAATGGCTTTTACGTAAACGCACTTACAGACCGGTTGCTGAACACCCGCAGCCTCAGAAAATTCTCCTGACCCCTGATACCCTGCTCCGAACCCGAGGACACACATATGGCACTCGACTCCACTTCGCACCCGCTCTCAACTGATACCCTCGCTCGGCTGGCCGATGCTGCCGGCCGGCAGATCCCCCCGGTCTGGCCTCTCGCCTCATCCGTCGCGGTCAACCCGTTCCTCGGCCAAAGCAGCATGTCGCTCGCAGAAACCGGCCGTTTGCTGGCGCGTATCAGTGACACACCTGTCACGATGCCCCGCGACTGGTTTGTAGACCAGATATCAGGCGGCGTGATCAGCACGACAGATCTGCAGGATGCACTTGCTGCATCACCACATTCTCCGAAGCCAAAGGACGTACCAGCACTCATGGCTGCATCCGGGGCGCTGGCATCGCCGCAAAAGAGGCTGCCTTTGGTCGCCGATCTTCTGGCCGAGCATGACAGAACAGACTGGCCCGGATTTATCGCTGAACGCACCGGGGCATGGGCGTCGGGCTACTTCGACGCAGGCCAGGCCATGTGGAGCGCACCCCGTGACGAGAAGGCCTGGTCATCCTGGCGCGCTTTTGCCATGAGCGATCTGAGCACGGGCTTTCAGGGTTTCCCCGGGTTCAGGGCACTGATCCAAAGAACGCCCGCCGATCCTCTCTCTGCCATAGAGGAAGCGACACGGACGCTCGGACTGACAGATGCGGCCATTCCGGGATATTTCCACCAGGTTCTGATGGCACAGGGCGGCTGGGCGCAGGTTGCACGGTACGAGCTCTGGAAAGCCGAGCTTGCGGGCGGCACCGACGATACCCTGACCAGCCTGCTGGCCATTGCACTGACATGGGAGGCGGCTCTGTTCACCCGGTTCGGTGCGGTGTTTGCCGCTGAATGGACGGACACCGTTCTGGCGCATGCCACGCCATCAACACCTGATGCGGACCATGTGATCAATGAAATCCTGCAGGAAGCCATGGAAAGGTCAGTCCAAAGGCGGCTTGCCGGTCAGTTCACAGCACGGGAGGCCACAGCACCGTGCATCCGCCCGGCCCTTCAGGCAGCATTCTGCATTGACGTGCGGTCCGAAGTGTTTCGCCGCGCCCTCGAAAAAGCCGATACGGGCATCCGGACCCTCGGATTTGCCGGGTTCTTTGGCCTGGCAACCCGGCACAGCGCCTGTGGCTCAGACGTTGATGAACTGCGCCTGCCGGTGCTGCTGAACCATGGACTGACCTCCGGCGAAGGCCAGGCCGGTGCCAGCGCCGCCAGAGCGGAGAACGACAAACGTTATCTCGCCCGCGCTCAAAGGGCCTGGGGCCGGTTCCGGCAGGCCGCCGTGTCGTCTTTCGCCTTTGTTGAGGCTACAGGCCCGATCTATGCCGCGAAGCTTGTCAGTGACGCGATGGGCGGCAGTACCGCGCCCGCGCCCGGAACGGCATCCCCCTGCCCACAACCGGATATGGATACGGAGGCCCAGATCACCGCGGCGGCCAGCATCCTGAAGGCGATGTCTCTGACCAGTGGTTTTGCCCGTCTCGTGCTGCTGTGCGGTCACGGTGCGACAGCGGCCAATAATCCGCACGCCAGCGGGCTGCAGTGCGGTGCCTGTGGCGGGTATTCCGGCGAAGTGAACGCGCGGCTTCTTGCAAACATCCTGAACCGTCCGGAGGTGCGCGCGGGACTTGAGGACCAGGGAATCCAGATACCGGATGACACCGTCTTTGTTGCCGGGCTGCACGACACCACGACAGATGATGTCACGCTTTACGCTCAGGACGTCGATATGCCGGAACACGGGGCGGACATCTCCCGGGCAACGGGCTGGTTGCGGACCGCAGGGCAACTTGCGCGGGAAGAACGGCTTGCGGGATTGCCGGGAGCCGAGACCACGCCAAACATCGCTGTGCGGGCGCGGGACTGGGCGGAAACGCGTCCTGAATGGGGTCTCGCCGGATGCCGCGCCTTTGTCGCGGCCCCCCGCAGCCAGACCAGCAGTGACACGCTGTCGGGCCAGGTTTTCCTGCACGAATACGATCACAGGCAGGATGCGGAAAACGGATTCCCCGTGCTGGAACTCATCCTGACCGCACCTGTTGTCGTCGCAAGCTGGATCAGTCTGCAGTACTATGGCTCCTCTGTTGCGCCGGAGGTTTTCGGATCCGGCAACAAGCTGCTGCACAATGTCACCGGCGGAATTGGTGTGGTCGAAGGCAACGGCGGCACACTCCGGACAGGACTTGCGCGGCAGTCAGTGCACGATGGCGAAAAACTGCGCCACGATCCGCTGCGTCTCTCCGTCTATGTTGCGGCTCCAAAGGAAGCGGTATCAGAAATTCTCGAGCGGCACCCTCAGGTCCGCGCGCTCTTTGACAATCGCTGGCTTCACCTCTTCACACTTGCCGACACAGGAGAGGTCACTGACCGTTACGCCGGTGATCTCAGCTGGACTGCTGAACAGGCTGACTGACGGAAACACTACTGGGCGCGGAACGGGTTGCCCCGGCTCCGCGCCTGCTCACATACTCCTTTGCAGGGCTTCGCCGGGTTATGCGCCCAGAACCGCCGCCGCTTTGGCAAAGTAATCGGGTGCGCCGAAGTTCCCGGATTTCAGTGCGATGACCAGATCGTCGCCTGCGCGCAATGCCGGCACACCGGGGTCAATCTCAGGCCCGATCTCCAGCGTCTTGAGCGCAAGCCCTTCGACCACAGCACCGGAGGTTTCTCCGCCCGCCGTCAGGATTTTAGGCACGCCACGTGCGACCAGTTCACGCGACACTTCGGCAAAAAAGCCTTCCAGCGCGGCAGCTGATGCTTCACGGCCAAAGGTGGCCTGAACTTCCCGCACAACATCCGGATCCGCGGAACTGAACGCCAGGGGAATGCCGTCTGCCGCGACCAGCTGATCCGCCATGCTGGCCGCAGTTACACGGCCCTCGATCACGTCGGCTGCAACGATCTCGAACGCCGGGTTGGTTTTACGGTGCAGCGCCACCTGCGCGCGGGTTGCGTTAGAACACGAGCCGGACAGCGCAACACACTGGCCCGCCTGCCCCCGCCATGCGGCACCATCTGCCGACGTCAGACCACGCCGCCAGAAATTCGCAGGCAGGCCAAGCGCGACACCGGAGCCCCCGGTAATCAGCGGCAGACCGTCTGCTGCTGCCCCGATCTCGCGCAGGTCTGCATCCTGCAGCGCATCAACAACGATGTGCAGCGCGCCGGCTTCATGGGCCGCGTCGAGGCCCGCGCGGATCGCCTCAGCCCCTTTCAGCACGTCAGCAGCCGGCACATGCCCCACGCCGTGTTTTGTCTGTGCCCTGAGCCACCGGCGGATATCGGGGTCCGTCATCGGGGTCAGCGGGTGGTTCTGCATGCCGCTTTCATTCAGCAGGACATCATTGACGAACAGGTGCCCCTGATACACCGACCGCCCTGTCCCGGGAAATGCGGGGCAGACAATCACCCGGTGCGCATCAAGTTCAGCGGCAAGCGCGTCAGCGACCGGGCCGATATTCCCGTCGGGGGTTGAATCGAACGTAGAACAATATTTGAAGAAAAACTGCTCACACCCCTGCGCCCTCAGCCACCGGAGGGCAGCCAGCGACTGTTCAACTGCGTCAGACGGATCGGTTGAACGGGATTTAAGCGCAACAACACCTGCCTCAACACCTGCTGCGGCCGGCCCTTCGGGCACGCCAGTATACTGAACGACGCGCATCCCTTCCTTGGACAGCGTATTGGCCAGATCCGACGATCCGGTGAAATCATCCCCGATGCATCCCAACAGCATTATGCGTCTCCCGGCAGTCTGAGGCCCGCGTTACGGGCATAGACCTTGGCAACAGCAGCATCATCCTCACCACCCAGACCGGAGCCGGAGGCCGCCAGAAACTGCTGCAGCGCCGCCGCCGTCAGCGGAGCGCCGAAGCGCGCAGACTTTGCAATATCCAGAACGATTCCAAGGTCCTTGGGCCAGATATCCACCGACGAATGCGGCGCGTAGTCGCCTGCAATGATATGCGGCGCGCGGTTTTCGAGCATCCAGGAGCTGCCCGCGCATTTGCTGATCACCTCCAGGAACTGCGCCGGCTCAACACCCTGCGTCATGCCAAAGGTCAGTGCCTCGGCCATGGCCGCGATGTGCACCCCCGCCAGCAGCTGGTTGACCGCCTTCATCGCGGACCCGGCACCAGCCGCGTCCCCAAGCTCAAAAACGGTTTCCGCGGTTGCATCCAGAACCGGTTTTGCGGCAGCGAAAGCCTCCGGCGTGCCGGACGCCATGATGCTGAGCTGACCCTGTGCCGCTTTGACGGACCCACCGGATATGGGCGCATCGAGGTAATGCACGCCCGCCTGCCCGCAACGCGCAGACATCTCACGTGCGAACGCCGGAGGCACAGTTGCACAGGCCAGCACCACAGCACCGGGTTTCAGCTTTGGCACAACCCCATCGTCACCAAAGAGCACTGCTTCGGTCTGTTCGGCGTTCAGAACAACGACAACGACGGCGTCCAGCGCACCCGCAATGTCACCAAGAGCGCCCCCGCTGCCGCCTTCGCTGCGAAAACGGGCCTCGCTGTCGGGGTTGATGTCATAGCCATATGTCGTGTGACCGCCCCGCAGCACGGACTGCGCAATGCCATAGCCCATGGACCCCAGGCCAATGACCGCTGTTGATGATGCCATGAATTTTCTTCCCTGTCTGATGCACCCGAACCGCAGGCCCGGTGCTTTTCCGGCGGCATACTGCCCCGGTCAGCCGCTGGCGTCAAAACGATAGATCGGGCATGGCGCTGTCAGCTGCGGATGATGGCCTCTGCTTCGATCTCGACACGGTACCCGCCAATCAGACTGGCGACCTCGGTCAGTGTGTTGGCGGGTCTGATGTCTCCGAATACACGTCCGTGCGCCTGTGAGACCGCCATCACCTCCTCTGCGTCACTCAGATAGATCCGGGTGCGCACCACATCACGTATGTCAGCGCCCAGCGCACTGAGAGCACCGGCAATCCTGTCGAGGATGTATGTGGTCTGGGCCCCGGCATCCTCCGGCGCGACGATACGGTCCACGCCCGCAGTTGCTGTGGTTCCGGACACCAGGATGCGGTCACCGATGCGCCACGCACGGCAATAACCGGCAATGTCTTCCCATTCGCTGCCTGTACCTACCTGTTTCTCGCCAGGCCGGTCCGGAACATTGCGCGCCGCCACAGCCTTAGGCATTTCCTGCAGGTGATGGCTCAGGTCTCCGGACGCTGTCAGAAACGGCGGCCGGCGGTATTCATCGCCACAGTCTCCGGGCAAAGGCTTTGATTGAGCAAAGGCCTCCTCAAGAAGCTCATGGTCTGCCGCGGTCAGTTCGAACCCGAACAACCGGGCATTGTCCGCAGAGTGCCGCGCCTCGCCCAGACGTGCCCCGATAATCACCCCCGCGACCGCCGGGTTTTCCAGCACCCAGCGTGTCGCCACATTAGCGACGGAAACACCGTGCCGGGCCGCGACGTTCGCCGCCGCGCGCAGAATGCCCTGAAAAACGTCCCAACCGCCGGCGGCATCGATGAACCGGCGGTATTTCATTTTGCTCCAGTCGGACACGTCCTGTGGATCAGGCTGATCCAGCCACCGCTCGGATATAAAACCACCCGCCAGTGTGCCATAGCAGAGTAGGCGCACCCCTTTGGCGGCACAGAGGCTGGCCAGCGGGCCGCGCGCACGCCTGTCCACCAGCGAAAACGGTACCTGGTTACTGACCAGCGGCACACCGTCCGACAAAGCAAGCTGCAGATGTGCGGCATCAAAATTCGTGACCCCGATCTCACCGATCATCCCCTGTTCGCGCAGCTCCGCCATTTCGTGCAAAGCATCCAGCCAGGCCGGATGCTCAAAACTCCACCAGTGAAACTGCAGAAGATCAACGCGATCCGTACCCAGCCTGTCCAGCCGCTCCTGCACGCCGGCGCGGACAACCTCAGCGGACATCGGGCCGGGCGTCGGGCACCATTTCGTGCAGACAACCGGCCGCGGCGTTGCCCCACGCCGCAGCAGCGCCCCGGTGATCAGCTCGGACGTGCCGTAGTGATCGGCCATGTCAAAGGTGCGGAACCCTTCACCGGCATAGGCTGCCAGATGATCGGCGCCCGTTTCCGGGTCGATCGGCTCACCGTCCTTTTCGATGTCGGCAACCTGCCAGAGACCGACGAGCGCGCGGGTCACGGAAAGGGTGTCCGTCAGTGGATACTCTGGCGGTTGTGACATTAGACATCCCCTCATGTTGCGCCGTTTCAGTTCTGCTGGATCACGCAACACTTGTCCATCCGGGTCGAAGACAGCAACGACCGTGGTACACTGGCTGTTGACAGGGTCACCCACAGCCAGCAACCTGATGAAAAGTACGGCTTTTGCCTGCGTACGCGCCGGCAGCGCCGTCAGGGGGAACAGAATGTCGGCGGTCGAAGAAGAAAACGGGTTCTGGCTTTATGACCTGAAGGTGGAGACGGTTGTGGGCGACCGGACGGCTGTCTGCCGGCACGTGGAAGGCGAAAGCTTTTCGGTTCACGGCGAGCTGCTGGTTTTTGACAATGGTCAGAGAGTCTCCATGTACGCGCTCGCCGCCCTGCTGCCCCTGCTGCCTGCCAAACAGCGCGCGACGGCGGAAAACGACTGGATGTCGACCGATGCGGAAATCGCCTGTCCCGACCCGCATTGCGGTGGCCGGTTCAGGATCACGCGCGGGGACAAGCGCTGGTTCAGTCATGGCGAAACGACCGGACTGCCCGGTCAGCGCGAAACACCTTACTGGCAGAAAGAAAAGGCTGGGCCCGATGGCTGAGACAGTTTTGCTGCGCCCCTGGCACCGGATGTCACGGGTGATCAAGGGCGGCTGGCAGCTGGCAGGCGATCACGGATCCGTGGACCGGACTCAGGCGGTCCGCGATATGGAAGCCTTCCTGGATGCCGGGATCAACACGTTCGACTGCGCAGACATCTATGTGGGTGTCGAGGAAATGATCGGCGACTTCATTGCCGACCTGCGCAGAAGCCGCGGTGCATCTGTCGCAAACACGGTCTGTGTGCATACCAAGCTGGTACCTGATCTGGAGTTGCTGGAAAGAATCCGCCCCCAAGACGTGGAGGCGATCGTCGACCGGTCGCTGCAAAGGTTGCAGGTGGAGCGCCTTGATCTTGTTCAGTTTTACTGGTGGGATCTGAGCCTTGGGGACCCGCTCGAAGGACTGAGTGTCCTCCGGGATCTGCAGCGCTGTGGAAAGATCGCAAATCTTGGGATCAACAACTGGGACAGATCACAGATCGCCCCATTCGTCGACGCGGGTTTCGATATTGCGGCAGCCCAGGTGCAGTATTCCGTTCTGGACAGACGCGCCGCAGGCGGGCTGAGCGACTGGGCTGCGGAGCATGACATGCAGCTTGTCTGCTATGGAACACTCGCGGGCGGGTTCCTGACCGACGCCTGGCTGGGCAAGCCCGATCCGGGGTTTACCTTTGAAAACCGCAGCCTCGTGAAATACCGCCTCATCATTGATGAATTCGGCTCCTGGGATGCCTTTCAGGAGCTGCTCCGCGCCCTCAAAACAATCGGAGACCGTCATGGCACTTTGCTCAGCAGTGTCGCCACGCGCTGGGTGCTTGACCAGCCACAGGTCGCGGGCGGCATTGTGGGCGCACGGTACGCCCGGCATCTGCCGCGCACCCTTCAGGTATTTGATCTGAAGCTGGACGCGGAAGATCACGCAGTTCTGAACGCGGTGCTTGACGTACACCCAGGCCCACAGGGCGACGTATTTGCGCTGGAAGCAGACCGTACAAGCCGGCACGGCCGCATTATGAAGTACAACCTGAACACCCGCCCCGACGACAAGGTGCTGGGCGCTGATGGCTGAGCCAATCCTCAGCCTGCGGGGGGTCACGCGGGACTTCGGGCCGTTCCGGGCTGTGGATGATGTCACGCTCGACATTGAACGTGGCTCGATCACCGGATTGATCGGGCCGAACGGAGCGGGAAAAACAACACTTTTCAATGTGTTAACAGGCGCACTGGCACCCTCTTCCGGCCGGGTCAGCCTTGGCGGCCGGGACGTAACCAGCATGGCCTCAGACCGTCTCTTTGCCGCGGGTCTGGGCCGTACGTTTCAGATCCCCCGCCCCTTTGCGCGGATGAGTGTGCTGGAAAACGTGATGCTCGCGCCCTCCGAACAGATTGGCGAGCGGCTCGGCGGGCCCTTTTTTCAGGCGCGGCGCATGCGAGATCAGGAAGCCGCCATCCGCCGGCGGGCACTGGAGGTGCTGGAATTCGTCACACTTGCGCCGCTGGCGGACCAGGCCGCAGGCCGGATTTCCGGCGGGCAGATGAAGCTGCTGGAACTTGCCCGCGTGCTGATGGGCGATCCCGATCTTATCCTGCTGGACGAACCTGCGGCGGGCGTAAACCCGACACTGACCCGTGTGCTGATCAGCAAAATTGAGGAACTCAACCGGCAGGGTAAGACCTTTCTGATCATCGAACATGACATGGATTTTGTGATGCAGCACTGCACCCCGGTCATTGCCCTGGCCGAAGGACGCGTTGTGTTCAGCGGCACGCCGGAGGATGCGCAGAAAGACCCGCTGCTGCTGGATGCCTATCTGGGGGCGGCGGCCCTTGACTGACATGGCACTTCAGGTCCGGAACATTACGGCAGGGTACGTTCCCGAGCTTGCGATTTTGCGTGGCGTGAACCTCGATGCCCGCCGCGGGCAGGTCACGGTGATTATCGGCCCGAACGGTGCGGGAAAATCCACACTGATTAAAGCCGTCGCAGGCCTTGTGACTGTGACCGCCGGGAACGTGCTGCTTGATGCGCGGGATATCACGAACCCGCGGACCGATCAGATGGGTCAGCTGGGCATGGCCTATGTGCCCCAGACCGACAACATCTTCCGGTCACTCACAATCAGGCAAAACCTCGAACTGGTTCTCCGGCAGGCAGGATCCGAGCGCGCCTCAAGACTTAATGCACTGTTTCAACAGTTTCCTCCACTGGCAGAAAAACAAAAGGAAAAAGCCGGCTCCCTTTCCGGTGGTCAGCGCCAGTTTCTGGCGGTTGCCATGGCCCTGGCGATCAGGCCATCGGTAATGCTGATGGACGAACCTTCAGCCGGTCTGGCCCCGAAAGCAGCCGAAGAGGTTCTGGGTATGGTGCGGGCCCTGACCGATGACGGTGTCACCGTTGTCCTGGTCGAGCAGAACGTCCGGCAGGCCCTGAGGGTCGCGGATTATTGCTATATCCTCGCAGATGGACAGAACCAGGTGGACGGCCCCGCTAAGGAGCTGATGAACGACCCTGTGGTGGGCGAGATATACCTCGGCGGCAAACGGATGGCCGGCTCATGATCCAGCATCTCGCCGACGGCATCCTTGTGGGCTCCATTCTGTCGCTTGGCGCGATCGGGCTGACAATGGTGATGCATATGCTGCGCTTTGCCAATTTCTCTCATGCCGAGCTTCTTTCGGTCGGTGCCTATAGCGCGCTCGTGTTCGACGGTATTTTCGCTGCTGTCCACGCGGGCCTTGCGCAGGCAATTGCGCCACTCAGCCTGACCTCGGCGCTGGCGCTCTCTGTCATCATTTCAATGATTGTCACCGGGATGTCGGCAGTGGCAATCGACCGGCTGGTGTTCCGCCGCGTGAGAGCTCTGGGCGGGGAGCTGTCGATGGTATTCGCCTCATTCGGGGTCGCCATGATTCTGCGCAACATCCTGGGGCTGATCTTCGGGCTGCAGGCTCAGCTCTATTCGAAGGACATTGTCTTTGCAGTCATGATCAGCAGTGATCCGCTTTTGCTGATCAAACCGGATCAGGTGTTTTCGCTGGTCGCAGCCCTGATATTTATGATCATCCTCCACCTTGTGCTGTCACGCACCACCTTCGGATATGCCCTGCGCGCAGTGGCTGAAAACCCCACCCTTGCTCAGGTTTCCGGTATCAGTCTGCAACGGATGATCTTTCTGATCTGGCTGATTGGTGGTGGCCTGGCCGCGGCAGCCGGCATCTTTTATGGTCTCACCAACCAGATAAACCCGGTGCTTGGCCGGGATCTCGTACTGCCGATCTTTGCCGCGACCATAGTCGGGGGCATAGGCAGCATCTACGGCGCGGTACTGGGTGGTTTTCTGGTGGGGATAGCGTCCAACATGGCGCTGCTGATCCTGCCGTCAGGATACAGCCCGGCTGTGCCTTTCCTGATCATTCTGGTGGTTCTGCTGATCCGCCCGACCGGACTTTTCGGTGAGGAACGCGCATGATCGGGATCATCTCCTATCTGGTCTTTTTCAGCACGGTCGCTGCGATCCTCGCCATTGCCGTGCTGGGGCTGAATCTTCAATGGGGCAACACAGGTCTGTTCAATGGTGGGGTCGTGGCTTTCTTTGGCGCAGGCGCTTATGCGACGCTCATCCTCGGCGGCACGCCTCAGGAGGGCCATCTGGGCGGTTTTGGCCTTGCTTACCCGCTGGCTCTGCTGGGCGGGATGCTGGTGGCCGGGATCATGGCGTGGATTGTCGGTATCCTGACGCTCCGGCTGCGGCACGATTACCTGGCCATTGCCACTTTCGGCGTCGCTGTAGCGTTTGAAAATCTCATGCGCAACGCCGAAGGTCTGGCAGGCGGCGCGCAGGGTTTGCGCGGGTTTGAAAGGCCCCTTTTTGACCTTCTGGGCGGTGGTCTCGTTTACAATGTGGTTTTCCTGCTCTTTGTTCTGGCGCTTCTGCTGATGGTTTATACCGGCCTCGAACGGCTGATCCGCTCGCCCTTCGGTCGTCTGCTGCGCGCGATCCGCGAGGATGAAACGGCGGCCCGGTCACTTGGCAAGAACCCTTCGCGCGTCCGTCTGGTCTCCTTTGTCACCGGGTCGGTCATCATGGGCATGAGTGGTGGACTCTACGGCACCTTTTACGCTTTTATATCTCCTCAGGATGTTCTGCCGATCCTGACGTTCCAGATCTGGGCCATGCTCATCGTGGGTGGTGCCGGGAATAACCGCGGTGCCGTGGCCGGCGCTTTCCTGATCTGGGGTGCCTGGACGGCCAGTGGCTGGGCGCTGTCGCGTTTCGCCCCGCAGGATGTGCAGCTTTATACCGGCTCCGTTCAGTTCATCCTGATTGGGTTTGTGATTGTGGGTATGCTGCTCTGGCGCCCACAGGGATTGTTTGAAGAAAAACTGGTGGTCTCGCAGCAAGGACATGCCACAACCAAAAGATAACAGGGAGAAAAAGATGAAAAAGCATATTCAGACCAGCAGCCTCGCAATCGGCCTGGCCCTTGGCCTGTCGGCAATGGGCAGCTCGGCTGCGGCCCAGGACTGCACGACGAAAATCGGAGCGGTCCTGCCCACATCCGTGGACTGGGGCAAGCCGATTGCCGCAACCGCGCAGTATGTTGTCGACCAGGTGAACGCTGCGGGTGGCGTCGCTGGCTGCGATATTGAGATGGTTCTGCGTGACAGCCAGGTCGACCCCAAGGTCGGCGTGGATGCGGCCAAGGCCCTCGTTGATCTGGACGGTGTGCAGGTCTTGCTGGGGGCCGTGTCCAGCGGTGTGTCCATGCCGATCCTGACTTCTGTGACGGCTCCTGCCGGGGTCATGCAGATGTCGTGCTGTTCCTCGTCAACGGCCTTCACGGGCCTCGCAGAAGAAGGCAAGACCAAGGGTCTGTGGTTCCGCACTTTTGCAACAACGGGGGTTCAGTCAGCCGTTGCTGCGATGGTGGCCCGGGACAAAGGGTACAAGTCGATTGCAGTGCTCTACAAGAATGACGACTGGGGTCAGGATATCGGAAAACTGGTCGCGGCCGATTTTGAAGCCCTGGGTATTGAGGTCACATCCTCGGTCGCGCTGAATGACGGTCAGGCATCCTACCGCGCGGAAGTGACCGAAGCGCTGAAAGGCAAGCCGGAAGCCATCTATCTGGCCCTCTACCCCAAAGAGGGAACGGCTGCTGTGCGTGAATGGATATCGCTGGGCGGGACGCAGAATATGATTGTTGCGAACTCACTGAAATCCGACGAGTTCCGCGAAAACGTTGGCCTGCAGTATCTTGGGAATATGACGGGCACTGACACGGCTTCCCCGCGCAGTGCATCAGCGACCAAATTCGTTGATCAGTACACGGAGCACTTTGGCAGTGCTCCGAACGGCCCAGGCCTGTCCAACAGCTATGATGCGACCATGATCGCCCTGCTCGCAATGGAAGCGGCGGGCAAGGATGCCGGCGGAGATCAGATCGCGGCCATGGTCGCCCGTGTGACCGATCCGTCAGGCATACCGGTTTCGGCCGATGCGGACGGGTTTGCCGCAGCCAAAGAGATCCTCGCGGGCGGTGGCAACGTGTTTTATCAGGGTGCCACCGGCAACGTGCGTTTCGACGCGAACGGCGATGTGTCTGCACCTGCAGTGACCTGGGGCTTCTCGGAAAGCGGCATCGAAGAGCTGCAGTACATTTCGCTCGACGAAGTTGACGGCTTTATGAGCTCACTCAACTGAAGACAGCACGTGAGCTGATGTGAAGGGCGCCGCAGGACGGTGCCCTTTTCTTTGGCGGCACAGTTCAGCGGACCGGATCAGGCAACCATACGGCGGAACCTTTCCGGTTCACTGAGTGCAGCAAAGACCGCAAGCGTTCCTTTGCGCGCCGCCTCAAGGTCCAGCACCTGACTGTCCAGCTCCCTGAGAAACCCGGCCAGCACGCCGGACCGGGCATAGTCCGCCATGTGGGTGACATAGGCCACCGGCCAGTCATCCTCCAGCAGACCCCGCCTGATCATCGCGGCAGCACCAAGGGCAGAGCCATTGATGGCATAGCACGCCCCCCAGGCCCAGCTGTAATCAGGACAACAGGCAACCTGCGGTGCCGGCGATCTGTACGTGTCGAGATCATGTGCGAACGCCCGCAGCCTGGCGCGTTCCTCCGCACAGCCCGCAACCGGCGCAATGACGGCATTGGCGGGCATCGCGATATAGGCATGTGTCTGGCGCAGCGTTTCCAGCCATGCGAAATATCTGTCCCGACCGGAAAAACGCCCGTCCGACAACCATGCATTTTCCGCAAGTCTGTGCGCTGTTGCGCTGGTTTCCCTCAGAAAAGCACGGTTTGTCACTGCAGTACCCTCGCAAGTTCATGCCGGAGCTGATCCGTAGACACCGGCTTCGTCAGACGCGGCGCATCGGCAAGCTCAGGCGCCGTGGCGGCTTTCTCGCCATACCCGGTGACAAACACCACCGGCACACCTGCTTCGCGAAGCCTGACCGCAACGGCCTCGCTCGTCTCCCCGTGACCGAGGTTGAAATCAAGAACGGCCAGCCCGGGCGTGACCGCATCCAGATAGTCCATTGCCTCGGATGCATTTGCGTAAACCTGCGCATCTGCAAAACCGAAATCGAGGAGCTGGTCACACATTTCGGCTCCGATGATAAAGTTATCCTCGACCACCAGCACAGAGCCCTCCAGCGCATCTTCCGGGATCTCAACTGACACAGCCGGGGTTAACGGCAGGCCCTCGTTCAGGCGCGCTGGCGTGGAAGAATCGTCGAAACATCGTTCCGGGAAACGGAACTTTGCCTGCACACCTTCCGGATAGAAGAACAATTCGGATTCTCCGCCCAGTTCATACGGCACCGACCGCGTGATCATCGTGGTCCCGAACCCCGCCTCCGGGTCAGTATTTACCGGCGGGCCACCCTTTTCCGCCCATGTGATCAGCGTGTCGCCACCATCGCGCGACAAATCCATCTCTACACACCCGCCCGCAGTCGACATTCCGCCGTATTTGACTGCGTTTGTGATCAGTTCATGCACGACCAGCGAAAAGATTGGCGCTATTTCGGCGAGAACATTCCGGTCTGTCCCCGTGATAACGAAACGGCCATCGGATGATGTATTATAGGGCTGAAGCTCTTTGCGGATCAGGCTCATCAGTGACACCGGTTGTGGCAGAGTACCCGCAATCAGCTCATGCGATGCGGCAAGGGCCTGGATACGGCTTTCCAGAGCAGTGGAATAGCTTTCCAGAGAACTGTACCGGCGGCGCGCCTGATGAGAGACAGACCGGACCAGCGCCAGAATGTTACGTACCCGGTGGTTCAGTTCATCAATCATCAGCGACTGCTGACGGTTCATGCGGTTCATAAGAGACTGGCGTTCAGAGGCATGCATGAGCGTCCGCACGTGCTGGATAAAGTAGACATCGTCACCCGACCACGCCCGGCTGCTGCCCTGAACTGCCTCAAGAAACGCGGAGAATGATGCCCGTGGTGTCAGCCGCCGTTCGCCCTCGTGCACTTCGGTCTGCTTTTCCGGATTTCCGGCCCAGGAAACTTCCTGGACAACCTCTCTGCGGAAAATACACAGGACCCGGTCGCTGGACAGCAGTGTAACCAGCGCCCCGGCGCAGTCACCGGCCTCAGCCTGAAGATCCGGAAACCGCTGAACGAGATTATCAATTGCGAGAACCCCACCCTTTTCAGCAAGCCCGGATTTACGAAGCTCATCGAGCAGAGCCCTGCCAGGAACCAGGCCGAAACAGGTGGATTTCTCCGCGCCCAGCGTCGCAATGCCGTCTGCGCTTATAACCTCAAGGACACTTGGCGCAATTTCTGCCATCATCCCGTCGAGCTGCACATCATCTGTGGCACGCCCCATGATTTCACTGTCCAGACGCCTGATCCGGTCCAGCGTATCCTGCTGCCGGATCGACAAAAGTTTAGCCGAAAAGACAGGAATAATATTCTCAAGGATTTCGTGGAGAAACCGGCCGCAGTAGCGCGGAGTGGCGTGATGGCATGAAATAACCCCCCACTGCCTGCCGTCGATGAGGATATTGAGCGTCAGGGTCGCTGCAGTTCCCATGTTCCTCAGATACTGACGATGCACCGGAGACATACCGCGGCAGACCGAATGGGTGAGATCAAGCGGCGGCAGATCAGGTCGCGCGGATACAAGCGGTATCTGATCCGCACCAGTGTCCGCCCCGACCCGCAACGGAATATGCAGCATCATCTCGCGGGCCTGATCGGGGATGTCATAGCGTGGAAACCGCAGGCCATTGAAGGACTGCATCCCGGATCTGCAGGTCTCAGCAAGCACCTCACCGTTAAATTCCTGGTCAAAGCGGTACACCAGCACTCTGTCAAACCCTGTCAGGTGGCGTACAAGCTGGACAATCAGATCATAAAGGTTCTGATCCGTCCGGCAGCTTTGTATTTTACCAATCATGAAACTCATGGACTGGAGCATCCGTCCGTGATCCGTCTGATCCCCGTCCGATGGCTCCATGGAAATCACAAGACACCCGCCGCTGCTGCAGATGCTGAGATCCCAGCACCTGTCCTGCACACTGAACGTTCCGGCAAAAGCAGCGTTCTTGCCGTGGCCGCCGCGGGAAAGAGCATTCCTGATACTGTGCCGGACTTCTTCGCCAAAGAGGGTCTGCAGGTTGCCGTTCAGAACTGCCTCAATGGGTCGGGCAAACACAGTGGCAGAGTTTTCGCTGGCATAACGCACCTCTCCTGTGTCTTCGTCGACAGCCACCACGCATCCGAACGACTGAATGCACCCCGGAATGGTTATGGGTTCCTCGGAACAACGTTCGATGGCGCGGATGATCTGGTCTGCTTCGGATACGTTTTGCATGCGGTTCTCCTCACAACAGCCCCGTTTGTGGTGGCCGCGCATGAAAACACGCTGAAAGCACCGTACGGTGCGGTAACCGACGGGCGACGTGCAAAGTCTATTTTCTGTGCAGATCCCGCACTCCCCGAACGGAACGGAGAAAAAAGTTGCCCAAAATCCTTATCATGGAAGACGATCTTGAACTGAGTTATGACCTGTCTCAGCAACTTGAAGCCGCCGGCCATCAGGTGACATCCTGCCGGACCGCTGACAGTGCCCGCGACGAACTCAAAACACATCCATACGATCTGCTGATCACCGATATCTTTGTGCACAGAAACAACAGATCGTCGAACGACGGGGGCATTTCACTGATCGCCTGGGTGCGCGGGCGGCCGGAAACTCACAACATGCCCATAATCGCCGTCAGCGGTTCCACGCATTATCCCGGCATGAAGTCTATTCTGACGGTCGCAAGGCGTATCGGAGCCGATGCCGTGCTTGAAAAACCGATGATCTTTTCAGAACTTCTCTCGCAGATCAGCGGCCTTGTATACCCCCGTTTCCGGGCCCCGCCAGCTTGCTGATCCGGAGCAAAGTGCCTGCAGGTGCCCCGCTTACTCAGCGGCCACTTGCAGCGGCAGCGCTGTTGTTTCGGCGTTCTTACGGTCCGGGACCGGCACCAACTTTGATGACGTCCTGCGACCCGCCCTGCCATAAAGCAAAGCAAAAGCCGGTGGCGTAAAATAGAAGGACACAACAGCAGACAACAACACCCCGCCAGCAATAGCGACGGCAAAGGGTGGCCAGAACCCGCCGCCCGCCAGAATGAGCGGCAGAAACCCACCAAATGTGGTGATGGTTGTTGAAATGATGTGCCGGCTAGAGCCGCCCACGACCCTTGCCATGGCATCTGTATCCCCGGCCGAGGCCTCTTTGTCAGCCTTCAGCCCGGTCAGAATGATGATTGCTGCGTTTATCGACACGCCGATTGATCCGATCACACCGATGATTGCGTTGATACCGAAAGGGAACTGCATCACAGCCAGCGCCAGTATCGAAAGTCCGGCCGACAGAACACAGACGACCAGAGCAATCGCCGTCAGACGGAAGGAGTTAAAGGTCAGAACGATTGCCGCGATTGTAAGCGTCACGATCAGGCCCACAGACGTCAGCAGATTGCCAACGGTGTTGGACCGCGCATCCGAGTCGCCACCAAGCTCCATCCGGTATCCTGAAGGCAGCGCGAAGCCAGCCTCCTCCATTGATCCCAGAACAGACTGCAGGGCTTCCTCGGGCAAAACGCCCGGCACAATGAAGGCCTGAACCGTGTTTGTCCGCTCACCGTTACGGCGTGTGATGACGCTCTCCGCAGGTTCCAGCACAGGATACGCCAGCGCTGACAGGGGAACCGCGGGAAACACCCCCTGTGCGGACAGGGCCGCCGCCCCGGGCAGAACCAGTGGCATATCCGCAATTGCAGACAGATCGCTTCGCAGCCCCTGCCCCAGCCGCACGCGCACCGGGAGCTGATCCGTACCCTCAACAAGGCTGCCACCGGTGACGCCGACCAGGGCTGTTTCAAGTTGCCGCGCCACATCCGTAACATTGAGACCCACCAGGCGGGCAGCCGCCTCGTCAATTTCAAACCGCAGCTGAGGTGCCCCCCCTGCAACAACCGACCGTGCCTGGGTGACCAGCGGCAGATTGGCCATCAACGCGCGCGCTTCATCGCCAAGCTCGCGCAACACCTTCAGGTCGGGTCCCACAAACCGAACCTCGACGGGGGCATCAACAGGCGGGCCCTGTACCAGTGCGCGTACAATAATCCGGGTACCCGGGAACCTTTTGTCGAGATCTGACTGCAACTCAGGGACAAGACGTTCTGCGTCTTCTGCGGTGTTGGTCTTGATCATCGCCTGGGCATATCCCGGCTCGGAGGAGCGGCCCGCGGTGATGTTATAATAAAACGCCGGACCGGATTTGCCGATTGTCCAGAAAACCTTGTCGATCCCGTCAGCCTCCGCCAGCAAGGTATCGACCTCACCTGCGATCCTGGCCGTCTCGTGGATTGCAGTGCCCGGCGGCATATCGATCTCAAGATAAAACTGATCACGCTCGACGCCCGGAAAGAACTGGGCCGTCAGGGTCGGGAAAGACGCGAAGCCAAGAACGGGCAGGATCAGAGCCAGCGCCATCGACCGCAGCGGGTTCCGGACCGACCAGCGCAGCGACGCAGAGAAAAGCGGCCCCAGAACGGGAAGCGAGATGCCGGTTTTACTGCCCTTTTTCAGGAACCAGCCCGCCAGAGCCGGTGTCACCGTGACGGCGACGATCAGCGACCACACCAGCATCAAAACAACCGCAATCGCGATTGCGCCGACAAAGTCCCCTGCAGGTCCCGGCAGCAGGATCATCGGCGTGAAAGACAGCGCAGTGGTCACCGTCGATGCAAACAGAGGTGCCGCAAGTCTGCGGGTTGCATCACCGGTGGCCGAAATGCGGGACATGCCCTTTTCCAGTCGCTGGCGCACTTCGTCGACCATGACGATGGCCGCATCCACCAGCAGCCCCAGTGCCACAATCAGACCCGTCACGGACATCTGGTGGATCGGCAACCCGATAAAATTCATGCTGGCGAGGGTTGCGAGGGACACGACGGGCAGCACGAGCGCCACAATTGCAGCGGCCCGCACGCCCAGCGTCAGAAAGAGCACCCCGACAACCAGGGCAACGCCGATCGCCATGTTTGTTCCCACTTCAGCCAGACGGTCTGCCGTGTACTGGCTCTGATCGAACATCAGCGTCTCGGAAAGGCCGGCCGGAACAAGTGCGGCACCGTCGGCGAGCGTGTCGCGGACAAACCCCATCCAGCGGTCAATCTGGACACCATCCTGGGCCAGCACGCCGACCAGAACGGCCGCCTTACCATTGGCAATCGCCATTTCTTCAGGTGGATCTGCCTCGCCCCGGCTGATGTCAGCAATGTCCGACAACAGAACTCTGGCACCACTGTCATTTTCACGCAGAACGACCTGACCAAGCCGGTCCAGCGCTTCGATTTCACCGGAGGTGGAGATTGTCAGATCCGTATCACTGCGCTGCAGACGCCCGGCCTGCACCTTGCCATCCGCGGCAGCAATGCGGCCTGAGACTTCGTCGGCCGTCAGGCCAAGCGCTGCTGCCGCCTGCTGATCCAGTGCGACAAGAACCTCAGGTTCCGCCTCGCCAAAGAGATCAACAGCACGGGTCTGGGGAACCGACCGCAGACGGTCGGCCAGATCTTCTGCATGTGCCTGCACGACCGACATCGGAACGGCAGAGTGATCCGCTGTGACCGCAATGACCGCGGAGTAGGCGGAAATTCCTTCTGCGTTGAACTCCGGTGCCTGAACGCCGGCCGGAAACCTGCTGCGCGCTTCTTCGACGGCATCGCGGGCTTCCGACCAGACCTGCTCGATTGTTGCCTCATCCAGTGTTTCAAGGAGTTCAACAGACACGACAGAAACCCCCGAACGGGAAACCGATGAGACAACATCGACTTCCGCGATCTCGCGCAGCTCTTCTTCGATCTCCGACGTAACGAGCGTTTCGACCCGCGCCGGATCAGCCCCCGGGAACGCAGTGGTCACGGTGGCAAACAGATTGGTTATCGTCGGGTCTTCCTGGCGACCGAGAGACAGAAACGAGGACAGACCGGCTGTGATCAGAACGAGAAGGATGAGCGCAACAAGACGGGGCTGGCGAAAGGTGAGCGTCTCCATCCCTCAGCCCTCCTGGGCCAGAGGTCTGACCTGCTGGCCCGGCACAACGCGGTGCGCACCAGAGGTCACGTACAGGTCGCCCGCCTGCAGGGATCCGCGTACGAAAGCACGGGTCCCTTCCGCATGGATCACCTCGACGGATGCTGTCCGCAGAACGTTATCCTCTCCCACAACGAACACTGTCCACTGGCTGCCCGATCCCTCACGCAGGGCATCCACGGGAACCCAGGCGCCACGCTGTGAAAAGCTGGTCGGCAGGTCCAGTGTCACGGTCTGGCCGAACACAGGTGCTGCGACGCCTGTTATCGAAAAGAGCGCCGTGCGGGTCCGTGTGACCGGGTCAAGGTCCGGGCGAAACTGTTTCAGCCGTGCCGACATCGTCTGATCGCCAAGGCTCAGAGTAACGTCCGTACCAGGCGCAAGATCGATACCAAGTGGCAGGCCGACGCGCACTTCTGGCGCGGATGTCCGGATCAGCGTGATTACCGGCTGGCCGGCTGCCAGTGTTACCGCTGTTTCGGCATGCTGCGATCCCACCCGGCCATCAAACGGAGCCGTTACCACGGATTTCTCAATGTTGATCTGAACGGTATCGAGGGCAGCAACAACCTCGGCGATGCGGTTGAGCAGTTCGTCGCGGGTGCTGACGGCCTGATCCAGGGCTTCCTGACTGGAAAAGCCGCGTTCGCGCAGCTGCGATGCCCGGACAACACGGCTTTCCGCAAAGATCAGCTGATCGCTGATGGCGGCGCGTGAGGCCTCCAGACGGCGTGCCTCTGCTTCCAGAAGGTCTGTATCAAGACGCGCTATGACCTGGCCGCTGAAAACATCTTCGCCTTCTCTGGCGCTCAGTTCCGTCACACGGCCGGACAGTTCAAAAGAAACGGTGACCTCTTCGGCCGCTTCGACCTGCCCCGTAAAACTGCGGACCACATTGTAGCTGTCCTGGTAGATGACCTCGGCCACGGAAACCGGCGTCAGTTCAGCAGCTTCCGGAGCCTCAACCCCTGCTGCCCGCCCCGCCAGAAACCCGCTGCCCGCGACGACGGCAAAACCCGCCACCCCCGCAACCCCCAGCGTCACCACTGTCGTGAAAAGGCCCCGCATGGCCCGTCTCAGAATTCCCGTTTGCTGTGTCATGATCATCTGATCCCGCATTGCATGTTAGCACCTCTAACATATGTTAGCATCTCTTACTTTGACAAGAGGTACGTTCTCTGAGAAAGATTGGATCATGAATACAGGCCAGCAAAACACAGCACGCGACAGCTATCACCACGGGGACCTGCGCGCCCAGTTGCTGGAAGCGACCCGCCAGCTGGTGGAGGAAAAGGGCCCCGACCAGTTCTCTGTCTCTGAAGCCTGCCGCCGCGCCGGAGTGTCAACTGCCGCGCCCTATAAGCACTTCAAAGATAAAGACGAAATGCTGCACCATATCGCGCATGCGGGAATGGAGAGGCAGCGTCAGCAGATGCTGGATGAACTGGCGCTGTATGATGCCGGAACGCTGGACAGAATCGTTGCGATGGGTCGCGTTTACGTACGGTTTGCGCTGGCAGAACCCGGTGTCTTCCGGCTGATGTTCGGTCTTTCAGAAGATCACGCAGACCATTGCGACCTCGTGCAGCTTGGCGATGACACCTTCTGTGTCGTGCAGGGCGAGGTCGCCAGATGCCATGGCAGAGCAGACATCATCGAATCAGATGTGAACGAAGCATTCCTGCTGTGGAGTTTCGTCCACGGCCTGTCTTTTCTGCTGATCGACGGCAAACTGAAGGATGCCAAGGTGCCCTTCGACATGGAAACGACCCTGCACGATATTGCCGTTCGGGTCGTTGGCCAGCCTGACAGCTGACCGGGGTTATCAGGCCACCGGCATTTCCCGCCTTTCGCGCAGGTCCAGCAGCTGAGCAGCATCTTCCGGTGTCGCCACGCGACATCCCATGGCGTGGATCAGTGCCACCGCTGTTCTGACCTGTCCGGCATTCGACGTGGCCGGTTCACCAGGGCCCGACCAGAGAGAATCTTCAAGCCCGACACGTACATGACCACCGCCTGCGATGGACTGTGCCGCGATTTTCATCTGGTGCGCGCCTGCCCCCAGAACCGACCACACCATGTCATCGCCAAAGAGGCGCAGCGCGGTGCGCCGCATGTGGGCCACATCATCGGGATGCGCACCAATGCCCCCCAGCAGACCAAAAACCGTCTGAACAAAAAAGGGCGGTTTCACCAGCCCCTGATCGGCAAACCAGGCCAGGTTATAGAGATGCGCGGTATCGTAGCATTCGAATTCGAAGCGTGTGCCGTTTCCGCTGCATGCGTCAAGGACGGCTGCGATGTCTTTGTAACTGTTCCGGAAAACCAGATCCCTGGACCCTTCGAGGTGATCCTTCTCCCATCCGGAAATCTCCGGATAGCGCCCCAGCATCGGGAACAGGCCCATATTCATGGACCCCATGTTGAGCGAGGCCAGCTGAGGCGCGAAATGGGCCGCCGGGCGCACCCGTTCCTCAACGGTCATATAAGGGCTGCCGCCGGTGGTCAGGTTCAGCACGGCCCTTGTGGCCCCCGCAATCTGCGGCACAATGCGCGCGAAACCTTCGACACTCTGATCAGGTTTGCCGGTCTCTTCATCCCGGGCGTGCAGGTGCAGGATCGCGGCACCTGCCTCAGCCGCCTCTGTGGCCGAGGCAACGATGTCAGCCGCGGTTGCAGGCAGATGCGGTGACATGGAAGGCGTATGAATGGCGCCGGTGATAGCGCATGTAATGATGACGGGACGGCGCTCTGCCATATCTGCCTCCTGGCTGTGGGTCCCGTGCAGGCTCGCACAGGCACCGCAATGGTTTCCAGCCTGTTTCTGACCGCCCCGCCTTTCATCTGATTGCATTCTCATCAGCCGGATGAAACGATTACGGCAGGGTAAGGGAGGCTGCGCGTTGAATATTCTCTACATCATGTTTGACCAGCTCCGGCACGACTATCTGAGCTGCGCCGGCCACCCGACACTGCGCACCCCGAACATTGACAGGATCGCCGGTGAAGGTGTCCGGTTTTCAAACACCTACACCCAGTCGCCGGTCTGCGGCGCCGCCCGGATGAGTTGCTACACCGGCAGGTATGTTTCGTCGCACGGCGCACAGTGGAACGGATATCCCCTGCGTGTGGGGGAGCTGACCCTGGGAGATCATTTGCGCGATGCCGGTATGGATTGCTGGCTGATCGGCAAAACCCATATGAAGGCCGACAAAAAAGGCATGGAGCGCCTTGGCCTGAGCCCCGACAGCATCATCGGCGCCCGGCAGGCCGAATGCGGGTTTGATACATGGTGCCGGGATGATGGGCTGTGGGCCGAGGGGCCGGACGGGCCTTATGACACAAAGGAAAGTCCGTACAACACATACCTGAAATCAAAAGGATATGGCGGCAGCAACCCCTGGGCCGACTTCGCAAACGCGGGCGCAGACGGCGAAGAGATGGCCACAGGCTGGTTTATGCACAACGCTGACCGGCCCGCAAACATCCGCGAGGAGGACAGCGAAACGCCATGGCTGACCTCCGAAGCCATCAGGTTCATTGATCAGGCCGAAGGCCCCTGGTGCGCCCATGTCAGCTATATCAAACCGCACTGGCCCTATATCGTCCCGGCACCCTATCACGATATGTATGGGCCAGAAGATGTCGTCGCCGCCGTGCGAGACCCGCGCGAACTGGAGGACCCGAACCCGGTGTTCGCGGCGTTTACCGGGGGCCGGATCGGGCGCAGTTTTTCCCGCGACGAGGTGCGCAGCAAAGTCATTCCCGCGTATATGGGCCTCATCGCACAATGCGACGATCAGATGGGGCGACTGTTCGGTCATCTGGAAAAAACCGGCCAGATGGACAATACGATGATCATTCTGACCTCTGATCATGGCGACTATCTTGGTGACCACTGGATGGGCGAAAAGGATCTCTTTCACGCTCCCTCCGTCAGGGTTCCGCTGATCATCCGGGATCCAAGGCCACAGGCTGACGCCACGCGCGGGACCGTCAGCGAGACGCTGACCGAAGCCATTGATGTCACAGCGACAATCATTGATGCCGCGGGCGCAGAGGTGCCCGAAAATATAGTAGAAGGCCGGTCCCTGATCCCGCATCTGCATGACAATAAGGACAGGAAAGAGCGCGCATTTGCGATCAGTGAATATGACTACAGCACACACCCGGCCGGGGCGGTTCTGGGCTTAGAGCCAAAAGATGCGCGCCTGTTCATGGTGGCGACGCAGGACTGGAAGCTGGTGCACTGCGAAGGCGGCATCGCACCAATGCTGTTCGATCTGGCCAATGATCCTGACGAACTCTGCGATCTGGGCCGTGATCCCGCGTATGCCGACGTGCGTGCGAGGATGTACGGGCATCTGCACAGCTGGACCCTGCGAATGTCCCAGAGGGTGACTGTGACGGATGGTGAAATCAAACGCCGTGCCAGCAGCCCACCTACGACCGGCATCCTCTTGGGGTTGTGGGATGGCAGCGAAACAGAACCGGCGTATTCAGAACGATACCGCGGCAAGGCACCGGCAAGACCGGAAGGCGACTGACGTCAGTCGTCCTGTTTTTGCGCCGCTTTCAGGGCCTGTCTGAGCGTATCACGGTCGCCGATATGGTTACTGAGAATGAGGATAAGCCGCGCATTACAAGCATCGCTGTCCTCTTTGCTCAGGCCCTCATGCGCGGCAAGAAGCTCCTGGTAAAAGCCATCCGGGTCATCGATATTGGGGGCGAGGTTCAGATCACTCATCGCTTTGCCTTCCGGTTGCCGTTCTGATTGCCCGCAGGATGGCATCACCGTCAAAGTCTTTCCAACGGGCAGCCACATGCTGATCCGGGCGGATGAGAACGATGATGCCCGACAGATCACCAAGGTACCGTTCCGACAAGGCCTTTGTGGGATCGTCGGCTGACGTACTGAGATGCAGCGTTGTCACATGCCGGTCGGGTAAATCGCATGCCGTATCCGCCCGGTTGATGCACAAAAGCGTGAAACCACCTGTCAGGTGATCCAGCAGGAACCCATCTGCCAGCGGTGCGTCTGGGCAGGCAGAACCGGGCCGGCTGGCACGGGGTGCATCCGCCACATCGGGCCCGTTGAGCGGCGAGCCGTCATAGGTACAGGGCACGGACAGGCGGCCGGAATTCACAAGAGGCCGGGCAAAAGCATATGAGCCCGCAAGCTCAAGCACTGCGTTGCGGAACACGACGCTCATATCGGATTTGGGCGTCAGAAAATCAGTCGCTCGTGTTGAGTTCAGAATATTTTCGTCCGCGGCCGCAATACGTTCCTCGGAATATGTATCCAGCAACTCTTCCGGTGCGTCCCCCCGGATCACGAGATCGAGTTTCCAGCACAGGTTATCCGCGTCCTGAATGCCAGAATTTGCACCACGGGCGCCGAACGGGGACACCTGATGCGCCGCATCACCTGCAAACAGCACGCGATCGTGGCGGAATTTTTCCATCCGTCTGCACTGAAAGGTGTAGATTGAGGTCCATTCGAGATCGTATTCGACCCCTTCACCCAGCATGGCGTCGACCCTGTCGCGGATACGGTCCGGGTCGAGTTCCTTTGCCCGGTCGATGTCCCAGCCCAGCTGGAAATCAATGCGCCAGATATCATCAGGCTGTTTGTGCAGCAGCGCCGACTGACCGCTGTTCTTGAAAGGCGGCTCAAACCAGAACCAGCGTTCGGTCGGGAAATCAGCCGTCATTTTGACATCTGCGATCAGAAAGTTATCCTCAAAAACCCGCCCGTTAAAGCTGAGCCCCATAATCTGCCGCAGTGCCGAACGCGCGCCGTCGCAGGCAATGACCCAGTCAGCCTCAACAGAATAGGCACCATCCGGGGTGTCCACCTGCAGCTCTGCATATCCGTCGTGTCGGGTGATGCCCGAAACCACATTGCGCCCCCGGATTTCGACAGGAGCACCCGCCGACTGAGCGGCGTGTATTTCATCAAAAAGGAACTTTTCAAACCACGGCTGCTGCAGATTAATGAAGGCTGGCCGCCGGTGACCCGCCTGAGGCTGAAGGTCGAATTCGAAAATCTGACTGTCGCGATGGAAAACACGGCCCACGTTCCACACGACACCTTTGTCCACCATCGCGTCGCCCGCGCCCAGACGGTCTGCAATTTCCAGCGTACGTTTTGCAAAGCAGATGGCGCGGCTGCCCTGCCCGACGCCCTCGTGGTCATCCAGCAGAAGCACCGGTGTGCCCCGTTTGCCCAGATCAAGAGCGGCAGCCAGCCCCACCGGGCCACCGCCGACAATAACAACCGGGTGACGGCGCGCCGGGCCATCCTGATCAGGTACTTTCGCGTAAGGGTATAAGCGAAAGGCCAGTTCGTACTGCGCGCCAACCATGGTCATGCTCCGCCCTCAGCCCTGCAGTTGTTCCCACATTTCCAGATCACGTTTGTCCGTCCAGATCCGTGGCGTATCCATACCGCGCGCTTCGTCATAGGCGCGCGAAACGTTGAACGGCAGGCAATGTTCGTAGATGGCGTAGTCACTGAATTTCGGGTCACATTCTTCACGCACCGCATGCCAGGCTTCATTGAGCGAGCCTCCGCGCGCGGCAACACGTGCTGCGGGCCTGTAGGTACTGTCCACGAAATCGCGCGTTGATGCGATGGCCCGGTTCACGGCGTCCTGCCCTGTCAGCGCACCGCCGCGACCGGGCGCAATTGCATCCAGCCGGTAATTCCGGATGACATCCAGCGTCGCCCCCCAGTCGGCAAAATGCCCATCCCCGCAGTAACACGCGGAGCGATCCTCAACGATGTCACCGGTAAACATCACATTCTGGTCGGGCACATGAATGACCGCATCTCCCGCCGTATGGGCGCGTCCCGGGCAGCTGATGTCGACCCGCCGTTTGCCAAGATAAACCGTCATGCTTCTGCTGAAGGTCGTCGTGGGCCATGTGAGGCCCGGAATGCTCTCGTGACCTTCGAACAGACGCGGAAACCGCTGGAATTCACTGTCCCAGTCTTCCTGTCCGCGCTCAGCTACCATGGCACGGGCCGTGTCAGACATAATGATCTGACCCGCATTATAAGCGGACGCGCCCAAGACCCGTACTGCGTGGTAATGCGTCAGCACCAGATGGCTGATCGGCTTGTCCGTCACGCTGCGGACTTTTTCGATGACCAGGCCGGCAAGACGCGGCGTGGCCTGCGCCTCAATAATCATCACACTGTCGTCGCCGATAATCACGCCGGAATTTGGATCTCCTTCGGCGGTAAAGGCCCAGAGCCCTTCTCCGATTTCATCAAAGGTGATCTTTTTATCGGTCATATCGCCTTGTGACGCGAACTTCTTTGACATTTTACGATCTTCTTTCTGTTTTTCCTGTTCAGGCCCTTTGGCCTCATTCTCAGCCATCTTACGGCTGCGTCATCCGAACGTTCTGTTCAATCGCGCCGAATATTGACTGTCCCTCACTGTCTTCCATCCACATCCTGACGCTGTCACCGTGCTGCAGAAAAGGGGTCACCGGTGCTCCTGTCTCAATAGTTTCGATCATGCGCTGCTCTGCGATGCAGGAGTACCCGGCGCCGCCGTCAGACACTGGTTTTCCAGGCCCGCCGTCCAGCTTGTTCGAAACGGTTCCCGACCCGATTATCGTGCCGGCCGCGATGTCGCGTGTTCTTGCGGCATGCGCAATCAGCGTGCCGAAGTCGAAGGTCATATCGATACCGGCATCCGCGCGGCCAAACGGCTCGCCATTCAGATCGACTTTCAGGACGCCATGCAATCGACCATCGCGCCATCCCGGAAGCGCATCCGGCGAGACAGCCACGGGGGAGAAAGAACAGGCGGGTTTTGACTGCACAAATCCAAAGCCCTTGGCCAGCTCACCGGGGATCAGACCCCGCAGCGAGACATCGTTGCAGAGCATCACGAAACGGATTGCTGACAATGCCTCGTCCCGGCTGGCGCCCATCGGAACGGCCGCCGTGATAACGGCAATCTCCCCTTCGAAATCCACGCCCCAGTCCGGCTGACCGGGGATGTCATCACCCGGTGACAGAAAACTGTCCGAGCCGCCCTGATACATCAGCGGATCAGTCCAGAAGCTCTCCGGCATTTCCGCGCCCCTCGCCCGGCGTACAAGCTCGACGTGGTTCACATAGGCGGATCCGTCAAGGAACTGGTAGGCGCGCGGCAAGGGCGATCTGCACCGTCCCGCGTCAAATTCCAGCGCGGTGCCTTCGGGCGAAATCCGGTCCGCATCCAGCGCCTGCTGGAGCGTCTTTTCCGCGCAGAACTGTTGTGTTCTGAGGTCATCGGACACGACGACCAGCCGGCCGTCCGGGGTTCCGTCATCTGTGGTTGCGATTTTCATTTCCGCCCCGGCGTTCCATCAAACTTCTTTTCAAGGTCTTCCCAGCAGTCGATGTAGTCGTCCTGCAAAGGTGCTTCTTTACCCGCGAAAGTGGTCAGGTGCTGAGGGAAGCGCGTCTCAAACATAAAGGACATCGTGTTGTCGAGCTTGTCCGGGCCGAGATTAGCATTGCTCGCGCGCTCGAAGGCATCCCGGTCCGGGCCGTGCGGCAGCATCATGTTGTGCAGTGACATGCCCCCCGGCACGAAGCCCTGCGGTTTGGCATCATACTGGCCATATATATTGCCCATCAGTTCCGACATGATGTTCTTGTGATACCACGGCGGCCGGAACGTGTTTTCCGCGACCATCCAGCGTTCCCGGAACAGAACAAAGTCGATGTTTGCAGTGCCGGGCTGGCCCGAGGGCGCCGTCAGGACAGTAAAAATCGACGGATCAGGGTGGTCAAAAAGCACCGCACCGACCGGGCAATAGGTTTCGAGATCATATTTATAAGGCGCATAGTTTCCATGCCAGGCCACCACATCCAGCGGCGACTGTCCGATATGGGTTTCGTGGAATTGCCCGCACCATTTTATGGTTACGGTGGACGGTACTTCGCGGTCCTCATAGGCGGCTACGGGCGCTTTGAAGTCACGTGGATTGGCCATGCAGTTTGCGCCGATTGGCCCGCGGCCGGGCAGTTCGAACTTCTGACCGTAATTCTCGCAGACAAAGCCCCGGCAAGGACCATCGAGCACTTCGACCCGGTACAGAAGGCCGCGGGGCAGGATGGCAATTTCCTTCGGGGCAAGGTCGATAATGCCCAGCTCGGTACAAAACCGCAGATGACCCTCCTGTGGAACCACCAGCAGTTCGCTGTCTGCTGAATAGAAATACTGATCCACCATGGATGCGGTGACGAGGTAGATATGGCTGGCCATGCCCACCCGGGTGTTAACATCGCCTGCTGTGGTCATGGTCCGCATGCCGGTGAGCCAGGTCAGCGGCGTGTCGCTGTGTGGCACAGGGTCCCAGCGGTATTGTCCAAGACTGGATACGTCATCCGGCATGTGTGGTGCCGACTTCCAGTAGGGCAGATCTACACGCTGATATCTGTGTGAATGCCGCACAGACGGTCTGATCCTGTAACACCAGGTGCGTTCGGGACGCTCATGCGTGAAGGCGGTTCCGCTGAGCTGCTCACCATAGAGCCCGTAGTTGCACTTCTGCGGACTGTTCATGCCCTGGGGCAATGCATCCGGCAGTGCCTCGGTCTCAAAGTCATTGCCGAAGCCCGGCATGTAGCCCGCATGTGGCCCGGGAAGCGACGGTGCCTGGACAAGAGGCGCGCTCTCGGTGTGACGGTTCATCCGGTGTCCTCCCCTTTTGCAGCTGCTCAAGGGGTGTAGTTGTTGCTTTTGTAACTATCAATAGTCCTGTAGCACACCGGCAGCGGCTTCAGGGATAAAACGGGTTAGCGGGTGTCCGCTGACCGCCAGACATCCGCGCGCCGCATCAGCCGGGCGACTTCCTCACGCACATCGTCGGCGCTCAGGATAAAGGCCTCCCGCGCCGAAGCATTTCCGGAGCGTCCGGGACGCAATGCTGCAACCATGCCCACGAGCTGACCGCGCCTGTCAAAGACCGGACCGCCCGAAAACCCGCGCCGCACCCCCGGCATACGGGCAATGACCCCCCGCCCGAAAGGCCGTACAGTCTGCATCCCCGAAGACACCGTGCCCGGCACAGTCACCTGACGGCGGGGTGCACCACTGGACGCGATAACACCAACTGCATAGACGGACTGGCCACGCCCATCGCGTGCCTCGCCCGCAGGCGCAACCGGCAGAAGCCCGTCTGATATGGACAGCACAGCAAGATCGATACGGGGGCTGATCGCCAGAATGCGCGCTGCAACGCGTGGCTGGCCGGGCAGCAAAAGGTAAATCAGATCGCCAGCATCACGCCCGCCGACCACATGGGCATTGGTGACAGCGATGCCCTGCGAAATCGAAAACGCGGATCCGGTGACTGATCCGTTCACCACAGCCGCGTGATACATGACCGGTTTTCGCGCCTCGATGGCATGGGCGCGCGCTGTGTTCAGGACTGAAACCAGCACGAACACCACAAAAATCCGGACGACAACCGTCGCGACGCAGCCAAGCCTGCGCCCTGCTCTGCTCCAAAGCATGGATACACTCCAACCCAAATTGCCCGAAACATCGGACAAACCCGGGTAAGAGACTGCGCCACGCACCTTAATGCGGGGCTAACGGTGGCTCCGTGATTTCAGCGGATTTTATTCAACACAGCCGCGGGACGTCAGAAACGTGCAACTGCCCCCAGAAAGAAGCGGGTTTCCGCAGATGTGTCTGTTGTGTCGTTTGCAGTGCCGCTGATCTGGCGCACGATGGTGGGCGTCAGGGAAAGCCATGGGGTGACTGCAATGCGCGCACCAATCCCGACTGATCCGAGGTTCTCCCACTGGATACCGTCCCGTGCAATGGACCTGTCGTATGCCCGGCCGTAATCCACAAAGGCGAATACATCTGCCGCTTCCGCGAAGGAACCGAGGGCATCTGCACCCAGTGTCCGGCGCAGTTCCGCGCGGCCCGCATATCCGGAATCGCCCGACGTGTTACCGGGGGCAAAACCCCGTCCGATTGTGGAACCGCCAAGGAAGAAACGCTCTGAATTCGGCTGAACGCCCCGTGTCATCTGACCGGTGATTTCACCATAGAGCGACCACGGTCCGTCCCCCAGAGACTGAAGCCGCGACAGGCGTATCTGGGCGGATGTGAAGGTCAGTTCCCCCGCCGCAGGACCCGTGGCAGATCGCCGTGCACCGGCAACATCAAGCCCCTGCCGCAGAGACACATCCACCAGGCTGATCCCGCCCCGGCGGTCCGCAACATCCCAGGCCAGTCCTGTTTCCAGAACAACCAGCCGGTCCTCTTCTTCGGTCGACAAACCCGACAGCCGCGTTTCCGCATCGCTCTGACGCGCAGTCAGCCCGAACCGGCCGATCAGGTTGGACGATCTTGTACGCACAAACGGGACGACCAGCGCCGCGGAAATCTCCTGCTGCTCAGAAATCGTTGTCAGGTCTGCTGTAGCACCTGTCTGTGTCAGATCGGGATCGCCCCGGAACACATTGGCATCGAGCCGCAGCCGCGCGCCGTCCAGAAAACTGCCGGCGACACCAGACAGCGGCGCCTCAAATGTCACAGCCCCAAACACCAGAGATGTTCCCTGCGGCGCCAGTGCCAGCGTGTAATCCATCGTCTCATTCAGGCCGAAAGCATTGAACGTTCTCAGCCCCGCGCCCAGCGTCCATTCGCCATAAAGACGCGAGCCCCGGTTATCGACAGACACGTAGCCTGTGCGGTTCTGCGGCGTGATACTGACATCCAGATCGGCCGCACCGAACGTGTCCGGGGAGGGACCAAGAACTGTCTGAACCGACCCGGGCGAGGCCCCGCCCACCGCATCACGCGACAGCAGAACGCCGCGCTCCAGCGTCTCAAGGCGCAATGGTCTTTCGCTGTCGGTCGCGCCAAAATACTCCTCGACCAGGCGTTGCTGTTCCGGTGCACCGCCGTTGAGACGCAGATCGTCAATGAAACCCTCAACAACGATGATCTCGACCACACCATCATCGATCGACTGCGCCGGCAGTATGGCCTGTGACAGAACATAACCGGCCTCGCGGTAGGCCGCGCTGATGCGTGCTGCGATGGCGTTCAGTGTGGGCACGGTGACCGGCTGGCCCAGAAGGTTCGCCCAGATGGGCGTCAAAACCTTCTGGTCCAGGACGGTTGCACCTTCGAGTGCGACGCCGCGCAGAATAAATGAGGGCCCGTCGCCGCCCGGCTGAAGCGGTCCGCCGGCCTCCGGCGTTTCCGGTGATGAGACACGCGGTTCTTCCTGACCTGTGGTGTCCGGCAATGGCGGCACCTCAGGAGCCTGCGCCTGAGAGACGGCCGGAGTTGCCGCGAGAACAGTAGTCAGCAGAAGGGAGTGCAGGCGCATCAACGACGATCCCAGTATGATTCTGGCCGCACCACCGGCACGCATCCGGCGCGTGGTGCAGTACCGATATTCGCAGCAACGCCGCAGTCTCCGCTTGTTTCAGCGTCAAGCCCGCCCGCAGCAGGAACAAAGCCCTGTGAACCCGTATCTCCAGCCTGCGCAAAGGTTTCGACTTCGCCCAGAGAGTAGGTCAGTGCGAATGGGTCAGACTGTGCCAGCGGCGCATCCCGCTCAGTGGTGCGGAATGCGGCATCACCAGGTGTCAGCGGATAGGCGCGGCGCCCTGCCCGGCGGGCGCCATCCACGCCGCCCTCGCTCAGGTCCGTTGCTGCCAGGCTGTCAGGCGCCACAGCACCGACAGTCAGAACACCATCAACAAAGGTGATCGCGTAATTGCCTGATGTCACACCAGCGGGGGTGATGGCAAATGTGCCCGCGGGGCTGGCCTGCGTCGCCGGTGTTGTCAGTGTCAGGTTGCCATCCAGATCACCGATTGTCTCCCCCAGAACAAAACCCGTGATGGTCTCGGTGAAGACCGGGTTTGGTTCACCCGCATCGCGGCTGGCATCATTTGCTGTAATCGTGAGAGGGGCCGGGTTGACAGTCAGCGTTCCGTTTTCAAGAGGAGCGAGCGCATATCCCTGATCAGAAGCCGTCCCAGCCATAAGAATGATGTCATAAGGACTGCCATTGACCTCTGCCGTCGCCGGGGCACCTGTGCTTGACACCGTCACCAGAGCCGTCAGGGCGGTCGCCTCAGAATCCCCGGGCCGAAGCCCGGCAACCGTAAACCCGAGCAACCCGGTGACGTCATCCCCATAAGTCTTGGTCAGGGAATTTGCTGTGAACCGCAGAACGGGCTGTTCTGCATAGACGATGCGGTTACCTGCAAATGTCGCACCAAAGGGATCGCGGTTTCTTGGATTGTACGCGCGGTTATAAAGGTCGAACTGACCGGAGTCCGGTTCGGTACCGGTCAGACCGGCGAAGGTATCGATGTAGAGAAGCCAGCGGGCACCTGCTGCAGGTGTTGTCAGAACGTCCGCGCCGGCATCATTGCGGAACGCGTTTCCGGCGGCGACAACAACGGATGTGCCCCCCGCAGTTCCTGTCACACGCGCGCCGCTGTCAAGGCGCACGCCACCATCTGTCTGCAACAGAACCGTTGTAGCCTCGACCGGCCCCCCGATGCGGATCATGCCGCCCGTACCGGCATCTGCACTCGCGGTCACATCAAACCGCTGGCTGGCTGAACTGAAACTGCCCGAGGCCAGCGTAAAATCAGAACCGGGGTTCAGATCAAATCTGGGACGTATCGTCGCCGTGATATCGCCGGTCAGTGTGGTGTCGCCGGTGCCACGTACAAAACCGCGCCAGCTCTGCGTTCCTGCATCAAGGTTCAGGGAGGCACCGTTCAGCGCCTGGATCTGGCCTCTTGCTCCACCGGTGCCATCAGCAACGGTCAGTGTGTCCGCGTCAATACTGATGGAGCCCCCTGCGCCCGCCAGAATCTGGGCGTGGCCACGGTTCGAGCCATTGCCGCCCAGAACGGAAACAACCGGTGCGGTCAGGGAGATGTCAGACGAGTCACGCGTCCGTCCCAGCCTTGCCAGCTGGCGCGACCGCGTACCACCCTGCAGACGGATCTCCGTCGCCGCGACGATATCAATTGCGCCGGAATTTGAATAAATCTGCGTATTGCGGTTCGTATTGTTCGTGCGCTGCAGTAGAACGCTGCCATTTGTCGCTTCCAACAGCATACGGCCCTGGTTGGTTCGCAGGATCTGGTTGGCCCCCGATCCGCCAAAGACAACGTCGCCTGCACGTGAAAGGACCGTCACGTCGCCACCCCTGGTGGAGTTTACGTTCCTGTTGATCGTCACATCATTCTGCGCACGCAGGTCGATTGACCCCTGACCGGTAGAAGCAACAGACCGGTTCAGGGTAAGCTGGTCTCCGGCATCAATCAGATATCCACCCGAGCCGCGGTTCTGCTGGTCACGGTCGACCGTCACGGAACCGTCGGCCCTGATTTCCACATTACCCGCACCACGGCTGAAAACCGACCGGTTCAGGTCGACAAACCCGCCTGCATTGATGTTGATATTACCGGTCGAGAATGTCTGCACATTGCGGTTCACGGTCACATTGCCACCCGCGGTCATGGCGATGTCACCGGTTCCGCGGCTTTGTATGTCACCGGTTTGCACTCGGATATCGGTGCCTGCATTCAGGACCAGATCGCCGGCGCCGTCTGACCGCAGCCTGCGGTTCACGACAATGCTGGTTCCTGCATCCAGTGTGACGTTTCCTGCGCCATCAGTCCGCAATGATCTGTTCAGGACAATGTCCGCATCAGCATCAAGGGTAAGGCTGCCAGCACCGTTCCAGCGCAGATCGGCTGCGACCGTGATGTTGCCCGGGTCCGTTGAGCCCGCCTGATCAGTTGTGATCGTAACATCAGAGCCAGCATTCAGCACGGTACGGATCGAATTGCGGTTGATCCGGAAGTCACCGGCCCCGGCGGGCGGACTGTTTACCCCAGCTGTCGCACCGGACCCACCGTTCGCAATAACCACGTTGCGCGGATCAAGCAGCCATTGCCCACCAGAACCCAGTGCAACTTTCGCGTTATCACCGACATCAAGGTTGATGCGGCCGGATGTTTCGACAAATCCCCCGGAAATACTGCCGGTTGCCGAAATCATGCCGTCAAACCACGTGCTGTCGTCGGACCAGACGACCACGTCACCGCCGGAGCCCGAAGCGCCATCCGCGGAAAGTTCTGCCCCCGAGGCAACCCGGGTCTGCTGTGCGGTCCGCAGGTCACCGCCACCTTTGACGTCTCCTCCGGCCAGAATGCTGCCGCCGTCCTTGCCCCCATCTGCCCAGAGACGCGCCGCCGCGGAGATTTCCACTGTTTCGCCCAGCACCCAGATGCTGCCGCCGGAAGACTCCTCAGAGGACGCATTAACAGTCCCGGCCACCCGGACACCTCCGCCGCCGCGACCGACCAGCTCAATGCTGCCGCCTTTGCGTGCGCCGGAAGCCGCCCGGATCACGCCGGATGTATTGATCACACTGTCCAGAGCACCTGCAGCGCCACTGGCTGTCAGCAGCACACGGCCGCCGGATACATCTACCGAGCCGGATTGCGTAACGCGACCACCCTGTGGCGCGCCATCAACAGCGACCTGGAACACGCCGTCACCAGACAGGTCGATGGTGGTCGTTGTGCCGGAAGCGAGCGTAACCGTCCCCATATGCGCCGAAATCACACCCGCGTTCTCAACATCTGTGCCAACCAGCGCCGCAAGACCTGCATCGCCGATGGTAAAACTGCCTTCGTTCACGACCCGTGCGCCGGGGCGCTCCCCGCCACCGATCCGGAAATTGCCACTGGACATGAAATGATCAGCGTCCACGATCTGCGACGACGCCACGAGCCCACCGGTATCCACGCGGGCCGTGCCGGAGAACAGCACACCCGCCGTGTTCTGGATGACCACAGTTCCGGGTGCCGTAATCGTTCCCTCGATCAGGCTGGGTGTAACGGACTGCACCCTGTTGAGCGTCGCGGAACTGCGTCCCAGCTGATCGAACACCACCGTATGGTCACGGCCAACATCAAATCCCTGCCAGTCAATGATCGCCCGATGACTCGATTGCTGAATGACTGACGTCGTAGCTGTCTGTGAGATGGATGCCGCACCCGCGGCAACCACGCCGCCTTCGGGCGACTGTGCGACTACAGACCCGGCGCCGAAATATGATGCCCCCAACATAAGTGCAATTGCGGACGTGCCCGCGCGCAAAAACCGCCGGTGGTTTCCTGACTGCCTCTGTTCCCGCATACCGATACTCCACTGGCCCAAACCGGGCACACTACCCGTAAATCTAATAAAATTTTACTCAATATAGAAAAGTCGGGAAGTTCCAGCGAGTGTCGAATATGCAATAGGTTAATGGCAAAAAGGCCGTTTTTCGATGCCGTGGGCGCGTTTCTGCCACACCGATGTCAGGTTTCCCGCACGTGGTGAGCTATATACGTCACTGTGCTGCCCCGGCTTTCGATCCGCTCAGTCACTTCCCGGCGCGGCCAGCGATCCACGCAGACAAAGACGCGCCTCAAGCAATGATGTTTTGCCACTGGTTCCGTTCTGCACCATGCCGATCAGTGTACGGGCGGCGGTGCGTCCCATCTCCCGGTGCGGGACATGCACAGTGGTCAGGGGCGGCGACAGAATGCCCGCAAGTTCAATGTCATCGAACCCCGTGACCGAGACATCCTGCGGCACCCGGATGTCCATTTCAGCCGCGGCGCGGAGCGCGCCTGCAGCAAGAACGTCATTTCCGCACATCACCACCGTTGGCTTTTCCTCCGCCTGCATAAACAGCCGGAACGCAGCAGCGCCATTCGCGATGTCGTAGGGCGTTTCGGATATCTCAACACAGTCCCTGCCGAGACCCGCGTCTGAGACCGCGTCAAGGATCCCTTCGACCCGCCGGCGCGCCCGGTCATTGCCATCCGTAATCCCGGAAATAACGCCAATTCTGCGATGACCCAGCGCCAGGACCTCCTGCGCCAGGGCGCGCATCGCTGATCTGTTGTCAAAACCAACAGACGGCAGCGTACCGTCGGCCTCATAACTCCAGGCCGCCACCGCCGGCGTGCCCTGCTTTTCCAGATACTCCGCCACCGTCGCCGTCCGGTCGTGACCAATGAGCAGAAGACCATCTGCACCACGGGCAATCAGAGCGCGGATCTGTTCCTCTTCGATCTTCGGGTCGTATGCCGAGCTGGAAACAAGAAGTGTGTACCCGCTCGCACGCAGCTCCTCCTGAAAGGCCTGCAGCCCCCGGGCAAAGATCGCGTTCTCCATTGTCGGAATGACGGCACCGATGGTGTACGTACGCTTGGCGGCCATCGCCCGGGCCCCGAAATTCGGCGTATATCCAAGCTGGTGCACCACCTCGAGCACACGCTTACGGGTGTGTTCCACCACCTGTTCAGGAGAGTTCAGACAGCGCGAAACAGTGGCCGTCGAAACGCCTGCCGTTTTGGCCACATCGTAGAGC